>JAJTBE010000193.1 GCA_021287065.1 Bacillota bacterium
ATTAGTAAAATTCACTTAAAACCCCAACCCCATACTCTTGTTTTTCAAGGAGGGAGGTTCGGAGGGTAACCTCGCTTTTCCAAAAAAGCGTGGTTCCCTCTGAGGGTCCCCAACCCCCTGTCGGTCCAAAATCCCCACGGTCCAAATTCCCCCGGTCCACTGACTTTTCTCCGGGAAATAATTATGCCCCCCCATATTCATGAAAACCTGTCAAATTCCTTTGAAATCAGATAATATAAACCTTTAGAGATTGCATAAAAAGAATTTTTCCAAAACTCCAAACCATTTCGTATAATGGATTTGTCTGTCTTTCATCAAACCTGAAACTTCCTAATCCAACATATTCTTTCCAGCGGCAGTCAGAACCACAATAACAATGGAACTCAGACTATCATCCCCCTCATATGATTCTTCACCCCGGCAAACAAGGGCAAAAGGTGATTCATGTAGAAACATCATTATTAACCCGATAAAGTAATCAATTCAGTCTGATAACCCTCCGGCTGAATAATAAAAAGAAACGGATCCTTTATGAAAAAGTTTGATATATACGTGCCGGCATCAACCACCAATCTTGGCCCAGGCTTCGATGTTCTCGGCATAGCCCTTGATATTTACAATATTTTTGAAGTTGAAACCGGCGGAACCGGAATCGAAATTAAGGTCGCCGGAGAAGGAGAGGGCATTCTTCCATGTGATGAAAAAAATCTCTTCATAAAAGCAATGAAGATGGCTTTTGATGCTCTTGGCGAACCTATGCCCGGAATAAAACTTCTTCAGAAAAACACAATTCCATTAAACAGGGGCCTCGGAAGCTCAGCTTCTGCTGCTCTCGGCGGACTTCTCGCCGCAAGGGAAATACTCGGGAAAAAACTGTCCGGAGCCATAATGACCGAACTCGCAGTGGAGCTTGAAGGCCACCCGGACAATATAATAGCCGCCTGGAAAGGCGGAGCGGTCATAAACTATGTGGAAAACGGTCAGAACAGACACATAAAAATGATTCCGCCGGATAACCCCGATGTGGTTGTTTTAATACCCCCATTCCCTGTAGAAACAAAAAAAGCAAGGGAGATCCTCCCTGATACCTATTCGAAAAAAGATGTCGTGGAGAATCTGAGAAATGTATCACTCCTTGTTTTTGCACTCACCACAGGAGACTACAGGCTTTTATCCGCAGGATGCAGAGATACGGTACACCAGCCTTACAGGGCTAAACTTATCCCCGGTCTGTATGAAGTAATAGATGCTGCAGTTGAAGCAGGCGCCTATGGCTCCTACCTTAGCGGCTCAGGCTCCACCATTGCAGCTTTTTGTTCAGGAAACAGCGAAACTGTCGCATCTGCCATGCAAAGGATAATGCTTGATAAAGGTGTGGAAACCAAAACAATCATAACGAAAATATCCGAAACCGGATCATATATAAAAAAGAAAATGGAGTAATCGAATGAGACCAAGAGTCGTATTGAAATTCGGGGGAAGCTCCCTCGCCGATGCCGAGCGCTTTATGATGGTTGCCCAAATCATAAAGTCCAAAATGGAAATGACCCCGCTGATTGTCGTTTCAGCAGTGGGTGCAAAAGAAGGCCAGCCAAAAGTTACCGATATGCTAAAGGAAATAGGCCTTACTCTACTTGCAGGAGGGGAATGCAAAAAAATATTTTTCGAAATTCTCGAAATCCATCGTAAACTCGTTATGGATTTAAAAATGGAACCTACGGTTCTCGAACCTGAATTCGATAAAATGAAAGAAATAATGAACCGTATAGAATCCCGCCATTATGGTTCAAGAGAAGAAGCTCTCGATGCCATTATGGGATACGGAGAGATTCTTTCAGCATTTATCATGGCAAAACTCCTCGATGGAATGGGCCTCGACTATACCGCTCTTCTCCCTGAAGATGTGGATTTTATGTCCGATGACTGCTTTCAGGAAGCTGTCCTTCTTGAAACAAGCCTTGAGAAAATCGCCACAAAAGTAATCGCCAGCAGAAAGAATATCGTTTTCCCCGGCTATATCGGAGTAACAATAGACGGCAGAAGAACAACCCTCGGCAGGGGAGGCTCCGACTACACAGGAGGCCTCATGGGAGCAGCTTTGAAAAGAGATGTTGAAATCTGGACTGATGTTGACGGCATTTACAGGGCAAATCCCCAGTATATCCCCGAAGAAATGAAGCAGAAGGGCCATCCCTGCACAATCCCCGAACTCTCCTATGATGAAGCCTATCAGATGGCTGCATTCGGATCCAGAGTCCTTCACAAAAAGACGCTAATGGCAGTGAAACATGCTATCAGAAAAGGCAAACACATCAAATTATCCATAAAAAACACCTTCAACCCTGACCATCCCGGCACCGATATTACAAGTATCAGAAGCCCGAAAGGAGAAGCAAGGGGAATCACCTGCCTCGAAGGAACCCATCTTCTCACTTTTTACCCCAGAACCGATGAGGAAGCGGAAAGCTTTGCAAGGGAAGTCCACGATGCCGTAAAAGATGGCCCCGCCATAGTTATGACCTCCAGAACACTCGGCAGACTTTCATATGTATTCGAAAGATACCATCCCATTCTCACTGAAATGGAAGAAAAATACCTCGCCCACCTTTCAAAGGATCAGACTCTTATCAAAATAGTAGGGGACGGCATAGGAGAAAGTCAGGCTATTCTCGCCCGTATTCATAACGCCCTCGGATATGCTGAAAATCCTGAAAAATACGGCATGACAATCATTCACAAATCCCCCCAGCTTCTCTCCGATAACTCCTTCGAATTCCTCGCCAAAAAGAGAGGCTTTCAGGATGTCATTGTTGCCCTGTATAAAGATCTTTTCCTCGAAAACACCGTTACCGTAGGCGTTCTGGGATTGGGAACCGTCGGCGCCGGAGTCCTTCGTTATGCAAGAGAAGCCTATAGTAAGGAAAAGGCAGCTTTCCACCTCGAATTCCCCTCCGCTCTCGTCAGAGATATCAAAAAAGCAAGAGGAATCGAATTCGAAGGCAACCTTACCACAAATCCCGATGAAATAATAAAAGACCCCTCCATAGATATAATTCTCGAAGTAATGGGAGGCGTGGAACCTGCCCGCACTTATGTTCTCGAAGCTATACGGAATGGAAAACATGTTGTAACCGCAAACAAAGCAATGCTTGCCGAACATGGTCCCGAAATCTTCGCAGAAGCAGCCCGCTATCATCGCAACCTCGGCTTCGAAGCCAGTGTCTGCGGTGAAATCCCTGTTGTAGATGATTTTCTCACTTTCCCCGGCCTTGGAGATGTTCAGGGTATAACCGGTATCGTAAACGGAACCAGCAATTATGTCCTTTCAAGATTTATGGAAGGAATGACTATGGAAGAAGCCATCAGACTCGCACAGGACAAAGGCTTCGCAGAAGCTGATCCCACCCTCGATGTTTCCGGAGCTGACGCCTCTCAGAAACTGGCAATTCTGACATCTCTTCTTTTCAACCGTTTTGTGGACCACAAACAGATCCCCAGACAGGGCCTCGAAGGCTTAAAACCAGTGGATGTGAGAGCTGCAGTTTCCTGGGGATATACAATCAAACCCCTTATTATGGCGCAGGTTGTCAATGAAAAACTGAATCTGCGGGTAACACCTGCATTTGTGGATGATAACCACCCCTTCCACTCGGTAAGAAATGAAACCAATGCCCTTGCCCTTTATCTGAAAGATCGGGATGAACCGATAACCAAAATAGGCAAAGGCGCCGGAGCAATCCCCACAGCCAGATCCATTGTCAGGGATATTCTGGAAGTTGCCCGCAAATCAAGATACTATATGGTAGATCTCCCCAGATACTACCTAAGCTCAGGCAAAGAGGAGTTCATGTCCCGTGAGGAAAGCAGCTACCGTTGGTATCTGAGAATCACAGTTGAAGACTATCCGGGAATCTTCGCCCGCATAGCGGAAGCCCTTGGCGGCAATGAACTGAGCATCCATAAGGTAGTTCAGGAAGAAGAACCGGGAAATATAGCCCATATAATCTTCCAACTGAAAACAGCCCCCGAAGGCAGCCTGCTGGAAGCTTTGAAAACCATAGGCAAAATGCAGTTCATAAAAGAAGCCTATAGCTGTGTAATCATATAATCCGAAAAAACAAAAAAGGGCGGGCTGGCGGCGCCATATTTCATCAATGCTGCCTGACCCGCCCATCCCCCCCATCTGCCGATCTCAAATCCCAGCAACCTTCATAACGGTAATATTCCGCCAACAACTGCCGGATCGCAGGCGTCCCGCCTGCTCCGGGGCTCAAAACCTTACCTGAACCGCCAGCTCCCCAAATACCACTGAATTAGTAAAATGTACTCAAATCCCCAAGCCCAATACTCCTGTTTTTCAAGGGAGGAGGTTCGGAGGAGCCCTCGCTTTTCCAAAAAAGCGTGGTTACCTCTGAGGGTCCCCAAACCCCACGGTCCCTTGTCGGTCCCCCAATTCAAAAGTTTTGGGATGGAGGTCCGGAGGAAACTTTTTTCAAAAAGTTTTCTCTGGGAGCTGGGCAAACGGTTACAATTCTCGTGAACGTTCGAACAAATCTATGCCTTTATTCGGTTGAATTGTGTTTTTCGTTGAGATGTCTCATCTAAAATTCTTTTTTTGGGAAACCCGCTTTTTGAAAAAAGCTTGTTTCCCAAACCCCCTCGGCATTGTTATAAACCGTTAATTCACTGAATCGCAGGCGCCGCCTGCTCCTGGGTTATATCTCAATGTCATCGTATTAGCAAAAAACCACTCAAATCCCCAAGCCCAATACTCCTGTTTTTCAAGGGAGGAGGTTCGGAGGGTAACCTCTTTTTTCCAAAAAAGCGTGGTCTCCTCCGACGGTCCCCAAACCCCACGGTCCCTTGTCGGTCCCCCAATTCAAAAGTTTTGGGATGGAGGTCCGGAGGAAACTTTTTTCAAAAAGTTTTCTCTGGGAGCTGGGCAAACGGTTACAATTCTCGTGAACGATCAGATAAATCCATGCCTTAATTCGCAGGCGTCTCGCCTTAACCCAAATGCCACTGAATTAGTAAAATGTACTCAAATCCCCAAGCCCAATACTCCTGTTTTTCAAGGGAGGAGGTTCGGAGGAGACCTCGCTTTTCCAAAAAAGCGTGGTCTCCTCTGACGGTCCCCAAACCCCACGGTCTCCGGTCGGTCCCCAATTCCAAAGTGAATAAGGGGTCCGCACTTATCTCCAACTTGCTCTCAAATCTCACCCAAATGCCCCAGCCAGCCACCCGCAACAACCGAATCTCATCTCTGATTCCATCCCTACATAAACTCCCACTGTACCCACAACTCCCCGTCCCACAATGTCTCCAGCCATTCTGATGAAAACTCATATACCCCGAATTTATTCTGCTTTACTATTTTTTTACCCGTATTTTACTGTTGAGCTTGTTTTTTTGGTTTACTAATTTCGTTTTCGTGCTAAATTATAATATTATAAGGTGCCTTAAATATATAAATCACTTGCCTGGGTAAACCGGTTTACCCTGAAGCAGCAAAAGAGGTAACAAAATGGGAGCACACATATCCAGCTTATCTTCCGGAAACCCATTAGACCATGTTAATACTATGCTGACCGGCCTCAGCACAATGCAGAAAGGCCTGCCAAAAGACAGCGATCCCATTACCGATTCTTTCCGCTTTGAAAAAATGGATTCCACCGGCACTCTTTCTTCGAAGGAAGCCTGTGAACTCCTCAACAGTGGCAAACCGATTGTGATTAAGGAAGAACGCACCTTTGTAAACCGCAACCCCGGTGACCCGTCAGGTGAAAAAAGCAAAATTGAATTCCGGAACTGGGCCGATTCCGAGGACAAAGACATCGTCGCATCAAGTGACAGATGGAGTTCAAGCAAGCTTTCAAAAACTACATCCACGGTAATCAATAATCCTGACGAACTGGAATCTTTCTACAATATCGAAACTCATCAGCCCGCGAGAAACGAAGTTGAAAAGCTTGGGCAGATGCTGGATAAAATTGAATCTCATGTGGGAAATCCCACTCATAATATGCTCACTCTTACAGACAGTAAGGGAAAACCGGTTTCTCCCCTGATGGCTGCCTTGATGCTCAAACAGGGCGCAGCTATAAAAGTGGAAACCTTCACTCCCTTCGTTACCAAGAGTGAACTTGGATGGAATCTCTCAGAAACATCGACAATCAAAACACCGGAGCAGGCTGGCAAATGGACTCCCGCTCCAAACAAACCCGCAGTCAGCAAAGGCGACGGCTGGGAAATGGACTGATATATTCGTAAGAATTTTTGATAATTACACTAGACGACTCGGTGGATTTATGTAAAAAAGCAAAATCTGCCGAATGGACTCGGAGCCGATATCTGAACTGTTCGGAAGTTGTTATGTATAGCCCTCCTGTAAAAGTTGTGGTGGCTTTTACAGCCCGAGACATAGCCAACCCCGATACAGTTCAGATTTCCCCCGGCTCATTTTATTTTCTCCCTCTTTTCCACATACCCCGAAATAACCCATAATATCAGTGACAGAATCAGAAATACGACCGCTGCAGCAAAACCTTTCATCCATGGCGCTTTGTAAACAACAGACATCTTTGTAGCGCCTGCAGGCACATTAAACACAAGCCTTCCTATCGGATCATGAGTCAGTGGAACCTGAATACTTCCGGAATACAGATATAATCCGGGTCGATAAACGATTCCCACGGTAACTGTATCGCCGGCATTCAGCCCCGTCACATCAACAACAGCCCCCTTTTCACTGAAATCAGTTTTCAGCGGAACCATCGGGTTTGAACCGGCAAATGCCAGAGGAGCGGGATTAGTAAGCTCGTATATCGCAATATCCTGATCCGGATAAGTATAAACTTTTTTAAGATTTGGGTTGTTGTCGCACTGGGCGATACAACCTTTGTTCTGTGCAAAAATCCAACCCGTGCCGAATGCTCTGAGCAGATTAAAATCCTCATCGCTGTTTCTCTGAACAATGGCATTTCTCAGATGGGCGTAAAGCGGCGAATCCATGGCAAAAGGCTCGTATCCTCCTGTTGAGTAAAGCTTGTAAACAGTTGTGTAATTATGCGGAACCAGATTATTAAACCCCTCATGCAGCGATCTCGCAAAGAAAGGCTCTCCCTCTGTAAAACAAACAATACGCTGTGTCTGGAGTCCTCCGGGTTTTATCATTTCCATCACTTCCATCGGCAGCGGTTTATAAGGCTTATCCGCATAAGGATAAAACGAAGTCAGAGGAGTAAGGCAATGCCAGAACATCAGTACAAACACCAGACTAATCAGAATTCTGCGTATTTTGTCCCCCTGCTTCATCAACGGCAGCGCACGCTCCAGAAACAGACAGACCCCCAGAATCACAAACAGATAAATAAATGGCAGAAACTTGATAGGATGCTGGAATTTTGAAAAAACAGGCAGCCTGCAGAATATATTCCATAAAATGCCTGCCCTGCCAAGACCGAACACAAATGCGATAAATGCAGCAACAAGCCACACATTCTTTTTAACAAATTCAAATGGATTTACACGGTAAAAAATCGTAAAGAAAAACATCATAAATGCAATCAGAAAAAATACCGTACCTGCGTAAAACAAATGCCCGCCGTAGGAATAATCTCCCATCCCCACAGACCAGCTGTTTGGGAGAGTTGCTCTGCTTATAGGCGCAGGGAACAAAAAACCTGCCAGATAGCTCAGAATCCCATCCCCGCCGTTGTTTCTCACCAGATCCTTCGTCAGTAAAAACTGGGGAACCGCCATAGGCGCGGCGATAGCAGCCCCAAGACAAAGCGACGCCGTCAGTTTTCCAAATACCGCAATCGAACTGTATTTTGTAATGAAAAACCTGATTATTAAAACCACATACAGGAACATAATTCCATAAACCCACATCTGGGCATTTCCCGCATGATAAAAAAGCCCGATGGTAAGCCCGCCGAATATAAACCAGCGGAAATCGGATTTTCCATTTATCAAATCATACAGAACCCAAACCATCAAAGGCAGAAACACAGCCAGAGGCAGCATATAAAACCACGACCGCCCCGCCATCAGAATAAACCCGGACAGAACAAATGCAACGGATCCCGCAGATGAAAGCCTGTCCTCTATACCGGTTTTTCTAAGTAAAAAGTAAGTTATTACATAACCGGCGAGTATATGCAGAAAAGCAAAAACATCGATTGTAATATTTTCATTTCCCGCAAAACGGGCAATCAAATAGGATAAATATATAAAAGGGTAGGTGAGTGCGTATATTCCCTGATCAAATAACGGAATACCCGTGCACTGATAAGGATTCCACGCCGGAAAACTCCCCGAAAATATCGCCTTCACACCATAAAGTATATTCGGCAGAAACTGAACCACATTATCATCATTCGTAAAAAAATAAGGCTTCTTCACTTCCAGAATTATCAGACAGAACAATGTGAAGATAAAACCGGCGGCAAAACCTTTGTCTTTTGAAAATCCCTTCCAAACAGAAGGCTTCAGCCATTCAGGTCCACCAAGGGCCCCGTTCTTAAACATTTCCTGAATCTCAGGCTTCCTGAAAAGCTCGTTGCTGTACAAAATTATTAGTATCAGATACGAAACAGATACAAAATCCATATTCTTTATGATTTCAACCATAAGCTGAAAACCGAGAACCAAAAGGAGAATCAGAGTGATAACACTCCGCTTCTCAAATATTCCGATTTTTTTCCCTGCAGGAGCTTTGGCAAAATAATAAACAGTAAGAATAAAAGCAATAACCAGCCCGCAAAAATGAAAAGGCTCATCATAAACCCGCTCATAAAGCTTAAAAGATAAAACCCCGAAAAGCACAAACAACAGAAAACAGTTTATAACAACACCCAAATCAAACCTGAACAACCCCGCCCCAACAGAACCACCCCCGGACCCATCGCCGGGACTACCAGCGGAACCATTGGCAAACACACCACTATCAACGCTGCTGTTGCTGCCGCAGCTGTTACTGGAACAGTTATCGCCCCTGAATTCAGAATCACTGCCATTCATACTATTTGCGCCGCTTCCGTTATGATTTTTACAATTCTTATTACTCATGTTATCGCTGTCCAAATCATCCTCGCTTTTACATTTCCAATCGTCATTGCCACTACTGGTAAAATTACCACTAAAGTAAAATTGTCGCAATACAGGAAGAAACAAAACCCCGGATCTCTGTTGAAGCATACAATATATTGCAAACACTGAAAAGTGCAAAACAATAAATTGTGTCAGCTTAATAAAAAAATCTTGGTTTTGGCGCAGCCTGTATTGGTAAAACTACAACTACAGAAAAAAATGCCGCTGCAGGCAAAATACCACTGCCGTGGGATTGCCTCTATGAGTAAAATTACTACTGCAGGTGGGATTGTTTCCACAGTCAAAACTACCACTACAGGTGGAATTATAACTATAGATAAAATTGCCGCTGCAGGTCAATGCCACTGAATTAGTAAAACCCACTCAAATCCCGAAGCCCAATACACTTGTTTTTCAAGGAGGGAGGTTCGGAGGGTAACCTCGCTTTTCCAAAAAAGCGTGGTTCCCTCTGACGGTCTCAGAAACCCCACGGTCCCCTGGTCGGTCCCCAAACCCCCGGTCGGTCCCCCAATTCAAAAGTTTTGGGAAGGAGGTCCGGAGGAAACTTTTTTCAAAAAGTTTTCTCTGGGAACTGGGCAAGCGGTAATAATTCTCGTGAGCGTCGAACAAATTCATTCCTTAATACAAGTGTATTGCGTCGATCCCCATTCCCCCCTGGTCGGTCCCCCAATTCAAAAGTTTTGGGAAGGAGGTCCGGAGGAAACTTTTTTCAAAAAGTTTCCTCTGGGAACTGGGCAAGCGGTTATGATTCTCGTGAGCGTCAAACAAATTCATTCCTTAATTCAAGGGTATTGCACTACAGGTGGAAATACTGCTACAGGCAAAACTACCACCACAGGTTAATACCATTGAATTAGTAAAACCCACTTAAATCCCGAAGCCCAATACTCTTGTTTTTCAAGGAGGGAGGTTCGGAGGGTAACCTCGCTTTTCCAAAAAAGCGTGGTTCCCTCTGACGGTCTCAGAATCCCCACGGTCCCCGGTCGGTCCCCCAATTCAAAAGTTTTGGGATGGAGGTCCGGAGGAAACTTTTTTCAAAAAGTTTTCTCCGGGAGCTGGGCATGCGGTAATAATTCTCATGAGCGTCAAACAAATTCATTCCTTAATTCAAGGGCATTGCACTATAGGTGGAATTACTGCTACAGGCAAAACTACCACCACAGGTCAATGCCACTGAATTAGTAAAATCCACTTAAATCCCGAAGCCCAATACTCTAGTTTTTCAAGG
>JAJTBE010000005.1 GCA_021287065.1 Bacillota bacterium
TTCCCCAAAAACAAACCCAGAACGAATCTTGCATCTAACAAACCCGAAACGGACAAAAAATCAAAAATCCGAAAAACAGAAAATGACACTTTAACTTTTTACACAATCTCTGCAACCCCGACGCGGACCCGCAGGTCCGCCACACCGCAAACAAAAACCACAAATCCCCCAAAAGATCGCCAACAAAACTCCAGCAAATGCTGGATCGCAGGCGTCCCGCCTGCCCCCAAACCTCCCGCCAACCGCCAGCAAACCTCATAACCACAAGCTTCGCCAACGAGCAACCCCGACGCGGACCCGCAGGTCCGCCCCACAGCAAACAAAAACCACAAATCCCCCAAAAGATCGGCAACAAAACTCCAACAAATGCCGGATCGCAGGCGTCCCGCCTGCCCCAAACCTCCCGCCAACCGCCAGCAAACTTTATAACAGCAGTATACCGCCAATCATCACCTTTATTCCCCAAACCTCTTTCTTACCGGGCTGTATTGATAATCGCTTCTTGTCGATCTTGGATCATAATTGGGGTTATAGTTGGGATCATCTGTATAAATTGCATTTCCGCTTGAATCCACCCATCTGTGTTTGCCCAGATTTTCTCTTGTCTCGACTTCATTGGTATATGGGTTTCTGTAATCTTCCTGTCCTGTAAGCATCAGATAATTGTCATTATTAATCTCGGAATTCATTTTCATTCTGTTTTCCGCAATTTCCTGATCAACCTGATTACAATATCTCTGGGTGGCGAGAGCCTGCTCGTTGCGGTAGTGTTCCGCCCTCTGCGCCTGAGAAGCGGCATTGCTCATAACCTGCTGGTTTCGTGATTCCATAGCAACCCATTGAGGATTTAGTTTAATCGAACGGCTCATTTTATCAAACACAGGTTCCCACTGATCGTAGATAGGTGAAGGGGTTCTTATAATATGTGTATCCTCGTTGTTCCAGATTGTCTGGCCCATGGGTGAAAGGTCCGCAAGGTGGGTAAAGGCTCTTTCCGTGTAGTTGACTCCGCCTTCTGTGTATTCATATTTAATGATAGCTGTTTCGTAAACTGCGCGGATTCCCATTCTCATTTTTTCATCCATTTTGCGGGCAGCCATGTCCGGAAGATCCAGAGCGCCTATAAACTTCATGTTTGTTGCTTCAGGATGAAGCTGTCGTGCCAGCATCTGCCACAGAAAATCTTTGATTCCCGGTTTTTGCATAACAATCATCCCGCCGTAATTACTTCCCGGAGGAAACATAAAAGCGACGGTGGGGGACATTCTCGTGTCGAAATACATATATGTGGGCAGAAGCCTGAACATAACCTTTCCTGCAGCGCTCATTTTGACAGTCATATCGATTTTAGCCTCGATAGCCTGCCCGAATCCACCTGACATATTGGGATTAACCCTGAAAATACCGCCTTCGATTATCCAGCCTTCAGGAATCATAAAATCAAAAGCGTGTTCATTAGGCTCCCTTGCAGTTACAAAATTCACCATTGCTGCTTTATTGTCAGGCTGTTTATACATAAATCAAACTCCTTTTAAAATACCTAATTCTTTCCAGCTTCCTGTTCTGCCGGTTTTACTCTGTCTTAAATGCCTGTAATCCGTAAAAATAACTCCAGTTTCCAGCTAAATACTCCTGTTTTTCAGGGAGGGAGGTTCGGAGGGAAACCCGCTTTTCCAAAAAAGCGTGGTTCCCTCTGACGGTCCCCAAACCCCACGGTCCCCGGTCGGTCCCCCAATTCAAAAGTTTTGGGATGGCGGGTGCCTGCCCGCAGGGTGGGCGCGAGGAAACTTTTTTCAAAAAGTTTTCT
>JAJTBE010000017.1 GCA_021287065.1 Bacillota bacterium
AGTCAGCAGTTTTGAAATAGTTTCGCTTTTGTGTTTACTCATACCAAAATTTTCTTCAGGACAAATTTTTCCCCTTTATTTGTATTCTTTGCATATCCCTGATACTGTTTTTCCAAAATATTTACAACACTAACGGGATTGCTTCACTCTTCTGTGAAGGGTTTGCAATGAAAATATACTGCGAATTTGCTGGAAAGTTGATATGAGATCAGGCATGGGCTTATGAGATTGCGTGAAAACAATTCTTACCACAATTCCAAACCTATTTAAAAATCGGTTTTGGTTATTATTCACCTGTCCCGATCCCCCTGGAACCAACCCCCGATTTTAATCGGGGGTAAGCAAATCCCTGTAACCACAGGCTTTGAAGCATTTCTATGGTTTTCCTTGTATAGGTTTGCTCCCTGAATCGGAATCTTTGATTTTTACAAGATTGGATTTTTAACCTATAAAAGGCTTTTCGAGATTGGTTTTTCACAATCCCTCCAGCCCATGTAAACAATGCCTCCATCACCATGCTTAATAATACGGATTTTTGTTAAATTGGTATCAGAACTTTTTATAGTGGTTGAACACTTTTCCTTAATTGTAGCTATTCACTCCCTGCAAAAAAATCTCAAATGATAAAATGTCTTCATATCTGACAAAATGAGGACAGCCACGGGATTTATCCCGTGGTAATATGAAACCTGAACTCTACTTTAAAGCTGCTTCAGCAGCTTCCAGTCAGAGTTGACGGAGTAAATTTTGGAAGCGGCTGAAGCTTCGCGTTACACGGGCTGAAGCCCGTGTTTGATCTCAGGGAAATGTGGCGAATAGTAATTTTTGAACATAGGATTTGATTAAATTTTTAGGTTGTTGGAGGGATGTCACTGAATTATAGTAATCCCATTAAATCGGTAATGAAATCCAGTATCAGGCAAGTTTCCTGAAAGAGTATTTTTGTGGTTGATTAATTGGAAAGACAATAGTATAAATTACTTCAATTTCCAGCCCAATACTTTTGTTTTTCAAGGAAGGAGGTTCGGAGGAAATCTAGTTTTTTCCAAAAAAACGTGGTTCCCTCTGACTGTCCAAAATTCCCTCCGGTCACCATGATATCCAAAATCCTCTGGTCGGTCCCCCAATTCAAAAGTTTTGGGATGGAGGTCCGGAGGAAACTTTTTTCAAAAAGTTTCCTCCGGGAGCTGAGCGAATGGTTATAATTCTCGTGGGCGTTCAGACAAATTTATGCCTAAATTCAGTGGCATTGTGGAGGGAATAGCTACCCTTAATTGTAACTATTCACCCCCCAAAAAAAACATGGAATTAAAAAGATGTGTCGAAACATTATCTTATGAGAAAACCATTAGATATTTGATAGTTGTAAGAAATATAAATTATTGAAAAATATACAAAAAAATAACAATATAAAATAAAAATAATTTCGATACAAAAAGGAACCTATAATAATTTAGAGAAATATTATAATATCTCGTTTGAATAGGGGGATGTCTTATGGAAATTGATGGTCAAAAATCACAGAAAACAATAAGTGAAAAATCTCAGAAACCACAGTGGTTTCAAATAATTTTAGTGTTCTTTATTGTTATTTATCTCTTATGTCGTATCATTGTGCCTATTTTTGTTAAGGACTTTAAAATGCCTGAATTCAGTTGGCAGGACATTAGTCTGATTATTATTGTTATTCTTTATGCATCGGGTATTCTTGAGAGGCTTAAAGAATTTTCTGTCAACAAGGACGGAATTAGTTTTAAGGTTGAAGAAAAAATTAAAACTCTTGAAGTCAGACAAAAACAACAGGAAAGGATAATTTCCGGCTTA
Source organism: Bacillota bacterium (assembly GCA_021287065.1). Taxonomy (GTDB): domain Bacteria; phylum Vulcanimicrobiota; class JAJTBE01; order JAJTBE01; family JAJTBE01; genus JAJTBE01. The sequence goes on from JAJTBE010000017.1 coordinate 1,825, forward strand.
AAAGATAATTTTGTGAATTCAATGCAGTTAATTAATGAAGGTTTACAGGATTCTTCAGTGATTGATTCCGATAAGCTGGCCGGCATTTTCAACAAAGCGGTCGAAGTAATTATGAAACCTGACAAATCAAAAAGAGACTGAAACAGATCGAAACCTGTGTCAAAAAGATAATCTGGTAACAGATTGTCTTTTTTTATTTTCTGTCAAATTTTTGTCCCCGAATTTTGTTACATGTTAACAGAATTTTAATATACTTTTACAACCAAACCGTTTATAATTATGCATGTGAAAGTGTCTTTATTTTTTTGCATAAAGGATGAAAGGTGGATTTACGGTGGAGATTAGAGATAAACTTTATACAGCTTCTGTCGGACCTATGATGTCCGATGTTAAAAAAGTTGCTGCGAAAGCAGGGGATGCACCGGCGACAATTTCAACTTCCGATGCCGTTACATTAAGCGGAAAAACAGAATCAACAGCATCAAAAACTTCTGTGCAGGCAGCGCCTGTAAAGCAGGAAGCTCCCGCAGCGGAAACCATCGCTCCCCAGGGGATTAAGCTGAGCGATGTTCCCGTTATGAACAAAGACCTTTACAAGGTCGCTTCTGACGGCAAAACTACAAAAGTTACATTTATTTATGATCCGGGTGGAAGAGAAACACTCAATAATCTTAAACTCGTCGGAAGCTGGGATAATAACTCCGGCAAATTTACCAACGAATGGAAAAATTCCGGCGTAGCCATGCAGAAGCTTGAAGACGGCAGATTTGCCGCAACAATAGCCCTTGTTGAAGATCAGTCAAAAGACTGGCGCTGGGGCGTTTTTGCCGATGCTCCCACAGGAAAACAGCAGTGGGCTGTTTTTGAGGAGAGCAGTCTTAAATTCGATCCATCCGCAAAAGATAAAACTTTCACCTATGCACCCACCAACTATCACAAAATGGGATCACACAGGGAAGGCAACGACATAGGCTTCAGATATTGGGCTCCCAACGCAAAAGATGTTCAGGTTAAGGTATGGGGCGATGATCCCAAACAGGCTCAGTTCATTCCTATGGAAAAAGATCAGGATAACGGAATGTGGGCTGCAAAGGTCGAAGGCGGCTGGAAAGATATGGCCGGCAAGAACTATATGTACAGCATAACCACCGCCGAAGGCAAAAAAGTTGACAGGCTCGATCCTTATGCCAGAGATGTTCAGGGCGTTCAGAGAGGCATAAGCACCGTTTATATCCACCATAAAACGGGACAGCCTGCACACCAGTTCTGGTATGAAAACAACAAACCCGCATTCGTACCCATGACCCGCTTCGAAGTTCAGGATCAGGGCGATGCTTCCGCAGTTTACCTCAGACTTACCGATGAAACCGGCAAAACCATGACCAAAGAGGATATGGAAGCCCGCCTCGGCAAGTTTGACAGCGAACTGGTCAAAAACTACAATCAGGGCAAATTTAACGACTTCTACGCCAACAACTTCGATGATCAGGGCAGAATCAAAATGGTGAAACAGGGCAGAGCCTGGACATCAATGATTCACAATCAGGACAGACTTCCGGGCCTCAAGTATCAGTTCGAGGTTTACAAAAAAGACGCAAACGGACAGCTTCAGCTTGTTGGTGATAAGAATAAAGACGGCGTTCTTCAGGATTCCGAACGCAAAATCACAGCATTCAACGATCCCTATACCAACGAGATTCAGCCTGAGTTCGGCGCAGCCAGAGCCGGCGTTATCAAAGATCCTTCCGCTTTCCAGTGGAAAAACGATAATGCCCCCAGAATGGCCGAAACCCAGAACAAATATGTTATTTATCAGATTCATACCGGTTCAATCTTTGGGGATTCCCAGAATGCGGACAGATCCACATTCAAGGATCTCATTAAGAAACTCGAATATTTCAAGGATCTCGGCGTAAACACCCTTGAACTCCTTCCTACAAATATGACCGAGAACAACAGAGACTGGGGCTACATCGGTACAAATTCCTTTGCCCAGACCAATAACTACGGATTTATTGACGACAGCGGCAACTTCGTCAGTGGAACAGATGCTCTGAAACAGTTTGTGGACGCCGCCCACGGTATGGGATTCAATGTAGTCAATGATGTGGTTTACAATCACTTCGGCGGAGCTTACAACCATGTTTGGGAATCCGACGGAAAAGCTAACTCGTGGTTCAACTGGGATAACGAAACCAAAGCAACCACAGGCAACGGACTTTTCAAATCGGTAAACGGCGGAGCACCTCAGGGACAGGAACTCAGAGGCGTTCTCAACAATGCAGTGCCTTATTCCACAGAGGGAAGAACCGAACCTGACAAGGAAAAATCAGGCGGTTCAAACAGCCTTTATAAGGATATGAAAAACACTCCGTGGGGTTCACTGCCTGCGTTCAACAAAAAACCGGTAAGAGATTTTGTAGTCAACAATGCAATGATGCAGTTTGACGAACTTCATCTTGACGGCGTCAGATTCGACTTCACCCATCCTCTTCACGAACAGGGATGGGGCGGCGGAACAGACGGCTGGAATATGCTTCGCAGAATGAACAGGGAGATTCATTTCTTCCATCCCGGTTCACTTACATCGGCGGAAGAATTCCCCAATTCACCGGCTATTACTGCCCCTGCCGGACCTGAAGGCTCAGGCGGAGCAGGATTCAATACAATGTGGAACACAGAATATCAGCACAGACTGGTTCATTCCAGCGGCGGCTCAAGCATTCTGCAGCAGGCTGCACACGGCTGGAGAACCGATGTTGACAACTTTATGGATGCCCTCATCAACCACCCGGGCTTTGGCGACTGGATGAATTCAATCACTATGATTTCAAACCACGACGAAGTCGGAAACGCAGAGCGCACAGTAGTGGCAGCTTCAGGCGATCAGAATGTTCCGGTGCCTTCACAGTGGGCGAGAAATGCAAGCAGAATGACTTTTGCAACCGGTATGCTTTCCCCCGGTATTCCTATGTTCTTCCAGGGTGATGAGTCACTCTCCCAGAACCAGTTTAAATGGGGCGTGCCTGCATCGTGGGATCTCGGATGGGAATGGCAGGAAACCGGCAAAGACTGGAACTGGAGCAAGATTAATGTTACCGACGGACAGCTTGCAATGTATGATTCACTGGCATCAATGCAGCCTGAGCAGCGTAACAATGATTCCAGATATAAGGGCCTTTCTGCTGAAGACAAAAAGGTATGCGACTTCATCGCAGCCCAGCAGCCTGAAAACAGAAACGAAGCAAAGGAAAACATTGCCCGTAAGTCACACTTCAACTTCTGTAAGGATATGATAAGCCTCCGCAAGAGCAGTCCTGCCTTTGACGGCGATGCAGAGGTAAACAGGGTTTACAGCCATAATGACAACTCAGTCCTCGCTTTCCACAGAAAGAAAAACGGGGAAGAGTTTATAATGGTGGGAAGCCTTAATAAGAATAACCTGCAGAACTATAACATTCCGCTTCGCGACGGCAAGTGGCAGTTAGTGTTCAATTCCGACAACAACAAATATGGCGGCGGCAATTATGGCGACGGCAAGCCCTGGGTTGACGGAAACGGCGGAACCTGCTTCGACATTCCTGCAGGCGGTATGCTGGTTTACAAAAAGGTGTAAAAAAAGTTAACACTGGTGTTAAAATTTTTAACACTGTTAAAATAATTAACAGGGGCTGTTCAGAAAGCTGAATCCGATTTGGGAAACAGTTTTCCGGACAGTCCCTGTTTTTTAAGGTTTTTTAAATAAAAAGAAATTAATCAAAAGAAGGATACAGAGAGGGTTAATAGTAATATAACCGGGAAAGGAGCTGATATGATGAATGGTAAGAAACTGATGATGCTTGTGATGGCAATGGTGTGCTTTGTTTTGCTGTTTGCAGGATGCTATTCTGCTGTAACGACTCCTGATGCAAAAAGTATTGAAGAACTCGACAGAGCAAAAATTACTTCAATTTCTGTCGCCCTGAAACAGGACGGCGATCTTGCTCCTGAGAACATAAAGGTTGAAGTGGTTAATCAGGAAGCGACCCTTTCGGGAAGTGTAGCCACTCAGGAGATAAAGGATAAGGCGGGTAAGATTGCTCTTGGTATTGAAGGAATCAAGAAAGTTAATAATATTCTGAAAGTAAGGGACGAGGCGAAGTAAAGACTTCGCCTTTTTTTTACGATACAGTTTTGGAGGAAAAACATGGAAAAAGGTCTTGTTATAGGAATCGCCGGCGGATCCGGCTCAGGAAAAACCACAGTAGCCGAGATGATTGCCGAAGCTCTTGGTGAGGAGAGAGTTACTCTTCTTGTTCAGGACGACTATTACAAAGACTTGAGCCACATGACTCCGGAAGAGAGAGCAAAGGTTAATTTTGACCATCCGGATTCAATCGATGCGGAATGTATGGCACAGCATGTTTCAATGCTGAAAAACGGCTCATCAATAGAGAAGCCTTCATACGATTTCAAAACCCATACACGCAGAAAAGAGACCGATACGGTTACGCCCAAGGAAGTTGTTATTATAGAAGGCATTCTTGTTCTTGACAGCAATAAGCTGAGAGAGCAGATGGATCTCAAGATATTTGTGGATACGGATGATGATATAAGATTTATCAGACGCCTCAAGAGAGATATTCAGGACAGAGGCAGGGATCTGGATTCGGTAATTCACCAGTATTTGACAACTGTTCGCCCGATGCATTTCGAATTTGTGGAAAAAAGCAAAAGGTATGCGGATATAATTCTTCCCTGGAGGGATTATAAGATTTCTGCAATCACCATGGTTATCAACATGGTCAGAGGTTATCTCGACCTCGAATAACTGCGAACAGGAATCCGATAAGCAGATGGAAAACGACAAGCCGGTTATACAGACCCGCAGGCTCACTAAGATATACGGAAAAAACGCCGGTATTACGGACATTAATTTGTCTGTAAAGCAGGGTGAAATATTTGGTTTTCTCGGACCAAACGGTTCGGGAAAGACGACTACTATCAATCTTTTTCTTGATTTGGTAAGGCCCACCGGCGGAGATGTCCGTATATTCGGAATGGATGCCCGCAGAGATGGTATGAAAATCAGGAAACGAATCGGATATATTCCTGCGGAACCTGGTCTTTATGAAGAAATGACAGGTATGGAATATCTTCTTTTCTATTCGGGTTTAAAAGGTAAAAATTGCCGGAATCGTATAAAGGAACTGGCGGAGCTTTTTTTTCAGGTTAAGCTTGAGAGAAAGATTAAAGCCTATTCCCGCGGTATGCGGCAGATTCTTTATATTATTCAGGCTTTTATGGGTGAGCCTGACCTTTATATTCTGGATGAACCTGCAACTAATCTGGATCCTCTTATGAATATCAGATTTAATGAGCTTCTGGAATCGGAGAGGAAGAATGGTAAGACTATATTTCTTTCATCCCATATACTGGGAGAAGTTGAAAGACTGTGCGACAGAGTCTGTATTATCAGAAACGGCAGAATAGCTGCCCTTGAGTCGGTGGAAACCCTCAGGGAAAAAATGACGAAGACTGTTTATGTGGCTTTTGAAAATCCGCCCGGCACTGAAGAGCTGATGGTGGAAGGAGTCCAGTCGGTAAGGGAAGAAAACGGAAAATACATAATTGACATCACCGGTGAGATAAACCCGGTTCTGCAAAAGATTTCGATGCATAAAATCAAAACATTTGATTTCCACAAAATGACTCTCGAAGAGATTTTCCGCAAGTATTTTGAAAAAAACTCCCAATAACCTTTAGCTGGAGGCTTTTTGTTAACCGGCAGAAAAATCAGAGACAGGTTTGTTATAGAAAGGCTTCTCGCCAAAGGAAGCCTTTCTTCTGTTTATCTTGTGGGAGATACGGAAATTCCGGGCCGGCAGTATGTTTTAAAAGAGATAGTAGATAACGAGCATAGCGAATCCGAGAAAAAGATCGCCGAGTTTATTTTTCTCAAACAGATTGAACTGCTGAAAAAACTGATACATGACGGAATAGCAAGAGTTTATGACGGTTTTACGGAATCGGGGCGTTTTTATGTTCTGATGGAATATATTGAAGGAAGCAGTCTGAGCAGTCTTGTTGAGGATAGAGCTGAAAAACCTATCGGAAGTATTGATGTTACTGATATTCTTGCTCAGATAGCCGGTATTGCCCTTTATCTTGAATCCAGCGAGGAATTTGCGAAAATTTACCGGGAACTGAAGCCTTCGGACTTTGTTATTACTTCATTCGGAAGAATTTATCTTGTGGATGCGGGGATTGGATCGGTTTTTCTGCCTGCGGCAAGCGTAGCTGAAAGAACGAGGGGTTTTGCGCCTCCTGAGCTGAAAGACAGCAACGACTGGAATAGCAAATCGGATGTTTATGCCATAGGCGCAACTGCTTATTTTGTCGCCACAGGTGTTAAGCCCGGGGATTTGCAGAAGAAACTTCCTCCGGCGAATAAACTGAACCCTGGTATTTCAAATCAGGTTTCCAACCTTATTGCATCCTGCATTGCTTCTGCGGACAGAAGGCTGAAATCGCCTGAAGCAATCATCAAAAAACTGGGCCATATTGAGACAAAGACTAAAAATCGGGAGCTTCAGGAAGTTGAGAAGCTTGAAAAACAGCGTGTTGGTGCGCTTCTTCTGAAGAGAGGCATAAAACGAACCATTGTCGGTATTGTTATTTTAGTGGTTTTAAGTTTATTCCTATACTTTGCGTGGTTTCAGGTTTCTGTTTTACTTTGCAGAAAGAACTGCGAAGATTTGAGCAAAGCCCTTACAAAATACTCAAATGACCACAAGGGGCGGTATCCGGCAAAACTTGAAGAGCTGGCGCCTGCTTATATAAAGAAAATCCCAGGATGTCTTTCCGGCGGAAATTATTCTTCTTCATATAAATCATGGAATATCGGGGAACTTCACTACTGCAGGTTCGGATGTGGAACAAATCACCCCAATACAAGCTTTCCGCCTGGTTATCCCTGCTATAATTCGAGGGACGGAGTTTTAAACAATCCGCCTGAAGGAGCTTCATCTTCAGATCCCATGGAAACTCTGATGGATGCATATTATTTCGACAGTATGGGCAGATATGACAAAGCCCTTGCAAAATTCAGGGATCTCACCATGATGGATGAAACTGAACTCAAGCAGAGATGCGGCATGGAGAAATCCATAATTTTCTGGAATATGGCAAGAATTTACGAAAAAAGAAAACACAGGAAAGAAGCTCTTGCCAAATATCAGGATGCCGCCAGATATATTCTCAGGCAGAATATGGTAGTGTTTACGCCTTCCACGGTAAAGGTTCTTATTTATGATCTGAAGAGACTGGGGAAGCTGAATTATGCTATGCAGTTTTACAGAACCCTGACTGATAAATATGTTCTGGAAAGGGAAAGGCCTGAAACTCCTACAGTTGCCGATATGGCTGATATTTATGCCGAACTTGGAAGGAAACAGGATGCAGTCAGGCTTTACCGTCTTTTTTACAACAAAGCTCCTGACAATGAAAAAACATTTATCAGTGCTGAGATCTACAGACTCAAAGGATACACGGGCAGTGCTTTCAATTATTACAAAAATTATGTTAATCAGCCCGGTCCCAAATCCATGTATGAAAGAGCAGCAAAATTCATTGGGAAATGATACTGTATTGTAATCTAAATTGCCTTGTTTTGAAATATTGTTGTGGTATAATGTGGAAAAATCGACAAACTAAAAATCCGGAGGTTCCGCAATGAAAATCGGAGTTCTTATGGGAGGCCGCTCCCCTGAAAGAGAAATTTCACTCAAAACAGGCAAAAACATACTGGCAGGGCTTATCAGAGCCGGGTATGACGCTGTAGGCATTGATGCAAAAGAAAATGTAGTGGAAGAAATGAAAAGAGAGAATGTGGATATGGCGTTTATCGCCCTTCACGGTCCTCTTGGCGAAGACGGCACCATACAGGGACTTCTCGAGTTTCTGAACATCCCCTATACAGGAGCCGGTGTTCTGGGATCCTCCCTTGCAATGAATAAAGTTGCCACAAAACAGGCTCTTATAGCCAACGGCATTAAGACGCCGGATTATTTTTCCTTCAATTCCAATCTTCTTGAAGAAGCTGATGGAATGGAACAAATCGAAAAGATTGAACAGGAAAGCGGAATAGGCCTTCCAGTGGTAGTGAAGCCCTCTGCGGGCGGTTCCACAATCGGAACACATATTATCAAAAGAAGGGAAGACCTTGAGTCTGCATACAGAGATGCGGCAAAATACTGCAATGAAATACTTGTTGAAAAATTTGTGCCCGGCATTGAAATCACCGTTGGCGTTCTGGGTTCACAAAAACTGACTGCGCTGCCGGTTATTGAGATTATTGCCGAAGGCGGATTCTACAATTATTATACAAAATACCAGCCCGGCAAATCGACCCATATTATCCCTGCAAGACTGCCGGAAAACATTTATAAGGAAGCTATGGAGCGTGCCCTGAAGGTGTTTAAAGCTACTCATTGCTACGGTATGGGCAGAGTTGATTTTATCGTGGCTGATGATGAACTCTGGTGCCTTGAAATAAATACAATTCCGGGAATGACCGAAACCAGTCTTCTCCCTGAGGCTGCTGAAAAAGCGGGTATTTCCTTTGAAGCGCTTCTCAAAATGCAGGTAGATCTGGCGCTTAATCGCCATGTTAAAATGCAGGAAGTTTGTTACGTTTAAAGTAAATAATAAGCGGAATATTTGCGCGGGTTTCCCAAATATGTAAAACAGATATTCTTCTGAGTAAATATGAGAACATTGAAAATCAAAAAGAAGAAATCATCAGGGCGGTCGGATAAAAGCGCCGTTTTGGTGAGGAAAGTGTTTATTCTTGTGATTTTTCTGCTTGCACAGGCTCTGTTTTACTATTCTGATTTTTTCAAGCTGAAAACTATAAAGATCTACGGCAACAACAGAGTGAGCGAGACTGAAATTGTTTCAGCGGCGGGAATTCCCCTTGACCATAATGTGGTAACTCTTCCCCTTGCCAAATTCCGTAAAAATCTGGATAAAATCTACTGGATTAAAGATGTCAAGATAAAATGGAATCTCCCCGGCAGAGTTGATATATTTGTGGAGGAGAGGACTCCTTTCCTTATAGTTAAGCAGATGAGCGAAGCTGAGCTTATTAAATTTGCGGGCAGGGAATTTGAACCGGGTTCCGTTGAGGCTATTGCCGCTCCGGACTCAGGCGCATCTCCGGTGCCGGGTTTATCTCCATCTCCGGGGGCTTCAGCAGTCCCGCAGCCTCTGGCTTCTCCGGCGGCTGTTCTGACCGGCTCACCGCAACCGTCCCCTTCTGTTTCTCCATCGCCGTCGCCGTCTTCAACGGGAGAACCCGGAACCGAAGAACAGGCGGCAGACAGTGAAGCTCTCGGAATAGCGGGAAGTGTTGGTCCTTATTATGCAGCGGATGAATACGGAGTTGTTCTTTATAAAGCAGAAAAGGAAGAATATCCGAGGTTTTCGAGACTGATAATAGATGAGAAGCCTGAAATAGGGAAAAAGATTTCAGCAGACCGGGTAAAAACAATAAAAGAGCTGGAAAACTGGATTTCAGCGGATTTGAAAAAAGAGGTTGTTTTCTACTCTGTTGACGAGAGGCTTCAGGCTGTTGTTTATGTACTGAAAAACAAGAGAATCCTTAAAATCAAGATTGGTAAAATCGAGAATATGAACCACAAAATGGAAGTTCTGGCAGCAATAAGCGAACTTGTGAACCAGAATAAGAAAGAAGTGGAATACATCGATCTCAGATTTAAGGAACCTGTGATAAAATTAGTTGAAAAACCGGGTGAAGAACCCACCAAACCAACAGAAGGCGGGAATACACACGCATGAACCAGGATTCTTCAGAAAGCCTGAATACCCAGACAAGCCCTAATGGGGCTGATATAATCAGACCCGCTCAGGGTGCACAAAGAGAAGTTATTTTTGATAAACCTGAATTCCGCTGGCAGTTTTCGATATGTATAGCCTGCGTGATTCTTGGCATACTTGTAACAATGCTTTTCAAGACCTACCGTAAGGAAGGTTCTCCGCTGATGGTTTCTCAGAAAGAGGAACTTGCCAAAATGGTTAAGTATCTGGAAGGTGAAAAAGCAAAACTTCAGGCGGATCTTGCAAAAGCAAGGCAGACTATCAACGAATTTGAAGATACATCCACCAAAGGCAAGGATGAATTTGACACTCTCCGCAAGCAGCTTCTGGAGGCAAGACAGGAATCAGGCCTGACAAATGTAAGGGGACCGGGTTTGATGATTGTTCTTAACGATTCGAAGATCAAACCTAAGCCTGATGATGATCCGAATTATTATATTGTTCATGATGTGGATTTGATTACTCTTGTAAATGAACTCTGGGCGAGCGGTGCAGAAGCGATTTCTATAAATGAGCAGAGAGTTGTTATGACTACTGCCATCCGCTGTGTAGGACCTACTATCACCGTAAATACCGAACGACTGAGTCCTCCCTATGTTGTAAGAGTTATAGGACCGGCAGAAAACCTTGAAACCGGTTTGAAATACACCGGCGGTTTTATGGATAATATGGCTCCCAACATAGACAGGGGAGTTCAGATAAAAATTGCAAAAAGCAGCGACCTAAGTATTAAAGCTTATAATGGAAGCCTTGTAAACAGGTTTGCAAGATCAGTGGAAAGTTCGAAATAAGAAAGGCAGTTTGATATGTGGATCCTTGCTTCAATACTGGTAGGGATAATAATCGGCATCATAATGCCGTTCAGTCTTCCTCTTGCCTGGGCAAAATATGCATCGGTGTCATTTCTTGCAGGGCTTGATTCGGTGCTGGGAGCCATCCGCGCCCATATGGAAGGCAAATATAATTTTACTGTTTTTTCAACAGGTTTTATCACAAACGCCCTGCTTGCAGCACTCCTAACTTATGTGGGAGACAGACTTGGCGTAGATCTTTATCTGGCGGCAATTGTAACCTTTGGAGTCCGTATTTTCCAGAATCTTGCAATAATCAGAAGAGATATTCTGGAAGCAAGAGAAAAATCAAGAGCAAGATAAGGGGGTTCAGGTGTTGGAAGATATAAGCCCCGGAATCGTATTCAAAGCAGAACCGGTAAAAAAGGAAATCCGGCAGTTTGTAACTGAGGATAATGCTTATTACTGCGTAACTATGAAAGGGGAGGTTTATTATATTGTCTCCCTTGAAGTTCTCAGTGAGGATGCGGAGGATAAGGAAGATTTCTTCTCTTATATGTGGGTGAAAACCACAAACGGATATTTTATCTTCTCACAGAGATTCCATAAGCTTATTGCTCTTGACTGGGTTGTTGATGTGGAAATTATACCGGAAACAGACGAGTGCAGGTTTTTTTACGATATGAGGGATTATCTGAGGGAGCCTTCCACAAATCTCAGAGAATTGTGCGGAGAGCCTCTGGAGCAGGAATTGCCTAATCTTTCGAAAACATGGACTCTCGGAATACAATCAAAAAAATACCATGATTTAGGTGGTTTTAATGGATAATACACAGGAAAGAAAACAGGATAATCTGTCTGACAACATAAACGCAGTGGATTCCAGTGAATTCAGATCGAAGAAGCACATACAGGGAGCCATTTCCTGGGGAATATGTATTATTCTTACTCTGTTTTGCTATTACGAAACCAAAATTAATGCGATGATGATGCTTGTGCCGATTCTTGTTCTGCTTGCCGGAGGCTTTCTGAGGGAAGCAAAGAATTCTGCGGTAAGATTTGATAACGGCAAGTTGATAATCAGGGATTATGCAGCTTTTATGCGTATTAACAGGGAAGTTGACATAAAAGATATCAGCGCGATGATTCTTGATATCAGTTGTGAGGGTAAAACCGAAACCATTCATTCGATTACCCTTGTTGCGAAAAATGCCAATATTGTCCTTCCTGATGTTGATAACAAGGAAGGCTTAAAGGAAAAGCTGGTTGATATTAATCCCTCTGTTAAAATAAAGAAGGTTTGAGCCGATTTTTGAGTTAGAATATGAGTGAATCTGAAAAATGTTCCTTTTGCGGGATGGAAGAAGAATATGAACATCCTCATTTCAGGGGGGATGGAGCTTTGATTTGTCATAACTGCGTTTTCCGTTTTTCCAAAAGGATTGTTCAGGTAGCTCCTTTCAAGAAGGCTCCCGGAAAAATCGAAGCTGTGTTTCAATGCCCATCCTGCGGGGAAGCTGTGCAGCCTACAGTATGCCCGAACTGCAGGTTTGAATGGAATACAATGGATATGGCGACCAATCTCCACAGGGTTTCGAGGATTGGGAATGTTTCGAAATGGGCTGCAGCAGAGTTTGATGATGGTTTGTATATGCTGGGAGCTGATTTTAACCAGACAATGCCGGGAAGTATGCATGTCAGTCTTACGCTTCCGCTGAGGCGTAAATCGGACAAATACGAAGTAATTATATCAGGACTTATGGATTTCAGCGAAAATAACGGGGATTCAATCGAGATTAGATACGACGACCTTTTATTCAGGCGGTAAGTATTAACTATGGATGAAAAGATAAAAGAGCAGTTGATAGACGCTATTGAACGGGGCAATAAAGACCTTGTTCAGTCGCTTATATCCCAGGGGGTGGATCTGAAATCGAGGTTTCTCAGAGGAGAGACTCCGGTTCATATTGCTGCAAAAAACGGCGCACTCGAAATATTAAAGCTTCTTGTAGCTGCCGGTTGTGAAACTGCGGAAAAAGACGATTTGGGACTGACTCCGCTTCATTATGCTGTGAGAAGCGGACATCTGGAAGTATCCACCTTTCTGGCTTCGAGGGCAGAAGTTGTAAACGAGTGTGAAAAATGGGGTTCATCCCCGCTTCATTATGCCGCTAAAAGCGGAGACCCTAAAATTGTAAGTATGCTGATTTTCAGGGGAGCTAAGGTCAATGAGCCTGATAATACGGGCTGGACTGCTCTTCACATTGCAGCCGCCGAGGGAAGCCACGATGCGGCGGTGATACTGCTTAACGCCGGTGCTGTTATTGATGCAAGGGCTGATCTTGGCTGGACGGTTCTGCACAAAGAGACCATGGGAGTGCCCTGGACTCCTCTGCATGTAGCTGCTATGCATGGCTATTACAAGATGGCTTTATTACTTGCCTCAAGGGGAGCCAATGTAAATGCCAAAGATGCTGCAGGCCTTACGCCTCTTCATGTTGCTGCTGCAGGCGGTTTTCTCGATATGGTTGGTATGCTGGTTGAAAAAGGGGCAAATATTAACGCAAGGGACGAAATGGGACAGATTCCCCTTCACGCTGCCGCTGCAGAGGGAAGAGGGGATGTTGTTGAACTTCTTATCTCTGTGAATAAGGTTTTTGGAATTTCTGTCGGTTCAAATGCAGGAACAAAAGACCTGTTCGGCTGGACCCCCCTTCATTATTCAGTGAGGGGCGGACATGAAGAAGCTACTGAGATACTTGTGGTTAAAGGCGGTGATCCCAACGCAAGGGATCGCTACGGCGAAACTCCGATGATAATGGCTCAGAAAGAGAAAAATGAAAAAATTATCGGTATTCTGAGAGGTGAAAGGCATATTCTTCCTGAAAGGCCTGACCTTTCGTACCTGATTCCTCCTGCAAAGGTTAACATGCCTGAGTCGAAACTGTCAGATTCTGAGGTAAGGCAGAAAATAACATCTGCTCCACAGAGTCAGATGATTCAGCCTGTGCAGATTATTCCCCCAACCCCTGCTATGCCTGGTGCCCAGCAGCCTCCGGCAACTGTGAAGAAGATAGTGAGTTCGAATAGTTCCTCATCAGGTTCGATACCTGTAGTAAAACGGGAACATACCCATACCGAGGCGGAAGCGCCTCCCGTGCAGCATAAAAAGCCTGCTTCATCGTATGTTTTGCCTGACGACCCCGAAGGTGCAGCTTATAAAGCTATAGCAGAGGGAAAAACCCAGGCGCTCAGGCTTCTGCTTGAAAACAAACCTGATTTGCTGAAAATCAAGGATACGGAAGGCTTAACACTCCTTCACCGGGCAGTTCTTCAGGGACAGCTTGAAATAGCAAAAGTTATAATTTCCTGTGGTGCTGATATTAATGCACTGGATGAAAAATATAAATGGATGCCTCTGCAGTATGCGCTTTCCACTGGAAAACGGGATATTGCGGAAATGCTTATAAATGTGGGTGCAGATGTTAATGTGGAGGATGAAATAGGCCGCACGCCGCTGCATCTGGCTTCCGAGTGGGGACTGAGGGAAGCTGCAGCTTCTCTTCTGTCTATGGGCGCTGATATAAATAAAACGGATCGTAACGGATGGCTTCCCCTTCATTATGCAGTTATTAAAGGGGAAATTGAGATTGCCGACATGCTCCTTTCGAAGGGAGCTAAAGTAAATGCGAGAAATAAGTTCGGAGATACTCCTCTTCACTATGCCGGCTCCGAAGAAATAGCCAAACTGCTGGTTAATTACGGAGCTGATACCAATGCACTTACGGAAAGAGGCAGAGCGCCGTTTTCGTGGGCGACAAAATACGGTGGCAAGGATATAGCTGAAGTGCTTAGAAAAAGAGGATAACACGAAGGAAAAAGCGGGCAGGCGAATAACTATTTTACTAATATTTTAATTTCGGAACGGGGTGTTATCTTGCCAGAGGCGAAGACAAGCATTTTTAAATCATTTGTAATGAATAATCCTGAAGCAGTTATTTTTTGCAACACTGATGGTCATGTAACAATGTGGAACAAGGGAGCTGAACTCCTCTTCGGATACACAGGGGAAGAAATCAAAAAGTATTCGATTTTCAGCCTTGTTGACCAGAAGTATCTCGATATGTTCAATTCCATATTCGAAGTTCTGAAAAAAGGCAGAGGCTTGTCTTTTGAAACCGGATTCAATTCCAACACCAATGAATATATGCATTTGCTGGTTAGCGCAGGAATGCCTGAGGATTTTCAAACGGAAAATCTGGTGTATTTTATACTGAGGGATACAAGCCGGGAGAGAACTCTGGAAAATAAACTCGGCAAATATTCAGCTTTTATAGAATATAATCCCGATATGATTCTCGAATGGGACAGAAATGAAGGCATTGTTTATTATAATTCGACAGTGGCGGATTTTCTTAAATCAAAAAAACTCGAACCCCACAGCATTAATTCCGTTCTACCGGAGGGCCTGACGGCAAGGCTCAACCGCATCGCCGGAACCGACAGGCTCATCGAGGAGATGGAAACAAAGTTTGAAGAAAGCATTATTTCATATACTTTTATCCCATGCTCTTCTGATAAAGACAGAGTGATGATTTCAGGCAGAAATATAACAGGCATCAAAAAGATGGAGGAAGAAGCTGGAGCTTCTTTTGAAAAAACCGAGCAGATCGTAAATCTTATGGAAAACCTTCTTCAGGAATTCCGCTTTATGGATTTTGAAAACGAAATTGATTTGAAAACTATTACAAGTCAGGCTCTGAGGGATATCTCAGACGATAGTTCGTCAAACCCCGCCTATATTTTTGCCGGAATAGAAAATGACGAAAGAATGATCGAAGGATACATCATTGAGAAGCGCTCCGGCGAATTCCGTGAAGTGTCTGATAAGCTTGTTATTCACCCAAGAAAACTGAAAGCGATTCTGCCGGAGGGCAGAAAACCATCGTTTGCCAACTGGGAAGACGAAGCTGGGGATGTTTCGGTGTTTCAGAGAAGATTCCCTGAGGAAATCACTAACTGTATCAGCTCAATAGAGAATTATGCCGCATATAAAATCATCGGCAGCAAAAACGGGCTTCTGATTGCGTTCAACTATTCCTCACCGGTAAACGAATATAACAGTCAGGTTGTAAAAGCTCTTGCTCTTGCCACCGGTGCTTTATATTCAATACAGAACAGATTCTCGGAAAAAGAGGAATCGCAGTTTGCTATTGTTATCAAAATAGCGGAAGTCGCCGAAAGAAGAGATCAGGAAACAGGCGAACACCTCAAAAGAATGAGGAATTATTCGAGGATCATTGCGGACGAAATGTCCAGAATGGCAAAGTATAAAGGCCTGATCAATAATGATTATATCAAACGCATCTACAACTCCGCACCTTTACATGACATAGCTAAAGTCGGTATTCCCGATTCTATATTCCAGAAACCGGGAAAACTTACCGAAACCGAATACGAAGCTATGCGGCAGCATACCATTATGGGCGGACAAATGCTGGAAGGACCGCCTTTCCTCGATATGGCAAGAGATATTGCCCTTTATCACCACGAAAAATACGACGGATCAGGCTACCCATTCGGAACCAAAGGCGACGATATACCCCTCGCAGCCAGGATCGTTGCCATAGCTGATGTCTATGATGCTATGACTTCCAAAAGGGTCTATAAGGAAGCATTCTCACACGACAGAACCAAAAAACTCATATCCATCTGCTCAGGCGGACACTTTGACCCCGATGTGGTTGAAGCATTTATGACCAGAGAACAGGACTTTATGAGAATTAAAGAGATGTTCAGAGACTGATACGGATTTATTTGGTTTTTGGATCTGGTTTTTGTTCGTTTTGTTCTGTTTTTTTGTTCGTTTAGTTGGCTTAGTTTGTTATTTTAGTTAGTTAGTCAGTTAGTTAGTCAGTTTAGTTTCTGTAGTTTAGTTTTATTTTCGGTTCTGAGTGAGCGCTATAGCGCATATTGTTCCAATAATTAATGTTTGGACTTATCTGAACTGTTATAGGAATCCCATTAAATCGGTCATGAAATCCGGTATCAGGTAAGTTTCCTGATAGAGTGTTTTTGTGGTTGATTAATTGGAAAGACTATATGAGAATCATGCCGGTTTGCCAAGCTTCCGGAAAAAACTTCAGAAAATTTCTTCGCCCGCCCCCGGGTCCCAAAACAAACCGCCAACCGCCAGCAAACCCAATAACCACAAGAATCGCCAGCGATTGTAGGAGGGGTTTGCAACCCCGACGCGGACCCGCAGGTCCGCCCAACCACAAACTCAAACTGCAAATCTTTCGCATGTGTGGAAATCATCCTCATAGCACCACATTTCCATAATTCGATTTATTGCGGCGACAGGGTTGATTCCGGGCGGGAACATTTGCACCACCACTGCAGTTGGAGTTGTATTTCCATTCCGGAGTTTGCGGAGAGAAAACGAGTTCGTTTAACCGGCGGGACAGGCGGGACGCCTGCGATCCGGCAGTGTTGGCGAAATATTGTGGTTATGAGGTTTTCTGGCGGTTTGCGATAGGTTGTTGCGGGAGAGCACATTGGCTCTCCCCTACAGGATTTCCGATATCGATTGAAGTTTATGTCGGTATGCAGAAAACGGAATTAAAGAGGGCGGAAAAATGATGCACTGAAAGTTTTTTGAAGGAGGTTTGGAGGAAATCTTTTTTTTAAAAAAGTTTCCTCTATCGGTCCTGAAAAGCGGGTTTCCCAAGAAAGAATCATAACCATTCGCCAGCTCCCGGATAAAACTTTTTTCCAAAAAATTCCCCTGCAAAAAACCTCTCACCTCCGAAAAAGCTCAGCACCTTTAAAGCCAATATATGATTCAACAAGGGGATTAACGGAAAAACCGTAGAATTACTATCTGCCTTTTGGAGTTAATTCACATCAAAGCGAGGTTCTATGACAAATTCCGATATTTCCGCATTACTCGAAAAGATTGCCACAGCAATGGCGATAAAGGGAATGAACCAGTTTAAAATCCGTGCTTTTGAAAACGGGGCGCGAATTGCCGCTGATTACGAGGGTTCCCTTGAAGAATCAGCTTTGCAGGGGACATTAACTTCCATAGACGGAATCGGCAAGGGTATAGCTGAAGTTATTTCAGACTATGTAAGCACCGGCAAATCCGATGAACTCGAAGAAATCATGGGAGATATGCCTCAAAGCATATTTGAGATAGTGGAAATACCCGGTATCGGTCCAAAGAAGGCTGGGCTTATTTATCAGAACCTGGGGGCTTCTTCACTGGAAGACCTTGAGAGGGCTGCAAGGACAAATGCCATCGCAGAACTCAAAGGTTTCGGAAAGAAAACTCAGGATACAATCATAAAAGGGATCGAATTAAAGAAAAAATATCTGGGAAGCCGATCCATAGCTTACACCCTTGAATTATGGGAGCTTATCCGGGCTGAGCTTCTGAATGGTTCACCGCACATGATATTATCAGAAACAGGAGAATTAAGACGCAGAACGGAAACTGCAGGAAGTCTGGACATTCTATTCTCATCGCCTGAACCGGAAAAAACTTTTAAAACTTTCGCTGGCTTGAGCTGCTTTGAAAGCGTTTCAGAGAAAAACGAACAGAAAATTTCAGCCCGCACCACAGAAAACTTCGCAGTAAATCTGATTAAAAGCGAACCTTCCTTATTCAGCCTGAACCTTATGTTAACAACAGGCAGCGAAGCCCACACCGGAAAACTTCTGTCTGCACTGAAAGAAAAAGGTTACAATCTCAATGATCGGAATTTCCTTACAGATTCCGAAGACATGGTGATGGAAATTCCAGACGAACAAACCATATACAACCTTGCAGGCTTACCCTTCATCCCCCCCGAACTTCGGGAAACCGGAGAAGAAATCGAAACACTGAAAGGGAAACCTTCGCCCATACCTGTAGATCTTTCAGACATAAAAGGCGATATGCAGATGCATTCCCAATGGTCCGACGGCTCGGCAACAATCGAACAGATGGCGGAAAAAGCTATAAGCCTGGGTTATTCATACATAGCTCTGACAGATCATACAAAGTCACTCTATGTTGCCCACGGCCTTGATTCAGACAGACTCCACTCCCAGCAGGCTCAAATCGACGAATTAAACCAAAAATACGCCGGCAAATTCCGGATTTTCAAATCAGCGGAAGTTGACATACTCGCCGACGGCTCCCTTGATTACGACGAAGAAACCCTTAAAACCCTTGATTTTGTTCTCATTTCCATCCATTCATCAATGAAAATGGCAAAAGACAAAATGACGGAACGAATAATAAAAGCGGTAAGCCATCCTCTGGTTCACTGTCTGGCGCACCCCACAGGCAGATTAATCGGCAGAAGGGAAGAATTTTCCGCTGACTGGGATGCCATTTTCGAAGCTGTAAAAGCCAACGGAAAAGCTCTTGAAATCAACGCCCATCCCTCAAGACTCGATCTGAAATGGGAAATGTGCAGAAAAGCACTTTCGATGAAAATCCCCATAATAATAAACACCGACGCCCACTCCCCCGACGGCATGGAAGTAATGAAATACGGAGTAATGACCGCCCGCAAAGGCTGGATGACAAAAGAAGAAATAAAAAAAGGCCTCCTCATAAACGCCCTTGAAACAAACGAACTGGAACAATGGCTGAAAAAAGGTTAAATAACCAGAGAAGCAAGGGATTCAAGCTTGGATATCCATCGATCGAAATGGGGACATTGAGATCGGATAGTAGATAATCCGATTTTTCTGGCAATATCAGATCCCATATTCACCTTTTTATATCTTTTTTGAAGCTGTTCTAAAATTTTAGAAGGAGCTTTTTGCGGATCCTCATTAATATCCTCAGGACATACATATTTTCCCACAAGCTTACTTACATCAGAAACATTAACTCCGATTGCCTCAGAGAGAATTACCTGATTGCTGAAAAGCAGAGCCTCGAATTCATGCATTGATATATAAGGAATCAATCTTTTTTCGGCATTCAGCTTAGGATACTCCCGCAAAAAAAAATCAAGAGTTGCCTTTTCAAGTATCTCTGCCTTATCAGAAGCTGTTAATTGGTTATTCCGTTTCTTCTCTTTGTCAACTTCATTTTTCCCGGGCCACTTACTATCAATCCCAAAAAAATCGAACATTGTTGAAACATATATATCTGATCGCTGTTTCAGGTAATTGGTCACATCCTTTTTTGCCCTGTCAATATTAACCTGCCCACCTTTATGTTTGATTTTGCCAATTTCAGATGCATGTAGATAAACACCATTCTGAGCGAGATAAGGAGCAAGTATATCCCTGATAAATGTCCGTTCAGTGTTCCCCTCAACAACTACATATACTTCACTCATGAACAGGTCCCCCGGTAACGATATTTTTTCTCCATAGATCTCCGAGAGAATAATCTTCAAGCCAGAGATCCAAATCTGTTCTTTTAAGTCTATGAAAAACCGAGGAACTGCCAACTCTGTTTACAACAATAACATCTTCAGGTTCAAAACAATCAACAAGTGCGGGAGACTGTGTTGAAACAATAATTTGCATTCTTTTGGATTCAGCCTGAATAATTTCCGATAGAATATCTATAGCATAAGGATGCAAACCCAGTTCAGGTTCATCAATAATTATCGCTGAGGGTGCATCAGGCTGCAACAAAGCAGCTGTAAGACAAATAAATCTCAAAGTACCGTCTGAAAGATGACTTGGTCTGAACGGATAATCGGAGCCTTTCTGTTTCCA
>JAJTBE010000069.1 GCA_021287065.1 Bacillota bacterium
TTGTCAAGAAGGATCTGCGCCTCGTTATTCGAAGCAACGCACTTATTGGGATTATTATCCCTCAACTTTCCACCCCCAAAGAAAACCAATAGCTACGCAATACAGATGACTTTTTTGTAGTTTTTTATTGGACACTACTGAGTTTCCCATCTTTGCAGCCTGATGCAGGGGTGTATCTCCATTTTCATTATGTTCATTAGCTACGGCTCCGCTTGAAGCTAAAAAATCGACACAATTTGGATCTTCAACGGTAAACAGGGGAGTGATTCCCGATTCTGCCTTATGGTTGACATCTGCTCCGTTTTTGACAAGTAATTCTGCAACATCAAGCCTTCTTACATAAAAAACAGGTGTAAATTCCTGATTATCTACTGTGTTCACACAGACTCCGGTATCAATAAGAGCCTGCATTATTTTCACTGCTCCCCGGCAGTTTAACCCAGCAGCTTTATGAATGATACTTACGCCATCGTGATTTTTTACCCGGATATCCGCCCCTTTCATCATCAGAAAAAGCGCAGCTTCATCTCTGTTGTTTTCCAGAGCCAGAGAAAGAGGACTCTCTCCCCCGATATTAAAAACCGGATTGACTTTTGCGCCTTTTGAAATCAGGTATCTGAGAATCGGAATATTACCGGTTTCAGCAGCTATATGAAGCGGAGTCCCCCCTCTTTCCCTTATGGTGAGAGCATTGACATCCGCCCCTTTTTCCACAAGCTGTTTTACTTTTTTAAGATTTCCAGCTTTAACTGCCAGATGCGAAGGTGTATATCCGTATTTTTCAGTTGGTGATGCAGCCTGAGAATTGGTTTTTACCTTTGCTGTGATTTGATAGCTATTATCGATAACATCCTGCTGCGAAAAAACTGTCAGCAGAATAGCAGTGAGCATAAGGATGAATTTTGAAAAAAACATAAGTATAATGCCTTTTCTAAATGTATTTCAGCTTTTCCTTATCTTTTGCTTCTGTTTTTATTTAATATGTTGTTTTGTATATGATTCCGCATTTTGAAGATTGATTTGTTAATATGTCAAGTAAATATTGGCTAAAGGTGTTCGTTTTCCTTTCTTTTATACTACATATGTTCCTGTTTACCGGAAGTTTTTTCATATTCCTCTTCCTCACAACTTTCCAAAAATCCTTATTATTGAAGAAGGAATCGATAATTATCCGGTTAATGAATCCATCACCAAAAATTTAGCAGGAGGCAAGACCTTGGCAGTATTAATGAAAGGCAAACACATTACATCCATACTGGATCTTTCAACTGAGGAAATCAATCAGATTCTTAAAGTTGCCGAAACTCTTAAACTTGAGAGAATGCAGCGTATTCCCCATCCTATTCTTGCAGGCAGAAATCTGGCAATGATTTTTGAGAAGCCCTCAACCCGCACCCGCATTTCGTTTGAAGTCGGCATCAATCAGCTTGGCGGTTCAGCCCTTTATCTTTCATCAAAAGATATGCAGCTTGGCAGAGGCGAGACCATAGCCGACACGGCAAAAGTGCTTTCCCGCTATGTGGACTGCATTATGGCCAGGGTTTTCTCCCACAATACAATCAAAGAATTAGCTGAAAACGCTACGGTTCCCGTAATCAACGGACTTTCCGACTATGAGCATCCCTGTCAGGTTCTGGCTGATGTTTTCACAATGTATGAAAAATTCGGCGAACTTAAGGGGTTGAAACTTGCATACATCGGCGACGGCAACAATATGGCAAATTCGCTCCTTTATGTATGCGCAAAACTGGGAATGCACATGTCGGTAGCTTCACCGGGCGGCTATATGCCTAAGGATGAAGTTCTGGCGGAAGCAAATAAAATCGCAGCAAAAACCGGTTCAAAACTGACGGTTGGCACAGATCCCATCGAGGCGGTAAAAGGCGCTCACGCAGTTTACACCGATGTATGGATCAGCATGGGCGACGAAGCAGAGAAGGAAGAACGCCTTGCAAAATTCCAGCCTTTCCAGGTAAACAGCAAGCTTATGCAGCATGTGGATCCCGATGCCATAGTTCTGCACTGCCTGCCCGCACACAGAGGCGAAGAGATTACCAACGAAGTAATCGACGGACCTCAGTCCGCAGTATGGGACGAAGCTGAAAACAGACTCCATGTCCAGAAAGCGATAATGACCCTTATCACCAGATAGGTTTTAAATGGACAGCGAAAAAACCGTTAACAGTAGTAAAAATGAGAATAAAAATAACCGGGGGAAGCGTATTCTCCCGGTTATTATTCAAATTGCGCTTCCGGTTTTGTACCTTGTCCTTTTTTATTTTACAGCGGGTTATATAGCCGGTTATCCCTTTCCGCAGGTAGTGGAGGCGGGACATCATCATCTCCAGTATCCTCCTGAATCGGCAAAATACGCCGCTCTTTACTCCGCATTGCTTATGCTTGGGTTTGTGATTCTGGTTCAGTTTGTGGTGATAAAAAATTTTACAGGCTTCAAAAAGGGACTGTTAATTTTTTTAACAGTGTTAATTTTTTTTGCAGGTATCGAATACACCTTAAAGCTCCATCTGAGCAGATCTGTTTCCCGATACAGACCCCATCCCCAGTTGTTGTGGGAATTGAGGCCCGGTAAGCAGATGCCCGGAACGGTTATAAACTCCCAGGGGCTTCGCTGTGCTGAATTCCCTGTTGAAAAGGAACCGGGCGAATACAGAATTCTGCTAATCGGCGACTCCAGCGCATTTGGAGCGGGAATCGACGATGGATTCAGGTTTTCCGACATTCTCGAAAACAAGCTCCGGGCAGAATATCCCCAGAGAAAGATCAGGGTAATAAACGGCGCAGTGGAAGGTTATTCCATTTATCTGGCAAGAAAACTCTATGAGCTGAAGCTGAGGAAGTATAATCCCGACTGCCTGATAATTTCTTTCAACAACGACCCCAACGCCGATATAATGCAGGACAGGGACAGGCTTCCTCCGGAATGGATAGTTCCCTTTTATACGGTTTTGTATAAATCTGATCTGTTTCTGCTGTTAAAAAAATTAACACTCAACAGGTTTCTTGAAACGGAGCAGGGCAGACAGGTTTGGGAAAGAAACAGAAATCACAAGATGGAATCCAGAGTTTCCGACGATGATATTTCATCCTGCTACGCCTGGTTTATAAACGAAATGAAAAGAAACGGCGGCCAGACTATAATAATAGCAATGCCCCTTCCTGAAAAGGGGATGGGCAGGGATGAACTCACTAAGTTTACCCTTGAAGCAGGGGAGAAGAATACTCTGGATACAAAATCCTCGATGGGAAAGGAAATCACCTACAGGCTTCTGCTGAAAAAAACAGCAAAAGAAAACGAAGGTCTGTTTCTGGACATTTATTCTCAGTGGAGAAAAGAAAAAGACAACAACAGCCTTTTTATAGATCATGTGCATCCGGTAAAAGAAGGGCATGCAATGATTGCGGAAGAACTGAATAAATTAATAATAGACAACAGGTTGATAACAAATCAGAAAAATGACAGATAACCCCGGAACCGGACAGACCGGTTTAATCGGAAAAACCGAACATACCCCGGAGAAAATGGAGAACCTGCTACTGATAATGAAAAAGCCGGGTTTTCTTCTGTTTTTGTTTTATGCGGCTTTTCTGATACTTTTTTGCTGCAAGTCTGCGTCTGGGTCCACAAGTATAATGTATTTCGACCCAAAATCGGAAGTGAGAATCTCAACATCCATAAAGAGAGCCAGACTGTCGGTGCCAATTTACAGAATAGGCGTTGCAAAAATCAGCGGTAAGAGAATAGGTGTCATTCAGTTTGGTATAAAGGACTACCAGTCAGTTTCAGAAATAGCCAGAAATGCAATAGAACTGATCTTCTCATCCTTCGGCGCCGGTATTGATCTGGACAGAGTTGATATTTACGGCACAGACAAGCCCGACATGAAAGGGAGAAAAGGTGTGGTTCTGTTCAGTGTCAGCGCCAAAAAAGAAGACATCCACAAAGTTGATTTCTCCCTGCCTTCAACCGATGCCCTGAAAGTCTTCGGCTTAGTTTACTATTCGGAAACAATCCCCGACAAACCCAAAAGCTGGATAAAAAGCATAAAAAAGCAGTATTATCTTTTCCGCCTCGAAAAAATATTCAAAAAACTGCAAAACCTGAAAATACAAAGGGAAAAACAGAAGCAGAAAATGCTGCAGAAACAAAAACAGCAGCAGAAGAAGAAACAGGAAAAGGGGAAATAGCAGGAGCTGTTTGCACCTATAGCTGTTCCATTGCGTCTGCAGATGCTTTATGCCCGCAGGGTAACTGGGGGTTGCAGGCAAGGCAGTATTTTTTGCCGCATTCGGGGCAGGTTCCGTGGCATTTTTCACACACAATGTGTTTGTTCTGGCAGATAAAGATGCTTTTTGTGTCTGCTTTACAGTGCCGGCATGAAACAGGTTCCAGATCCTTTGCCAGTGGGTTCCATACTGTCGGTATTATTATTGTCTCTTTTTTATACTGGGCTTTGATTTTTGTAAGGATTGACGGAATGCTTAATCTGGCTGCACTGAAAAGCGAAAAGTTAATTTTGGTATCATATTTTTTCAGTATGTCGTTTCTTTTCAGTTCAAATTCAGTTCTGACAGCGTCTTCTTTTTTCTGCAGATCTTCTCTGATTTCTTCTATGGAGGATTTGCGTCCCCGTTTTCTCTTTCCAAGTTCGTTAATAAGATTATGGTAATATTCCTCCAGTCTTTTTATATCCCGTTCAAGACGTCTTGACAATATTGTTTTAAAATGTTCGGTTTCGTTCTGCACAATCTGTTTAACTTCAAAGCAGGCTTTATTGTAGATTTCGCCGATTGGTTTTGGGTCCGGAAGGGGTAATGACGAATCAGAAGTTTCGTCCTGTCTGAAATGAAGAAGTCCTTCGTCAAAAGTGCCGATTCCTGCAAGGGTATGTCCGTTTACCGTAACTGAAGCAATGCCGTCCTTTCTTTCATCTGAAACCATCGAGTATTTAAAATTAAAAACAAAATAAGGGGCAATTATTTTTTCTGTTTCGACACTAACCACTTTGGAGTTGATAAACTCAAAGCATCTTTTGATATCATGAAGGGTAACTTCTTTTTTTGCCTCAATGTCAGAAAGAAAAAAACGGGAAATTTTTCCTGATGAGCGGGTTATCTCAACCAGCTTTTCCATTATATCGGAGCTGTAAGTGAGCATAATCTCATTTTGTCCCGGTTCGTCATCCGTGAATGTTGTGTACTCGGAAATTTCCAAAGCAGAAGCTACATCCTTTGGTATTACAGCTTTTAGCTTTCCATCTTCGAAATCAACAAGTGCTCCTCTCCTGGCAAGTGTTTTTTCTGCGAATTCAAATAGTTCGTGCATTTTTTTATACCTCGAAATCTTCTGCAAAGAGAGTCATATCAAGTTCCCTGGTTTTCAGATATTCCTGTTTCGAATTAACAAGGCTTTCTCCCAGTTGATCAAACTTCTGTTCAATTTCCCCTGAGCCTTTTGAGCTTGCCCACAATTCAAGGATAATATCAGGAAATTCCTTTTCTTCGTCAAGGTGTCCGAGAATCATACCAATTTCTCCAACAACCAGTTCAAACATATTAATTTTCTGATCAAGAACCGAGAGTATATAATCTTCGAGAGAGCCTTTCTGTGCCAGATTGAAGATAAAGACATTTCTGTTCTGGCCTATTCTGTGGATTCTTCCGATTCGCTGTTCTATCTGCATCGGATTCCAGGGAAGGTCGAAATTGATCATTGTGTTGCAGAACTGAAGATTTCTTCCCTCGCTTCCCACTTCTGAAGTCAACAATATTGATACTTCATTTTCAAACAGATCGATCTGCCTTTCCCTTTCTGCAGTGCTTAAACCGCCATGGAATGATGCGAACGGAATTTTTTCCTTTTTCAGCAGTTCTGCCAAATACTCCAGAGTTCCGATATATTTTGTGAAGATTATCTTCTTATCGCTGTTTTTCCTGATAATCTGTAATAAAGTCGAAGCTTTGCCTGTGGTTCCGACTTTTTTACATTCCTGCAGAAGGTCTTCAATATTGCTCTCAAACCGAATATATCCGGGGTTGTTTTTCATTCTTTCCAGAGAGAGCATCAATGCTCCTGGTGAACTCCCAGCAGCGGATAAAAGGTTCATCGAAATCATTCTGGAGGAAAACTCATCGCTGTATATCATTCTGGCAAGGTTGTCGGCTTTACTGTAAACTGCTTTTTCTACCTGATTCTGATCTGTTCTGTATGTGGATGCATAGCGGGGAGGCAGTTTTACATCCACCATGGCTCTGGTATTTCTAATCATCACAGTGTGAAGGAGTTCTCTCAGTTTATCCATATTCTTCGGCTTTTTGAGGTCGTTTTTCTCCACAAATTCCTTTTTGAAAAGAGCGGGAGTGGATAAAG
Organism: Bacillota bacterium; assembly: GCA_021287065.1. Classification (GTDB taxonomy): domain Bacteria; phylum Vulcanimicrobiota; class JAJTBE01; order JAJTBE01; family JAJTBE01; genus JAJTBE01. Next base: position 6,389 of record JAJTBE010000069.1, read on the forward strand.
TGCCGGGAGAAAGCAATGTAATGAGGTTGTAAAGCTCCATCAGGTCATTCTGAACAGGAGTGGCGGTTAGAAGAAGAATGAATTTTTTCTTCAGTGAATTGACCAGCTTCCAGCCCTGAGTTGTTTTGTTCTTAATGTGGTGTGCTTCATCAATAATTACCAGATCGTATTCATTTTCTATCACAGAATCAAAGTTTTTTCTGGATTTTGCAAGAGAAATGGATGCAATGATCAGATTGTTCTGTTTCCAGAAACCGACTGGATCGCTGGAAAAAGATTCATCAGAGGTTGAAGCGAACTTTATCCCGATTTTTTCTTCCATTTCAACTTTCCACTGCTCAACAAGTGAAGTGGGAGTGAGAATCAGAATTCTTTTTGCCAGTTTTCTGAGATGGTATTCTTTGAGTATCATACCGGCTTCAATAGTTTTGCCGAGACCCACCTCATCGCACAAAAGTGCTCTTCCCCTGAAAAATTCGAGGGTTTTTCTTACGGTTTCCACCTGATAATCAAACTTTTTAACCCCATGAAGCAAATCAAGGCACAGAATCTCACCAAAACTCCTTGTAAGTATTATCCGTTCTCCCTGAATTCTTGTAAAATAGTGATTATGTGCTTCAAAATCACCTGTATCAAGTAATTCCGGAATACCTCCGGAATCAAAATTGTAAGTGAATTGAATTTCCGGTTTGATTTTCTTTTCTTCGGGTTTCTGAATCGCTATTTCCTGTTTTTCGGTCTTTTCCGGCAATTCCCGGCTTTTCTGTCCAGTCTTTTCCTGATATGTTCTTTCAATCTCTGCTACAATTCTGTTATGTTCCTGTTCGTCCTCAATCAGAGTCTTGGTAATCTGCTCAAGCTTTTGCT
>JAJTBE010000074.1 GCA_021287065.1 Bacillota bacterium
TTGTCAAGAAGGATCTGCGCCTCGTTATTCGAAGCAACGCACTTATTGGGATTATTATCCCTCAACTTTCCACCCCCAAAGAAAACCAATAACTACGCAATACAGATGACTTTTTTGTAATTTTTTATTGGACACTACTGATCCGCGATATATCCTCAGGTGAAATTATTGAACAGAAACCAATTGACTGCAACATCATTACATCAATGGGGTTTTCTCAGAGTGGAAAGCTGATGGTAACCGGACATAATTATGATTTATCAGTAAGAATCTGGGATTTGGCAACATTACAATGTTTAAAATATATGGCGGGACATGATATTTACGATTATCATCCTGAAATTCCAAGCAGCCCTGAGGGACACAGCGAATGGGTGAATGCAGTGGTTTTTGCGGAAAATGACACGATATTGTTTTCAGCAAGCGCTGATAAAACCATCAAAAAGTGGGATGCAGAAGATGAGAAATGCCTTCAGACTGTTGAAGCTGGAAACAGCAGTATTGAATCACTTTGCCTCACAGATAACGGAAAAATTCTTATTTCAGGCAGTTCAGACACAACTATAAAGATTTGGGAAGCTTCATCCCTGAAATGCCTTGCAACAATCCTGTTTTTTGAAGACCAATGGATAGCCTACACTCCGGATCTGAATTTCGATTGTTCATCAGGTGCGGAAAAGCTATTTAGCTGGGTGGCCGGCAAAAAAGTTTTCCCCGCTGAAATCCTGTTTGAAGAATACCACAAGCCTGATTTGATAGCAGGCATTTTAAGTTGATTTATCCGGAATTGCAAATTTGCTGATTTTTAAAATTCGTTCAGGATTTCTTCCGGTTATCGTATGATTTACCCGGCTTAAACCCCGGAGCTGTGTATCTTGCGAACTTCTTCATAAAGCCGGTCCTGAGTAGTTTTCCTATACCCGGAGTTGATTCGAGCAGAAAAAGAACAGAATCCGCCGCAAGCGCAGCCCCCACGAACCCTGCTGCCCAGAAACCCAATCTGAGAAAAATGGCAGCACCGCCGGATTCATTAACAGCGGCGTTTATATTGCAAAGGGAGATAATCCACGAATCCCAGGGCATAAATGACAGAGCGAGCGAAATAATTATTCTCGCAGGGGTTAGATTGATTGATTTTTTCGGACAGATATTCACGCACCTCTGGCAGCCTTCACAATTCCATTTCCAGCGGATGTTTCCCAATTTGCTGTTTATTGTATGAACCGGACATGATTTTATACAAAGACCGCATTTTACGCATGAATCATCGGCTGCATAAAGTTTTCCAATCCATCGTCTTCCCACTGCGGCATACAGAAGCCCAAACAGCTTTGACCACGCTTCGTTAAACCAGCTGCATTTTTTGAAATACTTCTCTCCGGCAACAATCCTCACCCCGATGTTCCTTATAGTTTCATCAGCTTTTTCAAGAATTGCCTTTGATTTTTCCTCATCGGGAACTCCCCCTGAAACCGGCACATTAAAGGGATAGCCTGTTCCATCCCCAAAGAAAACATCAAACCCTTTGTCCTCAAGAAGCGACTTAGCCTGAAGCAAAGCCTGCCCATCGTAGCCGGGAATCTTTTCATTTACATCAAGGGAACCGAAAACAGAGATAAGAGCTGCCTTAGCTCCATTATTCCGGGGAAGTTTCCTCATCCAGTCAATAAAAACCGATGGCACAGAACACGCATAAACAGGAAAAGCAAAAACCCGGAGGTCAGCTTCCCCCACCCCATCAGGCTTCACATCCTCTATGGAAATTACAGAAACCTCATAACCGGCATCTTCAAACACCCCGCCCAAAACCCCGCAAACACGGGCTGAATTGCCGGTTCCCGTAAAATATATTATGTTGGCTTTTTGTTGCATGTTAACCATCCCGGATTGATTTTGGAGATATTCATAAAAGCAAAAACTGAGAATTCGACTGTTACAGCAAATTTCCTTATTATTTCAAGGATAATTTATAAAAGAAGATAAGTAATAATCTGCAATAGTATTTTTCTGTATTCAAGTATTACTATTTTTTGTAACTTTATATTGCCGCATTTTAAATTCTGAAGTATAATAGAGTTGTAACAATGAATATTGAGTTTGGCAACAGACACCTTCTGGAACTGTATGAACAGGGAAAATGTTCGAAATACCGCATCGACAGGAGCATACTGCGAAAATTCTTTATGAGAGTTCAGAGTCTGGAAGCAGCTAAAGATATTTATGATCTCTGGCAAACACCTTCCCTCAACTTTGAAAAACTAACAGGGTTTTCAAACCGCTATTCAATAAGACTTCAGGATAAATGGCGGCTTGAATTTGAAATCAACCCTTCAGATGATTCTAAAACATGCAGCTCCATCAGAATTATTGAATTATCAAATCATTACAGGTGATAATTATGGATACAAATTTGAAACCATTTATGAATATACCACCGGGAGAATTTATTCTTGAAGAAATCGAATCAAGAGGCTGGAGCCAGAGAGATTTAGCGGATATTATATGTGAAACTCCCAAATATGTGAACGATCTGATTAGCGGAAAACTTTCTGTTTCGGCAAAATCTGCAAAACAGCTTGCTGCTGCTTTTGGACAATCACCTGAATACTGGATGAATTTGCAGAATAATTATAATCTGCGAAAAGAAAAACATGT
>JAJTBE010000086.1 GCA_021287065.1 Bacillota bacterium
AGTTTTGGGATGGAGGTCCGGAGGAAACTTTTTTCAAAAAGTTTTCTCTGGGAGCTGTGCAAGCGGACACACCCCTCGTAAACGATTAGACAAATCAATGCCTTAATTCACAGGCATTGCGGTCGGTCCACAATTCCCCAAAGCCAATGAATTAGCAAAAACCACTCCAATACCAATACTCCTGTTTTTCAAGGAGAGAGGTTCGGAGGGAAACCCGCTTTTCCAAAAAAGCATGGTCTCCTCTGACGGTCCCAAAACCCCACGGTCCCCGGTCCCCACACCCCCGTCGGTCCTAATCCCACGGTCGGTCCCTCAATTCAAAAGTTTTGGGAAGGAGGTCCGGAGGAAACTTTTTTCAAAAAGTTTTCTCTGGGAGCTGGGCAAACGGACACACCCCTCGTAAACGATTAGACAAATCAATGCCTTAATTCACAGGCATTGCGACCGGTCCCCAATTCCCCAAAGCCAATGAATTAGCAAAAACCACTCCAATACCCAACTTAATACTCTTGTTTTTCAAGGGAGGAGGTTCGGAGGAGACCTCGCTTTTCCAAAAAAGCGTGGTCTCCTCTGACGGTCCCAAAACCCCACGGTCCCCGGTCCCCGGTCGGTCCCCAATTCAAAAGTTTTGGGAAGGCGGGTGCCCGCCCGTAGGGTGGGCGCGAGGAAACTTTTTTCAAAAAGTTTTCTCTGGGAGCTGGGCAAACGGACACACCCCTCGTGAGCGATTAGATAAACCTATGCCCTAATTCACGGGCATAGCCGGCAACCCCATCACTAAAGATATTATGGCAAAACAGCATCAACAGTCTTAACTCAGACAGAAATAAATTTACAGAGGTCAGGGATGAAAAAATACAAAAAGATAATAATTATTGCTGCAATCATAGCTTTACCCATATTGGCGGTTATCTGTTTCAAACTTCTCATAGATTTCAGAAGAAGTAACCTCTATGTGGAATTCCCCGGTATCTCCGTGGATGGAAAAAGCTTCTACATAAAACGGATATACAACTGCGACGGCAGAACAATGTCCCCCAATCAGGATATTATCCTTGAAATCCGCAATTACACATCATCATCAAACCAACCTGAAATTCTGTTAAACAGGAAATCCGATTCATTTTCATTTATGGATGTAAACGAAGCAGTTGAAGATAATGAAATATACCTTAATATAACCGCTTACAAAGGCATTTCAGGCCAGAGCATTGCAGAAAACACACTGACTAAATATGCAAAAAACGGAATCAGCCAGTCGGCAATTCTTCCCAACAACTGTTATGGAATGTACAGCACTCCCTGCAACCTGATAATTATGGATTCAAACACAGGTTTCTATTCTTCTGAACCATTCAAAAAAATAAGAACATTTCTTTGCAGTTATCCTCCTGTTAAGGATGATGCTAAAGCTCTTCTGTTATGGAGACATCCTGAAATAAAAGAGAAAGGCCCCAATATTTCCATTCGCCAACCCCGCATTCATACAGTTTCAAAACCAATCTGTTTTGTTATGGCTGTTTTCTGTGAAAAACCTTCTGTGGATTCATTCCCCTTAATATACATATTCCAACCGGATACAAAACAATTAATCAATATCAGCACATATCTGACGAAAGCTGATGAAGATAAGTTAATGTCAGGAGAAACTCCGGATATCAGCGTTATTCAGGAATCCACTAAAGTGAAAATTTCAGATGAATTAAACAAAAACAAACAATACCCTGATTTTATGGAAGATTACTTTGGTAATAACAGAGTTGAAATACTGCAGAATAACAGTATTTTTCTTCATAGATCCGGTGGCAGTAAAATTTTCATTAATCCATCTCTGCAGCAAAATGAAAACATAAGCTCTGCCTTCTTCTTCAAACCCGACAATGTCATCATAGCTCAGGTTTCCATCGATAACCATTCATTTGGTCCCGGATATTTAACCGAGGTTGCCGCCATCGACCCGGCAACGGGTGATACAAGGATAATCTCGCCACTCTGCCCTGCAGAACAAAAAAAGAATGATCCATACTATACCTTTCTGTTTAATCTTTCTGACAATGCTTACAAACTAAGAGCCAAAATGCCGGAATCAGTGAGGAAAACTTTTTAACAACCGCCTACCGGAAAATCAGATAACCTGAGGGGTTAAGATGAATAAAACCAATAGGGAAACCAGATACAGGCAAATCAAAAAACGACTTCTCTTTGTATTGGCAATAAGACAAACTACAATGCTTATTTCAGGAAAATAACGCTTAAAAATCTTATGGGAATCCGGTCGTTTAATTTACCCCTTGAGAACAGGCACGGGTTTCAACCCGTGCGTAAAGCAGCCCCCCATTTATAAAAGCGGCTTCAGCCGCTTCCGTATATGTACCAAGGCAGCTGAAGCGGCTATCTCAATGGTTGAGCTTATTTTTCCATTGGATAAATCCCGTGGCAGATCTCATTCTTCACCAAAACCTGACAACACCTAAGAATTTTTTAAATTTGGCGGATAGTTCACCGAACCCATAAAAGTTCTCAAAAATATCTGCAATATCAACGGGACTACCTCACAATCTGTAAAATATTAAATATAAAAGAAAACAGAAGGATTACGGAATGAAACATAGATATAAATATCTGGCGGGTTTTCTGATTTTTCTGATGGCAATAGCCGCCGGATATTTTCTTCTCATCTGGCTGTCAGATTTCAGGAAGAACAACGAGTATGTCGATTTTCCTTATATCTCTTCCGATGGCGACAGCTTCTATATTGCCAGAATCTATGATTCCGATATTCTTTTCAATTCTATGATGCCTCAGAATCTTACCATAGCATATTACGATTTTGGTTCCTGTTTCAAACCCGGAAGACTATTAACAAAAATTGATGTAAAAAATAACGGTAAATATTCTTTCTGTACCCAGGGGGTAAGAAACGGGGAGTTGTATTTGATCCTCGCCAACATGTCAAACAAAGAACTGAAAGATCCGTATTTTACATATTACCCAAAAAACAGCGCCCCAGTTTCAAAACTACTTCAGTATAAATTATACAACACCGTAAAACCCGACAATATTATCATCTTTGACAAAAACCAGGGATTCATTCATTATGACCCCTTAACAGAAAAACCAACAAAACTATGCGCCTTTCCTGATGTGGAAAAAGACGGCCTTGCCTATCTGCAATCACCATTAATTAACGATAAAAAAACAAAAAAAGTGAAATGGAGTAAGGAAGATCCGGAGATTACAGCAGGAGGCAAACCCGGCTCTTTTATTGCGGTTATTCCAATGACAACCGACACAGGTTCAACCTTCCCTATGTATTATGTATATGATGCAGACTCGAAAACCCTGATAAACCCGATGAATATTCCCGGATGGGACCACAATTATATTTACGG
>JAJTBE010000092.1 GCA_021287065.1 Bacillota bacterium
ACCGACGGGGATTTGGGGACCGTCAGAGGGAACCACGCTTTTTTAAAAAAGCGAGGTTGCCCTCCGAACCTCCCTCCTTGAAAAACAAGAGTATTGGGCTGGAAATTGGAGTAAGTTTTACTAATTCAGTGGCATTGGGGATTGGGGACCGTCAGAGGGAACCACGCTTTTTTAAAAAAGCGAGGTTGCCCTCCGAACCTCCCTCCTTGAAAAACAGGAGTATTGGGCTGGAAATTAGAGTGAATTTTGCTAATTCAGCGGCATTGACCCTATCCCCGCCAAACAAAAAGGACGAACTTTCGTCCGTCCTTTTTTTATAATTTACACCCCGTCCTCAGGTTTTGCTTATGCTCTGCCTGCTGAACCGAGTACATTTTCGTTTTTGTGGATGATGAGTTTTTCCAGTTCTTCCCTTGCCGGTCCAAGATATTTGCGAGGGTCGAATTCCTTGGGCTTGGTGGCGAGGACTTCGCGGATTTTGGCTGTAACAACCAGTCTTCCGTCGCTGTCGATGTTGATTTTGCAGACTGCGCTCTTAGCAGCTTTTCTGAGCTGATATTCAGGCACGCCCACTGCGCCTTCCAGTGCTCCGCCGTATTTGTTGATGAGTTCCACATATTCGGGCATTACTGATGATGCGCCGTGAAGAACGATGGGGAATCCGGGGATTCTTTTTTCAACTTCTTCGAGAATGTCGAAACGGAGCGGCGGGGGCTCTTCGCCGGGTTTTACCTTGAATTTGTAAGCGCCATGGGAAGTTCCGATTGAGATGGCAAGGCTGTCAACGCCTGTTCTCTTTACGAATTCTTCCACTTCCTCGGGTCTGGTGTAGTGGGAAACTTCGTGTGAAACTTCGTCTTCAATGCCTGCGAGAACGCCGAGTTCGCCTTCAACTGAGACATCTCTGGCGTGGGCGTATTCCACGACTTTTTTGGTTTCTGCAATATTATCTTCGAATGAGAGGGCTGAGCCGTCGATCATTACTGATGAAAATCCTGAATCTATGCAGGCTTTGCAGGTTTCGAAGCTGTCGCCATGGTCGAGGTGGAGAACGATTGGAATGTTGCTGTTGTAGTCTTTTCTAACCATTTCAACGGCACCCATTGCCATGTGGCGGAGCAGGATTGAATTTGCATAATCCCTGGCTCCCTTTGAAACCTGAAGAATGACCGGTGAACCTGATTTGGCGCATCCGATAACGATTGCCTGAAGCTGTTCCATATTGTTGAAATTGTAGCCCGGTATGGCGTATCCGCCTTCCATGGCTTTCTTAAACATCTCGCGGCTGTTTGACAGGCCGAGATCTTTATAACTTACTGTCATTTTCTGACTCCTTTCGTGGTTGAATCATACAGGGTTCTGTTTGTGTGTTATAAGTAGAGTTAAGGGTCAAATCCGGTTTATAGCCATTTTTGAAATGGCGAAACAAAAATCGGAGTGATTTTTTCCGGTATTTTGTCAATCCGGGCTGAAAGTTCAGCATCGGGTTAGGGGATGGCTATATAAAAAGAGGGTTTTCCCCTTACTAAGACTTGCAAAAAGGGGGAATTTCCGATAAAACTCCCCCAAATTCCCTTGAAATATGATTATATCTTGCCGGTGTTTTTCCTTCCCGGATTACTTTTCTTTCATTGCCTCTTTCAGTTCTTCTATTGTGGTTGTAGCGGTTCCCACTTTGCCGACCACTATGCCTGCGGCGTAGTTGGCTATGGCTGCTGCATCAGCATAATCCGCACCTGCTGCAAGAGCCATTGCTGTAACTGCAATTACAGTGTCTCCTGCGCCGGTTACATCATAAACCTGTCTTGCCTTTGTGGGAATATGAGTGATTTTTCCGCTTTTTTCGAACAGGGACATGCCCTTTTCGCCACGGGTGATAAGAACATTTGTATCAAGGTTTTTCAGGATTTTTCTTCCGATTTTGAGAAGATCTTCTTCCGATTCCTCATCAATGTCGGCAAACCTTGCTGCTTCCTTATTATTTGGCGTTACAAGGCTTACCCCCTGATAGAACTTCATGTTTCTCGGTTTTGGATCTATCAGCACTTTTTTGCCTTCGCCGATGACAAGATCCTTAACCTCAGCCACTAATTCCTTTGTAACTATTCCCTTGGCATAATCGGAAATAATCACGCAGTCGAGCTGGGGGAGAAGTTCCTTTACATATCCGAGTATCTTCTGATGGGTCTTCTTTGATATGGGGTGGGTGTTTTCATAGTCAAGCCTGAGGAGCTGCTGATTCTGGCTTAAAATGCGGACTTTTTTGATTGTTGGTCTGTCTTCGGTAATCAGGATTGGATCGATCTTTCTGGATGAAAGTTCGCTCCGCAGTATTTCTTTTGCCTGATCTTCGCCTGTAACACCAAGAATCCAGGCTCTGCCTGAAAGTGCCGCTATGTTGTTTGCCACATTCGCAGCACCGCCGGGGATTGAAGTTGTTTTTGTAACTTCAACCACCTGAACGGGAGCTTCCGGAGAAATGCGGTTGACTTTTCCCCATATATATTCATCAAGCATAACATCGCCGATGGTGAGAATGCCCGTATCTTTGAATTTCCTGATAAATCTTGAGTAGTCTTTCATTAAGGATTATCCTTTCAGAGTTACTTTGCCGCGGGAGTTTCCTTTTTAACAAGGGTTACTATTGTGCGGTTATCCTCTGTGAAGTATTTCTTTGCAACCTGCATAATATCTTCGGGAGTTACTTTTTTGAGTTTTTCCCTGTCATCCAGGTTCTGCCAGTCCCCTGTCCATGCCTGAGCCTGAGCGATACTCTGGGCTATTGCCATAGGGTTGTCTAGAAGTCTGACATAATTGAGGTCTATGCGGTTGTGCACTTTATCGAGTTCCTGCTGGGTTACCGGTTCGGTTTTCAGTTTGTCCAGTTCAGCATAGATTGCTTTTTCGAGCTGTGCATCGGTTGTTTTTCCCTTGGGAAGAGCCTGAATAATAAATGCGTTGGTATATCCGAGAGTCCAGTTTCCGCCGCTGACGCTGTAGGCAATATTCTTTTTAACCAGATCCTGATAGAATCTTGAGGTTCTGCCGTGTGAAAGTATGTATGAAATCATATCCAGTGCATACTGGTCTTTGGTTCCGGGTCTGGGACCGTGGAATCCGATCATCATCTGAGGGTTGGCGTCGAATTTAACTTCGATTCTTCTTTCGCCTGCCTGTGTGGGTTCTTCGCTGAAGATAGGTTCGGGAAGGGGCTGTGCCGGAATAGGTCCGAAGTATTTGGTTACCATTGCAAGAGCTTCTTTTTCCGTTACATCGCCTACTATTGCAAGGGTTGTGTTTCCGGGTGAATAGTATTTTCTGAGATAAGCCATAACTTTGTCTTTTCTCATTGATTCGAGGTCCGAAGCCCAGCCAACCACATCCTGACCGTAGGGGATAGCTACGAAAAAGTGGCTGAAGAAGTTTTCAAACATTACACCGTCGGGATCGTTGTCGGTGCGCATGCGTCTTTCTTCATAAACAACATCTCTCTCCGAGTAGAACTCTCTGAATACGGGATGTCCCATTCTGTCAGCTTCAACAAAAGCCCAGAGTTCGAGTTTGTTGGAGGGCAGAAGGAGATAATAGTCGGTGGCGTCAAAGCCTGTGGAGGCGTTGAGTCCTCTTCCGCCTGCTTCGTCATAAATGGTATGGATTTCATTTTTAACCATGTATTTGCTCTGTTTTGCCTGAAGATCGGCGACCTGTTTCCACAGTTTGTCGATTTTGGCTTTGTCCATTGTATGATAGCCTGAAAGCCCTTTGACTCTTTCCTTGTCGATTTCATTAACGAGCTTTTCGATCTGTTTCATATAAGGCTGTTCCGCTTTGTAATTCCATGTTCCGATTTTATCTGTGCCTTTGAACATCATATGCTCAAGGAGGTGGGAGCAGCCGAACATGTTGGCGTATTCGTTGACGGCGCCAACTTTGTGGTAGCGGTATAACGCTACTATCGGAGCATCGTGTTTTTCAACTATCAAAACGGTTAAGCCGTTGGGAAGGGTATGCTTTTTTACATTAAGCTTTAATTCCGAGGCTTGAAGCGCGCAAGCGCATACCAGAAGAATAGCTGTGATTAAAACAGCCATCTTGAATCCTTTTTTCATTTCAGGATCCCGCCTTTCATATTATTGCTATTTTTTTATACTTTCGAGATTGCCGGCGGCATCGAAAGTGAATATCCATTTCTCGTTTTTGATTGTGCCATCTGCTGTAACAATTCTTTTTCCGGTATCTATCCCTTTGATTATTTCGTCCCATATTCCCGAGTCAAGACTGACTGAACCTGAAAATCTTTCGCCCATATCAAGGGCAAACATAGCCATCTCAGCATTGGCAGAGCTTTTTGGAGCTGTTCTTTCCACTATAAAGCTGGTTTTTCCGATATAATCGTTTTTCAGAACCTGTTCAAGATCGTTTTTCTGTCTGAATCCCGTATCTTTTTTAAGCCTTTGTGAGGTGTAGGATATGACTTTATCAGTTATATCCAGCCCTGCCAGCATTGTCCAGCCTGAGTTTCCATCGTTTAAAGACACCAGCGCCCTGTTGCCGGCTGTTTTTCTTACAATAACCGACTGTCCGGGCTGAAGTTCTCCTGCAGGTTTACCGGTTTGATCGGCTCCTGATTCTGCCATTATCGGGTTTGCCGGTGATTTATCCTCAACCCTGCCGAATTCTCCGAAACGGCGGAGAGGCGTTACATAGCCGTATCTGACTTCGTTCAGTTTGCCGAACATTCCCGGATCAAGGGTCATATAGAGCAGATAATATCTTGCATAGGTATTAATGTCGTAAATTCCGGCTCCGTACATCCATGAATCCTCGGGAGTTTCATTTTTTGTTCCATAAAGTGCAGGCATACCGGTTATTCTGAACATTGCTTCCGCTGCATAAAATGAAACCGGGAGGTTTTCCGCAGCTCCTGTTTTCAGAATGTCCATCTGATTGATATCTCCGGTGATTCCGATAAGTTTAAAAGCTGTAATGAAATCGGAATGAAGCATAAATCCTTTTTTTGCCGCCGCTGAAACAACTGCAGCATCCGAGGGCACTCTAAGCATACAGAGGGTGTCGAGGGCTGCAGAGGAAAGTGCGGGGTCTTTACTGCCGAGGTTCTTCAGGGCAATCTGTCTGCCTGAATCATCTCCCACACAGGCAAGGCTCCACGCTGCGGCTGCTGATATCTGAGGCACTGTGGATGAAAGAAGCGCCTTTATTTTTTCGGAATCAGCTTTGTCTTTCATTCTTCCCAGAGCAAAAACGGCGTAATAAACAGTGAGAGGATCTTTTGAATCCAGATTTTTCACCAGAATTTCCTTCGCCGGTTTATATCTGCATTCTCCGAGGATTTCTGCCGCAAAATATGACATATTGTTATTTTTACCGCTTTTCAGAATCTCAAGCAAAAGAGGTGCTGAGGCTGTATGGTTTTCCGTCATTATCTGAACAAGACGGGCATAAAGATATGTCTGAAGATCAGTGCGGGATGTGTCGGGAGCTTTTCCGAGAAGATTGATGGGCACATATCCCATTTTCTTTCCGCTGCTCTGTTTATCGAGAAAATCGATGAGGAATTTTATGGATTCCTTATCGCCCCAGGATCCTATGGCGCTTATGATTGCAATCTGCTTACCCGGATCTGACGATTCGAAGAGTTTTTTCAGACCTGCAAAACCTTCGTTATCACCCATTTCCCTGAGGGCTGCTGCTGCGTAAAGCTTTAAAGCCGGATCGTCTTCTTTGAGAAGATCGAGATAGATATTCTGAAAACGGGAAGATCTGTAGCCAGTGAGAATTATAGCTGCTGTAAGACGGTCTGCTGATTTGCGTTCTTTTACCTTTTTTACAAGTTCCGTCTCAAGGGAAGGATCCCCGGCTTGTGCCAGAACTCCTATAGCAATAGTCCTCGTCTGGTTTTCAAGAGCCATCTGCTGATTCAGATTTCCTGATTTATAATCGGGCAGGTGTTCTGTGAGAAGATAGTCAAAAATTCCCTTGTTTGCCTCGGAAGTTCCCATAGCTGCAAGGGCTTTGACTGCGATAAGCCTGATTCTGGCATCTTTGCTGTCTCCCAGTTTTATCAATGCGGGAATAGCTTTTACATATTTCATTTTGCCTATGGCGGCAATAAATTTTATTCTGGTGTTAATAATCCATTCTGCCTGATCCCTGCCGGCTTCTGCAGGCGGGTCCTGAGCTGCTATGTCCGCAAGCAGCGGAATGGAGTATTTTTCTGTCTTTTCCAGCTCGGTGAGATCTTCAGGATCCCAGTCGGGTCTGGAATAGGTGGTTACAGCAAGAAAGCCTTCTGCTCTTGCTTTATCTTCGCCCTGATTAACAGAAGCGGCAATCAGTTTGCCCGCTTCATTGAATCTGCCTTCACGCATCATTTTCTTTGCTTCCGCAAAAACCGATCCCGACGCTTCCCGACTGAAAGCGGATGATGTGGTGCAAAATACCAGTCCAATCAGAATCAGAGTGTATATTTTTAGTAGTTTTTTCATTATATTCCTCAGTCATTGCCTTGTTTTATTGAATCCTGATTCTCATTGCCCCCTTAATTTTCCTTGTTTTAAACAAATCCGGACAAAGAAATATTGTCTGATGCTATTTTACCGGAATCTTTTGTGCCGATGAGACTATTTTCAATGTTGCTGAATTGGTAAAGTTAACTCCGGGAAATTGGTATTCCGATATGAATCCTGAAATAAGCAGATAAATCTATGCTTTAATTCATAGGCATTGCGCCTGCCCCCCAGGTCCCCAAATAAAACGCCAACCGCCAGTAAACCTCACAACCACAAGCTTGGTAAAGGATCGTAGGAGGGGTTTCCAACCGCGACGCGGACCCGCAGGTCCGCCACACCGCAAACTCAAGCTGCGAATCTTTCGCAAGAGCGGCAACAAAACGCAAATAAATGCCGGATCGCAGGCGTCCCGCCTGTCCCCCGGGTCCCCAAAATAAAACGCCAACCGCCAGCAAACCTCACAACCACAAGCTTGGCAAAGGATCGTAGGAGCGGTTTTCAACCGCGACGCGGACCCGCAGGTCCGCCCACATCGCAAACTCAAGCTGCAAATCTTTTGCAAGAACGGCAACAAAACGCCAATAAATGCCGGATCGCAGGCGTCCCGCCTGCCCCGGGTCCCCAAACCAACCGCCAACCGCCAGTAAACCCCACAACCACAAGCTTGGCAAAGGATCGTAGGAGCGGTTTCCAACCGCGACGCGGACCCGCAGGTCCGCCACACCGCAAACTCAAGCTGCGAATCTTTTGCAAGCATGAAAATCATGCTGACAGCCTCACATTACCATAATTCGATTCATAGTGGAGACAGTTTTGATTTCGGGCCAGATCATTGGGGCTGACCCTGTAGCTGGAGTTATTTTTCCATTCCGGAGATTGTAGAGAGCTTGCGAGGTTGTTTACCCGGAGAACAGGCGGGACGCCTGCGATCCGGCAGTTGTTGGCGTTTTGTTGCCGCGCTTTCGGGAGATTTGCGGTTTGAGTTTGCGATGAGGGCGGACCTGCGGGTCCGCGTCGGGCTTACAAAGCCCTCCTACGTTCCCTTGCCAAGCTTATGGTTATTAGGTTTGCTGGCGGTCGGCTGGAGGTTTGGGGACCCGGGGCAGGCGGGACGCCTGCGATCCGGCAGTCGTTTGTGTTTTATTTCCGCATATTCGGAGAGTTTTCGGACATAGGTTTGTGTCGCGGGCGGACCTGCGGGTCCGCGTCGGGCTTACAAAGCCCTCCTACGTTCCCTTGCCAAGCTTATGGTTATTAGGTTTGCTGGCGGTCGGCGGGAGGTTTGGGGACCCGGGGCAGGCGGGACGCCTGCTATGCTACTGCTGCCCTTTCATTCCTCCGGTCATCTGCCGTATAAATTTTCTTGTGAAAAAAGTTCTCTGTTCAGGTGAGAGAATTTTTCTTATGGCGAAGAATTCATCCATAATGGTTTTCTGTTTTTTAAGATCGAGCTGGTTTATAGTAATCAGGAGTTCATCGATTTTTTTGCGATCCGGTTCATCCTTTTTCATTTCTTCTGCAAGTTCGAGTTTTCGCCGCATAGAACTGATATGAATATCCTCCAGAGCATTGTTATACTGCTGATGAACTTCTTTTAACTTCTGCTGCTGGTCGTCGGTAAGTTTGAGAAATGCTTTAAGTCCACCCTTTTTATCCGTTTTTTCAGGCTTAGGCTCCTCACTCTGGGCAAAGCAGAAGCGCGGCGCCATAAATGCAACGGAAAGAAGTGCCGCCAGAGCTATTATAATTATGTTGAATTTTTTATTCATATTAACAACCTCACTGATATTGGTTCATTATCTCAGATAAAATCTTTAAGATCGATTCTTTCTATAGTTCCGTCGGTTTTCTTGTTCTGCTGTTCGAAAATCTCTTCTTCCTCCGTAGCTTCAGGTTTCTGGGTATTTTTCAACACAGTATATGGCGACGGCAGATAATCTCCCGTGCTTCCTCCGGCAACCACAGGGTTTGAAGGTATGGTGTAATCTGCAGTTTCAACAACGGGAACTTCTCTGTAAACAACTCTTTCCACCACCTGGGGCGGGTTGAAGTATTGTGCGAGAAATATTGCTGCAGCTATAAGAAGCGCTGCTGACCATGCAGGAACCCTGAAAGTGAACATATTCCGGAATATAATTCCAAGTCTTTCGACTATTGAATTATGTTCAGTCCGTGCGGGTTTTTCCTGAGCCATTACCTTTGTAAGGAAGCGGGCTGTGAAATCAGGAGAAGGCTCCACAGCTTTCCATTCGTCCAGAATATCCCAGGTCTTTATAAAAGCTTCATATTCATAGCGGCATTCAGGGCAGGAATCAATATGAACCTGAACATCGCCGGATTCTTTTTCCGGAAGATCTCCCTGAACAAACTCAGCCATAATTTTTTTCACTTCATTGCAGTTCATATTATTTACCTCCCTTTTGGAAAGCAATGCCCTCCAGTTTTTCACGCAGAGATTCTCTTGCCCGGTGAAGCCTTGATTTAACGGCGGATATGCTAATTCCCAGAACCTCAGCAATCTCCTCGTAGGATTTATCTTCATAACGGTGCAGAATAACTGCCATCCGCTCATTCGGCGGCAGTTCCATAACCGCTTTTCGAACTGCCTGAGCGGTTTCGCTGCCCTCCACCGATTCTTCCACCGGATTGCCCTGCGAAAGTGCATCCATGTCCCTGTCCAGACTTCCGTCTTCCTGTTTCTGATTAAGAGACTGAATGATAACCCTGTTTTCCTTTTCTCTCGACCTCAGACACAGATTCATTGTTATTGTATAAAGCCAGGTAAAAAAGCTCGATCTGGACTCAAATTTGTCCAATCCCCTGTATGCCCGAAGGAATACTTCCTGAGCCAGATCCTCGCTGTCCCGGAAATTGCCTGTAAAACGGTAAATCAGATTGACAACCGGCTTTTTATATTTGTTGATAAGAAAAGTAAAGGAGTCTTTATCGCCCCTTTTAAACTTCTCTATGACCTGCAGGTCTTCATCCATGAAAACCTCCTGTTCTCAATCCGTTAGATACAAGGCAAAGGAAAAAGTTGCATGTGGGAAAAATATACCCGTAGTATTAATATTCAGGCGGAAATGTGTCAGAGAACCAAAATTCGAGCATTACCGGAGAAAACCGGTTCAATAATATTCTATCGGGAATATCCCGTTATTACCCCGTTTTTCTTGCTGCTTTCATTGCCGCAGCGGTTACGGGAATCTTTCCCGGATACGATATCTGGTTTCATATTAAAAACGGTGAATACATTCTTCTCAACCATACGATACCCCACAAAGATGTTTTTCTCTCATCAACACCGTTTCTCCCCTTTCATTATTTTACCAACTACGAATGGCTTTTCGGCGTTATTTCCTTTTTAATATTCAAAAATACCGGACTTGCGGGAATACATATTTTCAGAACCATAATCATTCTGGCTGCCATCGGTGCTGTTTATGCCGCATCTTTAAAAAGTGTGGACAGACAGGAGAAATTATGGGGGGATCTCCTGATTCCCTCACTGCTGCTTCTCACTTTCATGGCTTCTTTTTCCAGATTCGAACCGAGGCCACAGATTGTTTCAGCACTTTGCCTTGCCCTGTTCTCCCTTATTTTAAGGGGCAGAGTGAATAAATCCGCCCCCATAGCCGTTTTCTTTATATCACTTGTTTGGGCGAACTGCCACATCGAAATTCTCGCGGGACTGGTTTTTATAATACTTGTGCTTTTTGAAAAGCTGGCTTCATACAAACTATCCGGAAAGAAAGAACTGAACACAGGATGTGATGAATCAGAACAGAAAAACGATCTGAAATATCTTTTATACTCCCTCGGAGCCGCTGTTGCAGGCTTTATCCTTTCCCCCACCGCAAGAGGCGGTTTGTTTCAGCTTGCCGACTACTATTCCCGCAGGGATGTGCTGATGTATTCAGGAGAGCTGACTCCCCTCGACAACTATTTCACCTCGCCATACGGCATTCTGTTTATTCTGGGTATAATAAGCTTCGCCGCTGTTTCATTCAGAAACAGAAGCAGAAGCAGGCTTTCAGCCCTTCTGGTTTTTCTCCCATTTGGCTTGCTCCCGTTTTTCAACTCAAGACATGTGCTCGCAGCTTCAATGGTTATCGCACCGATAATCGCAGGAAATCTCGCCGCAGTTTTTTCCGGAATTTTATCAGGAAGTAAAGTTCAGGTAAGAAATGCCGTTATGATTGTCCTTACACTAATTTTCCCGGTTATGCTGCTGAGCCTGTGGAGCACTTTTATAGTGGAAAAACCCGAGCCTGTAATTATCGCTGCACAGGAACCGGATCTTTCGAAAATCCGGCAGAACCCCAATTCTCTCTATCCTGACGGAGCAATAAGGTTTTTAAACAGAATGGGACTTGATGGAAATATATTCTGCCCATTTCATTGGGGAAATTTTATCATATTTTATGAAAATCCCTATAAGATGAAAAATGGCGGACAGATCGAAAGAAAGCCCTTTATAGACGGCATGCTTCAGACTTACGACAACAAACTGATGAAAGACTATATAAGCATGCTGCAGGGGCAGGACAGGGATAGAATTATCGAACAGTATGGAATAGACATATTTGTGCTGCCTTATCCACAGTCGAAAGAAGATTCTTTTCTTGAACTCGGACAGTATCTCAGAAACAATACAAACTGGAACCTAATCTACTGGGATGATGTTACAGTTATATATGTAAAAACCAACAAGGTTCAAGGCAGAAATGATATTCCATCCTATCGATGCATCAATCCGGGCCTTGCGCACCTGCTGGGCGGAGGCAGGGATCCGCAGGAATCAGAAGCTTTTATGGCTGATTTGGAAAACAGCATTAAAACAACAAACGGAGCAGGGGTTTCAAAGAATTATGTCTGGAAAGGCATTATGCTGTTTAAAAGGGGAGATATCGACGGAGCTGTTGATTCTCTTGAAAAGGGAAAGCAGATTAACCCGAAATCAGTTAATATAATATTTAACCTCGCTATAGCAAACCTCAAAAAAGGCAATACAGAACAGGGAAAATCATATCTTCAGGAATGCCTCAGACTCAACCCCGGCTTCAGACAGGCATCTGATCTACTCAGACAGTTTCGTTAATCCGTTCTACTAAATTCAGCAAAGAATAATCAGGAGGGTTACTATGGAAATTACCTGGACTCAGGATCTTACCTGCGGCGATCCCCACATTGACAACCAGCACAAAGAGATGATCAAACGAATCAACGCCATCCATCACGCCATTGAAGACAAACTCACAGATGATGAAATTTACAAAATTGTGGATTTTCTCAACGGCTACATCAAATTTCACCTCGACGATGAAGAGAAGCTGATGAAGAAACACGCATATCCGGGTATGATATATCACAGGATGGAACACAAAAAGCTCACAGAATCAGTCAGGGAATACAGAAAAAATCTCGATGAAAAAGGGATTTCAACAGCTTATCTCGCCCAGATGCAGGCATTTCTGATCAACTGGTTTATCAATCATATCAAAAAAACAGACACCCTTCTTGCAAGTTTTCTCGAATCAGTAAAATACCGGGAAAAATTCAACAAAAACGGGGAATAGTATAAATAGATGTCATTTTAAATTCACAATAATAGCAAAGAGATATAAGAGATGGAAAGGGATGGTTTTTGTGGACGTTCAATGGTCTTATGAACTTGAAACAGGGTTTGAGGAAATTGACAATCAGCACAAAGAACTGATAAAAAAGCTAAATGAGCTATTTGAAGCAATGGGAAAATTCTATCATAAAGAGGAGGCAATACAAGGCATCACCGTTTTTCTGAGTGAGTATGTAACATATCATTTCAAATCGGAAGAAGCTCTGATGGAGAAATATGACTACCCCGGCATGGAACTTCATAAGATTGAACACAACCTGCTCACCAAGTCGGTTATGGATTTTCAGCAGCATCTTAACGAAAAAGGCCTCTCTATTGCCTGTCTTGCAAAAATTCAATCGTTTCTGATCAACTGGTTTGTCAATCATGTACAACAGGTGGATAAGTTGCTTGCAGCTTTTCTCAAAGAAGCGAAAGCAAAAGAGTCTCTATCAATTACTGGAAAATAGCTTTGAGCTTTTGTTTTAAATTTATGAATAATTTGAAACAAAAAGAGGAAGCATGGAATAGCAGAAGAATCTGGATAAATTGGATGATATTTAAATAAGCAGGAGGAGATATAATGGAATTTAAACTGACCCCTGATCTTATGGTGGGTTACCCAAAGATCGATGAACAGCACAAGGAATTAATCGATCGCATCAATGCTCTCAACAAAGCAATGGCAAACAGAGCCGGCAAGGAAGAAGTGGGAAAAATCATCGATTTTCTTGATGAATATGTTATTTTCCATTTCAATGCAGAAGAAAAGCTTATGGAGCAGTATAAATATCCGGAAATCAGCTTCCAGAAAACTGAACACAGAAACCTCATCAGTTCAGTTAAGAAGTTTAAAAAAGACTTCGAAACACAGGGAGCTTCAGCCACTCTCGTTATCCAGACACACAAATTCCTTTCCGACTGGCTCATCAACCACATCAAAAAGATGGATGCCAAACTGGGAGCTTTCCTTAGCAAGGCAAAATAGACCTGTCCGGTTAGAATTACAAAACGGTCTATAATTTAATTTGTGGGAGGATTAAAATAAATGGAAATGAAATGGTCCCCTGATTTGGCTACAGGATTTGCAGATATTGACAACCAGCACAAAGAGCTGATAAACAGGCTCAATGCACTTTTTTCCGCAATGACCAGAGGAGCGGGAAAAGCAGAAATCGGAAAAACCATAGACTTTCTTGGGGATTATGTAATTGTGCATTTTTCCAATGAAGAAAAATACATGGAGCAGCACAAATACCCGGAAGCTTCTCTTCACAGAACCGAACACAAAAAACTGATTGCAGATTTCACCAAATTCAAAAAAGAATTTGAGGAAAAAGGCGCATCAGCCACTCTGGTGGTAAATACCCAGAAATTCCTGACAGACTGGCTCATAAACCACATCAAAAAGGTTGATACAAAGCTTGGAGCTTTCCTGAAAAAAGCAAAATAGACCTTTTCCGGTTAGATAAAAAAAACGGTTTGTACCTTAATAGGTGGGAGGTATTTGATCAATGGAAATCAAATGGTCCGCAGATTTGGCTATAGGCTTTACAGACATTGACAATCAACACAAAGAATTGATCTACAGGCTCAATTCACTGTTCAATGCAACAAGTAGAGGAGCAGGAAGAAAAGAGGTTGCCACTACCATAGGTTTTCTTGGTGATTATGTAGTATTACATTTCGCAAGTGAAGAAAAGTATATGGCGCAATATGATTATCCCGGTTCCTCACTGCATAAGATTGAACATAAAAAACTAATGGGGGAAATTACCAGGTTTAAAAAGGAATTTGAGGAAAAAGGTGCATCAGCAACTCTCGTTATTCAAACACAAAAATTCCTTATAGATTTGGTTGTTAACCATATCAAAAAAGTAGATACCAAGCTGGGAGCTTTTCTCAAAGGAAAAAAATGATCGAATCCTGCCACGAAATTCTTGCTCCGGGCGGAAGCCCGGAGCATATCATAAATTCAATAAACGAAGGGGCGCATTCAATATATGCCGGACCCCGCTTTATGAGCGGGCGTTCTTCATATACCGAAATGGGCTTTGATAACATAAAAACCGCCAGACAGCTCACAAGGGATGCAGGCGTTAAGCTTTATATTGCAATGAACAGATCCATCCCCATCGGGGAAGAGGAACGCTGGAAGAAATTTATTGAACAAATCGTTTTGTGCGAACCTGATGCATTAATCATAGGCTCTTTCTGCGTTTATGATATGGTAAGGGAAATGGGAATAAAAATTCCACTCCACGCCAGCACATTTATGGGAATTTACAACCCCGCAGGGGCGCAAATGGTTAAATCCATGGGGTTCACCCGTCTTATTCTCAACACATCCCTCAATCTTAACGAAATCAGATACATAACGGAATCTGTCCCCGAACTTGAATATGAAATAATAGCGTATGGCGGAATCTGCAGAAATGACAACCACAGATGCAATCTTCCCCATGGACTCAGGCGGATTGGAAACCGTCGTGAAACCGGACAGGAAGAATCTGCGGAAAAGGACCGCTTTCTGGATTCGAAAGAGAGCACATACTGCCAGCTCAGACTTAAAGTAACCGATAAATCCGGAAATGAAGTAAAATCAGGCAGACTTATGTGCAATCCAATCATAGATCTTTCCCCGAACCTGCTTCCCTTTATGCGGGCCGGTGTTACATCATTTAAGATAGCAGGGAGGGAACGGGATGCCGGTTTTGCGGCAAGAGCGGTAAAATCACTGAAAACCGGTATAAAAACCGCCCTCGGATATGCTGATTCCCCGTTGGAGCATTATGCATATCTTGATAACATACCTTATGCATCTTCTCTCTGATTCAGGATTTCCAGAACTTTCAAAGCCTGTTCCTGTGCCTGTTCAGGCGTTCCGCTGTTATCGATAATTATTTTTGACATATTTTTCTTTTCTTCAATGTCTATTTGTGAACTTAAACGCTTTTCTGCATCTTCGGCAGAAACCGAATCGCGGATTATAAGCCTTTCTTTTTGGATACTCCGGGGACAGTAAACAAGAATAACCTCATCATGGGGAAGGGGCACTTTAGCTTCATAAAGCAGGGGAACATCAAGAAAAACAATCCTATTCGGCGATTCTGCAGCCTGTTTATACATAACTTTTCTGATAGCAGGGTGCATCATTGAGTTTAGCTTTTTCCTGTCTTTTTCCGAAGAAAAAATAACAGAACCGAGCTTTTTGCGATCCAGATTTCCATCAGGAAGAAGTATTTCCGGTCCCCATTCCCCAACAATCTTTGCAAGAACCGGAGAACCGGGTTCAACAACCTGCCTTGCAATTTCATCCGTATCAACAACTGTCTGTCCATTCTGTCGGAAAAAAGCGGTAATCATAGATTTTCCTGTTGCTATGCCGCCGGTAATAACCACCAGATATTTATCCTCTGGTCTGCTGTATTCGACCATCTGAACACCTCACACTGACTTTAAGGATGAAACTTTACACCTCACCGCAGCGAACCCTGCCTACAGGCAAAAAAACCTGATTTCACCGGGAACTGGTCAAACGGGTATGAGTCTCGCTGGTGCTCAGATTAATCCATATAATCCGGATTTTAATAAATTGCCATCAGAGGTGAGCCGATATATTCGCAGGAAACAAACTTTAATCGCCTGCAAACTTCATATCCGCAAACGCTAACGACAGCCGGATCGCAGTCGTTAGCCGGGATTGTGGTTATAGGGGTTGCTGGCGGTTGGCGTTTGGTTTTGGGACCGGGGGGGACAGGCGGGACGCCTGCGATCCGGCAGTCGTTGGCCGGGATTGTGGTTATGGGGGTTGCTGGCGGTTGGCGTTTGGTTTTGGGACCGGGGGGACAGGCGGGACGCCTGCGATCCGGCAGTCGTTGGCCAGGATTGTGGTTATGGGGTTTACTGGCGGTTGGCGTTTGGTTTTGGGACCGGGGGGACAGGCGGGACGCCACTGATACCATTTTTCCAGATACCTGCATTATGCCAATGCGGGCAAGTCACTCACAATTAAGGTAATTGTTCGATTAGCTTTGCCAGCTTGCAGTTATATTGGAAAGATGGTATGGATTAGCAAAATTTACTCCATTCCCCATCCCAATACTCCTGTTTGCCGGCTTTCAGCCGGTTTTGACAGTCCGATTGATTTAATCTATAATTTTATTTCAGGTTCAGGATTCATAAGGCATGAACCTCAGAATTATAACAAAGCGGGACAGACAATCATGGCAGATTTGCAGAACAATCACACAAATAAATCACCGGGAAAGATATATTCCCTTGAGGAAATGTCCGTTATTTCGGAAAATCTCAGAAAAAGCGGAAAAACAGTAGTTTTTACCAACGGTTGTTTTGATATTCTTCATCTGGGACATATAAGATATCTCAGGCAGGCAAAAGCTTTCGGAGATGTTCTTGTTATCGGGGTTAACACCGATTCTTCCGTAAAAGACTACAAAGGGGACCTCCGCCCCATAGTTCCCGAGGATGAACGGGCTGAGCTTCTGGCTGCCCTTGAAATGGTGGATTATGTAGTCAAGTTTTCCGAGAGAACGCCGGAAAATATAATTTCCGCCCTGAAACCTGATATTCAGGTAAAAGGCGGAGATTACACTCCGGATCAGCTTCCGGAGGCAAAAGTGGTTTATTCGTACGGCGGTAAGGTTGAAATTGTCCCCTTCGTAAAAGGCAAGGCTACTACAGGAATTATCGAAAAGATACTTAAAGTTTATGGCAGCAAATAAACGGCGTACGCCGGGGGGAGCCGCTTAGTGGATAGAAGCCGACTTTTTATTAATCTTGCAAAATTCGCAATAATATTTGTAATACTGTTTACAGGAGAGAACTTAATGATATCCGGATATGGAGATATTGGTTTTTCAGGTGTAATGGCAGCACCGCCCAGAGATGATCACAAAAACTGCACTCTGGAAATTAAAACATCGGGAAACACCCTGACACCGGGGGCAAAAATATTCTTTGCCGCATTTGTGAAACATCCCGACGGAAAAACTGAGAATGTGGAACCTTCGTGGAAAATCGAAGCTGAAAAGCAAGGGGTTTCCATAAACAGGGAAGGCGTTCTTTCAGGCTCATTTCTTATGAAGGCTAACCCCGGCGAAACAATTAAAATCACTTCCTCATGGCACAATCTCAAAGGGGAAAAGATAATTAAAATCGCAGGGTCCACAGACCTGCCCGGACTCCACCGTGTTCATTTTTTCAGGTTTGATAATGACTACAGAGGCTGGAATATCTGGAACTGGGGAAATATTCCCGCAGCCCGTCAGGTTAATTTTGCAGAAAAAACCGATTTCGGAGTTATGGCTGTTGTTGAAGGAAAAAATGCAATCATCAGGCTCGGCGACTGGCAGGCTAAAGCCACCGGAGATCTTGGCCTCGATGGAAAAAGCGATGTTTTTATAGTTGAAGGTGATTCGAAAGAATATGTAAACTTCAGGGAAGCCCTTGCAGCAGCAAGACCCCGTGTGTTTGCAGCGATGATGGATTCACCGGACCGGGTAAGGGTTTATCTCAGCAATTCTCCATCTGCACCGGAAAAATTCGAACTCACCGCAGACGGCGTGCCCATTGCTTATGTAACAGTAAAAGACAGGGTTTTCAATATAAACATCGATCCCAATTATCACCTGGATCCGTCAGCACTGTTTGAAGTAAGGTCATTTGGCGCTTATTCTCCGGGAAAAGTTACGCTCAGACGGGTTCTGGATAATTTTTATTATTCCGGAAATGATATGGGAGTTACATTTACGGAGAATAAAATAAACCTCCGCCTCTGGGCTCCCACAGCGAGAAATGTAAGCGTAATGATATATGACTCATGGAACAGCGGCGATGAATCAGGCAGGGAAATTCCAATGCACCGTTCTCCTGCAGCAGACGGAACATGGACTATTTCCCTCGATAAACACTCATTTTATGGCAAACTGTTCAAATACAGGCTTATTTTCAATCCCGGCACTTCATACGAAAAGATAACCTATGCAGTTGACCCCTATGCTTATGCAATTACAGCCAACGGAAGAAAAGCGGCCCTTGTGGATATAAAATCAGATTCCGCAGCTCTTCCCGAAAACTGGAAGCCTTCGCAAAAACCTGCATTCAAATCACCTGTCGATGCAATCCTCTATGAACTTCATGTCCGTGATTTTTCAACAGACCACAATTCAGGGGTAAAACCTGAATTCAGAGGCAAGTATCTTGCGTTCACCCAGACGGGAACAACCCTCAAAGGCAATCCTAAAGTTAAAACCGGAATCGACCACCTTGCAGAACTTGGAATCACCCATCTCCATCTTCTGCCGGTTTATGATTTTGCTTCCGTTGATGAAACAAAACTCAGCGATCCTTCCGCCAACCATTACAACTGGGGATACGACCCCCAGAATTACAACGCCCCCGAAGGCTCATACTCCACGGATCCCTTCAACCCCGCCTGCAGGGTGAATGAATTCCGCCGTATGGTTCAGGCTCTTCACGATAAAAATATAAGAGTTGTTATGGATGTGGTTTATAACCACACCATGGACAACAGCGCTTTTGATCCCATTGTCCCCGGCTATTACTACCGCAGCGACGATTTGGGCAGATACAGCAACGGTTCAGGCTGCGGCAACGAAGTTGCCTCTGAAAGGCCGATGGTCAGAAAATTCATAATCGACTCAGTAAAACACTGGGCTGAAGATTATTCAATAGACGGTTTCAGATTCGACCTTATGGGAATCATTGACCGCCAGACAATGGTTATGCTTACTGATGAACTTCACAGGATGGATCCTTCGATCATCGTTTATGGCGAACCATGGGGAGGCGGATGGTCAACCCTTCACGGAGATATGCAGACGGTGAAGGGATCACAGAGAGGGCAGGCTTTCTCGGTGTTTAACGATAATATCCGCAATTCCATCAGAGGCAATAACGATGCGCCTCACCCCGCACATGGATTTGTTACGGGGAAACTTGCGGACGCCGGACAGGTTCTGAAGGGAATTATCGGCTCGGTAACCGATTTCACCTGTAAGCCTTCTGAAACCATCAATTATGTTTCGTGCCACGACAACTTCTGTATATGGGATCAGATTATAGCGTCACTGGGGCACGATTTCCCACACGATCCCTATGTGGCAATGAGAAACGATGATATTAAGAAAGACGAAATGGCTGATTCGAGGGTTAAAAGAGCGGTTCTTGCCAACGCCATCGTTCTTACTTCACAGGGTATAGCTTTCATCCATGCCGGGGAAGAGATTCTCCGCACAAAATACGGCTGCCACAACAGCTACAACGCCGGCGATGAAATCAATATGATCCGCTGGAACTGGAAAGAAAACTATTATGATGTTTTCAGATATTATCAGGGGCTTATTAAACTCCGCAGGGAGCACCCCGCTTTCAGAATGAACAGCGAGATGGATATCAGAAAACATTTCTCCCTGCTGGAATGCCACGGCAAAATGATTGCTTACGCCCTGACCGTCCATGCCAACGGCGATCACTGGAAGCATATTATTGTGGTAATCAATCCCTACACCACAGCCCACGAATTCCACCTTCCCAGGGGAAAATGGCATATAGTGGTCAATCACAGGGAAGCGGGAACAACACCCGTAAAAACCGGAGATTCAAAAGCAGAGGGAAAAGTCAGGGTACAGGGAATCTCAATGATGGTTCTTTATCAATAGTAAGGAAAGGAGATATGGCAGGGTTTTCAGGCTCTTTGGATTTCAAAGGGAGTCTTTATCAAAAAATCCCGCCATTGTGAATAAATATGAATTATGATTTTGATCTTATAGTTATCGGTGCCGGTCCCGGCGGTTATGTTTCAGCTATCAGAGCTTCCCAGCTTGGTCTGAAGGCTGCTGTGGTGGAAAAGGACAAACCCGGCGGAGTCTGCCTCAATGTAGGCTGCATCCCTTCCAAGTCGCTGATTCATAATGCGGATGTTTTCCGCCATATCTCAGACCTTCAGGATATGGGAATTAAGGTTGATAAGTCTGAGTTTAACTACAGAAAAGTTTTCAAAAAATCAAGAAAAGCAGCAGACACCCTTTCGAAAGGTGTTAACTTCCTCCTGAAAAAGAACAACATCGAACTGATTCAGGGTGAAGCCCGGATAGCAGGGGGCAACAGCATAGTGCTCAATGACGGAAAGATTCTTTCCGCTAAAAATATAATCATAGCCACCGGTTCACGCCCCAGAATTATCCCCGGATTTGAGTTCGACGAACAGCGGGTTCTGTCTTCAACAGGCGCCCTTATGCTGGAGGAACTGCCGAAGAGTATGATGATTCTCGGTGCCGGCGCTATCGGCGTTGAATTTGCCCATGTATTCAGCTCATTTGGTGTGGAGATTCACCTTGTTGAAATGATGGACAGAATTCTGCCACTTGAAGACGAAGAAACAGTGGAAGTAATCAACAGATCATTCAGAAAACGGGGCATAAAGATCTATACCGCCACAAAAGCTCTTTCCCTTGAAAAAGCACCGGAAGAACTCCATATTGTTCTTGAAGGAAAAGACGGAGAGAAAAAAATCGTCAGCGTTGAAAAGATGCTTGTAGCTGTGGGAAGAGCGCCTAATTCGGAAAATCTTGATCTGGAAAAAGCCGGAATTAAAACCGAGAGAGGTTTTATACCCACAGGCGATTATTATGTAACATCATCTCCCTGCATCTATGCCATCGGCGATGTTATCAACACCCCTCTTCTCGCCCATGTAGCATCAAAAGAAGGGGAAATAGCTGTGGAACATATTGCAGGACACGAAACTCCGAAAAGAATCGATCCCAATAGCATTCCCGGTGCCGTTTACTGCGAACCTCAGATCGGCAGCTTCGGTTATACCGAGTGGAAAGCTAAACAGGAAGGCATAGAATATGCCAAAGCTGTGTTCCCTTACAGAGGAGCGGGTAAATCGGTGGCAATCGAGCAGCCTGACGGTATGGCGAAGGTTCTGTATAATCCCAAAACGAAGGAAATCATCGGCGCATCGGTGGTTGGAGCAGAAGCTACCGAACTGGTTCACGAAATACTTCTTGCAAAAACCGCAGAGCTTCTCCCTGAAGATATAGCCACGATGATTCATGCCCATCCCACACTATCGGAATCAGTGATGGAAGTAATGAGAGCTGTTGAAGGCTGGGCTATTCATGCTTGATAAAATTATCCATATAGCGGAAAAAACCGGAAAAATACTGGCGGAAAACCTTCAGAAATCGGTCCATATTGATTACAAAGGCACTGTTGACCTGGTAACGGAAATGGATCTTCTTTCGGAGAAGATGATAACCGATTTTCTGAAGGAGAATTTTCCCGATCACAGGATCGTGGCTGAGGAAGGCACAGAGAGCGTTCAGGAATCAGAGTATGTCTGGTATATAGATCCTCTGGACGGAACAACCAACTACGCCCACCATGTGCCCTGGTTCGCCATATCCATAGCGCTGGTGAAAAACGGAGTTCCGGTGGCAGGGGTGGTTCACAATCCCGCTAACGGAGATATGTTCTCTGCTGAAGAAGGCAAAGGATCTTTTCGCAACGGAAAACCTATGCAGGTAACACAGAGGACGGAGCTTCTCAAATGCCTGCTCAGCACCGGTTTTCCCTATAAAATCCACGAAAGATACGACCGGGTTACAGGTTTATTCGGCAGATTCGTAAAAGAATGTCAGGGAATACGGCGTTTCGGCGCCGCCGCCCTCGACCTTGCCTATGTGGCTGCGGGAATATACGACGGCTACTGGGAGGAAGGACTCAAACCCTGGGACACTGCAGCGGGAATTCTTCTCATTAAGGAAGCCGGCGGCAGGGTTACGGACTATACCGGAAACGAATATAAAATCGGCTCCGATACAATTACAGCTTCAAACGGGTATATACATGATATAATGCTTCAGACTATAAACGAAAAGGAGCCGGTCAGGGGAGGAATCTGATTTGCGGTGTTCCGATTGCAATAAACAATTTTCATACAACCTCAAAGAGTTCAGCGACGGAAGGCGCACTCTTTTTCTTTGTGATATGTGCAGAGCTGAGCGGGAATGGAAACAATCCGACGGCAGAATCACCCTGCCCCCGAAGCCCGGATTATGGGAGCGTCTGAAAGGTCTGTTCCGCAAAAAATGACTCTGTTTTTCGTTTGTTTTTCAATAATTCTTCTCACAGGTCTGGTCGTATTCTGGATAAGCCAGTATATCAGGATTAACTTTCCCACCTGGTTTATTATCGCAGGCTCGCTTTCAGTTGGGGCTGTAATTGCCGATTTCCTGGGGGCATCTTCTTTTTATCTCTATCACTCCCCCTCAGGATTGTATTTTTCAATTGTTCTGTTTCTCATTTCCCTTGTTTCCATAGATATTTTCAGATATTTTTACGAACACAGGGGATTCGGAAAAGGCAGAACCCTGATGCGGAGGCTTTCTCCAAAAGAGACGGCACAAAATACAGAAACAGGTTCAGACAACAGTGAGACTGGAAAAAAACACTGCCTGCTCACCTTTGACGACGGTCCCTCAGCCCAGTGGACTCCGGGAATTCTGAAAGTTCTGAAAGATAATAATATATACGCTATATTTTTTCTTGTAGGAAACCATATCCGCCAGAATCCTGAAACAGCAGGGATGATAGAAGAATACGGATGTGAAGCTGCGGTTCATTCGGACAGTCATAAACCTCTTCCTTTTCTCTTTTCTTCGCAGTTAAATGCAGAGCTGAAAAATAACTTTGAAATAATTGAAAAAATAACAAGAAAACGCCCGGAATTCTTCAGACCTCCCTGGGGGCTTTATAACAGAGAAGTTCTTGAAATAGCGGAATCACTTGGCTTAAAGACAATTCTATGGAGCAGATCCAGCATCGACTGGAAAGAAAAAAATTCTGATAAGATTCTGTCCAATGCATTGCCGGACATAAAATCAGGGGAGATTTTCCTGTTTCATGACGGCTGCAAACCCGGGGCAACCCGGCAGGCTACTCTCGAATCAATTCCTGTTTTTATACAAAAACTCTATGAATTGGACTTTCATTTTGATTCGTTTTATGATATAAAGAATTAACATCAA
Organism: Bacillota bacterium; assembly: GCA_021287065.1. Taxonomy (GTDB): domain Bacteria; phylum Vulcanimicrobiota; class JAJTBE01; order JAJTBE01; family JAJTBE01; genus JAJTBE01. Next base: position 23,229 of record JAJTBE010000092.1, read on the forward strand.
CAGGTTGTCCATGATAAATAAATATGGGCATAAACATAATAGTATAAAAAATTATATTTTTTCCGGAGGACCGACTCCTTGAAAACAGCCCGTAAGTTTCTGATATTAACAATATTGCTGGCAGTTTTACTATGTCTGTTCTTTAATATGCCTCCCCAGTTTGAATCGGCAAAAGACGCCGTTGGGGTTTGCAGCATGATTGTATTGATTCTGTTTATGTCTTCCGTATGGAAATGGCGCAAATCGCTGACTCCGGAAGATTTTAAAGAAATAGAACGATAAGTTAAAAAGCAGCTTAAACTATTGAAGGCAAAGAGGATATGCCTTCTTTTTATTGAATGAATAAAGTTCCTTTTTAAATATCCCCAACATTTTTAAAATAACAAGGAGGCAGTCCCTTGGAACATAATCACCAGAATTTAAGCGACTCAGAAGTCCAGTATCACGTATCCCTTAAAAAAGGAGATGTCGGAAAGTATGTTCTTCTGCCCGGCGATCCCGGCAGAGTGCCTCATATTGCCAAATATTTCGATTCAGCGGAGCATGTAGCTTCAAACCGTGAATATACCACATACACCGGATATGTTGACGGAATTAAGATTTCCGCCACATCCACCGGAATCGGATGCCCTTCTGCAGCTATAGCCCTTGAGGAGCTGATCAGAGTCGGCGCAACCACATTCATCAGAGTAGGTACCGCAGGAGCACTTCAGAGAGAAGTGAAACTGGGTGATGTGGTCATTTCAACAGGCGCAATCAGAGAAGACGGAACATCCAAACAGTATGTGCCCACTTCATTCCCTGCCGTGGCAGATCTCGATGTAACCTGGGCGCTCAGAGAAGCGGCGAGAAAACTCGGCATAGGACACCACTGCGGCGTTATGCACTGCAAGGATGCCTTCTATATTGAAGAACCCAAGGTTATACCTCAGGGAACCCACAACCTCCAGCTTTGGGAAACATGGACAAAAGCCAACACAATGGCAACATCCATGGAATCCTCAGCACTGTTCACCATCGGCACAATCCGCAAAGTCAGAGTCGGTGAAGTTACAGCTATCATCGGACTTACTTATGATGACGCCCCGATTGTAAAAAAAGTCGGAGTTGAAGAAGCAATCAAAGTAGCAATCGAAGCAGTAAAACTTCTCCACAAATGGGATAACGAAAAAAACTGATTTGAGTTTTTGTCCGGGGTCTGCTGATGCCTGAATACATGATTGGTTCCTGCCAAAGGATTTAATTTTGCGGCGTCGAAACATACCCCTTAGCGATTTCCCTTTAAGGAGGTCTTCGAATGCACATCCCCACCGAGGATAAATTATTTGACCACGCCTGTTCTTTCAAGGATATGAAGCTCAGCGCCTTCAATCCGAGAAGTCTTACATATTACTGCCAGATTTGCGGCGGAAAGTTCATTGTGGAAAAGGATATGAAAGACTGGGGAGAACTCTTCGGCGAACCCATTACCCTCAAGCTGAGCAAACGGGTGCTTGATAAGGTTCTGGAAGACCGTGAAGTTAAGGAACAGGAAGAGGAAGCTCTCATCCTGCAAAAGGAAAAGGAAGCAATGGCAAGAGCTGAAGAAGCAAGGCATAAAGCTGAATTTGCCCGGAAACAGGACGAAGAGGAAAAACAGAAAAAGATGCAGGAACTTCAGAAAGAAGCTGAAGAAGCAATGAGACGGGAAGCTGAGGAAGCAGCCCGGACATCCGCAGATCAGCCCCAGCCTGAAGAAGAATGATAATCTGAATATATTTACAAAAAGAGGCTGTCCCCAGAGAAGAAACAACTGAAATAATCCTGAACCTGTTTCAGGATTCGGTTAAAGCAGAATTTTTATAAACCGGAAAAATATCGGTTTGGAAAAATCCTGACTTTGGGGACAGCCTCTTTTATTTATAAAACACCGGATATCCTCAGGAGAAGTAAATGATTATTAAAACCGCAGATTCTGCAGAAATGTTGGATCTGGTTCGCAAAATATTTTGCGAGTATCAACGTTCCATAGGGATAGACCTTGAATTTCAGGATTTTAAGGAAGAACTGGCAAACCTGCCCGGAAAATACAGTCCTCCCCAGGGCAGGCTTTATATAGGGTATATTGGTGAAAAACCTGCAGGGTGTATTGCTCTCAGACCAATGAAAGAAAAAGGACAGTGCGAAATGAAAAGGCTTTTCGTCCGTCCTGAGTTCAGAGGGAAAAATGCAGGAAAACAACTGGCGGAAAAAATCATAGCTGACGCAAGAGAAATCGGTTATTCACAAATGTTTCTCGACACACTCACATCTATGACCTCAGCCAGGGAACTTTATACATCCCTTGGTTTTAAGCCAACGGAGCCTTACTGTTACAATCCGTTTGAGAATGCAGAGTATTTCAGACTGGATCTATGAAGGAGTGATGAAAAAAACTTCTACAGGATAAAAAATGCCCGTTAAGAAACACTAAGTATGTAAAAATTCAGACATGAACTGGGGGTTAATATGCCAATGCAAATTATGAAATCAAGGCAGTGGCGGATATCAGTATTTCTGATAATTCTGGCAGCAGTTGTACTTCTGCCCTGTGCCGCTATGGCTCAGACCGCAGCAAACAACAGCACCGCTCAAAAAAAGCTCAGCGGTGATCAGCTCGATCAGCTCACTGCTCCTATCGCACTGTATCCCGATGATGTGCTCGCACAGATTCTTCCGGCTTCAACAGTGCCCCTTGAGATAGTGGAAGCCTACCGCTATCTTCAGCAGAACAACAACAAAGTGGACAAAATGCCCGACACCGACTGGGATCCCAGCGTGAAGGCACTGCTCAAATTCCCGTCCGTTCTCAAACAGATGAACGACAACCTCGACTGGACCCAGGCTCTGGGATACGCAGTTGCCTACCAGCAGAGCGATGTCATGGCTTCAATTCAGAGAGTCCGTAAAAAAACCTACGACGCCGGAAATCTGAAGTCTAACGACAAACAGCAGGTTGTGGTGGAAAACAACTATATCGAGGTTCAGCCCTCTGATCCTCAGGTTATCTATGTGCCTGAGTACGACACTGCAAATATGTATCAGCCCAATTACGGCGCAGCACTGTTCTCATTTGCCGCAGGAATCGCCGTCGGCGAATGGATCGATTACAGAAATTTTGACTGGTATCATAACACAGTAATCATTCATCCCGATTATTTCCATTATTACAATTATCACCCCTGGCAGAACAACTGGCGCTGGAATGACAACTACATCCACCGCGGATATCCGGCTCCCCCGCCGTGGCAGCCCTCACCGGTTGCTAAAAACAACCTCGGCAATTATATGAACAATTCCCACAATGTGAGAGTTGGCAACACAACCGTTAACATCAACAACAGCGGCAACAAGGGCAATATTATCAACAACCAGCCCGTCGGCAACAGAACAGTCAATAACAGACCCATTGACAATAATCAAATCAATAAGACCAATGTCGGCAATAGAATTGATAATAACAAGCCTGCTATGAACTTCCCTTCAAATGTTGACAAAGTAAAAACTCCGACAATGCCCACCAGAGATGACAATATCTTTGGCGGAATCAAAGAAGGACGCAGCGCCGATATGGAAAGCCGCAGAGGCAGCTTCAGCCGCGGAGGATTTGGCGGAGGCGGCGGCGGCGGATTCCACAGAAGATAAGCTGCAATAAAATATTGGACTACAGGAGGTCAATTATGAAGAAGTATTCAGGTGCAGCAAAACTGTTTACAGCATTGTTCGCCTTTATTATTGCCGTTGTTATGGTAGCAGGTTCAACTCTTCCTGCAGCTGCAGCGGAAAAAGCTCCGGAGCTGAAAGTTTTCTCAAGCCCGGAAGATGCTGCAAAATCACTGGAAAATGCCTGCAAAAACAATGATGAAAAGGCTCTTCTCGAAATGTTCGGCCAGATTTACGAAAAAGTCGTAAACTCAACCGACAAAAACACTGATAAAGCAAACAGAAAGAAACTTGCGGATCTTCTTGCTGAAAAAGTCTCTTTCAGAAAACAGATCGACAACGACAATATCGTTACCATAATTGTCGGCGAAATGGAATACCCTTTCCCGATTCCCCTTATTAAGGAAAACTCAGGCTGGAAATTTGATATTCCCCTGGGCCTTCAGGAAATTGTGAACCGCAGAATAGGCCGCAACGAACTTGCCGCCATCGGAGTCTGCAATGAATTCGTAAAAGCCCAGAAAGAATACGCAGCAAAAGACCACGATGGCGATAAGGTTCTGGAATACGCCTGCAAATTTGTCAGCACCCACGGCAAAAAAGACGGCCTTTACTGGGCAACCGGCAAAGACGGCGAAACCAGCCCCTTCGGTCCTATGGCTGAAAAAGTAAAAGCAGCCGGCGTTAAAAAACAGGATGGCAAGAACCCCACATTCTTCGGCTATCATTTCAAAATCCTCACCGGTCAGGGTTCCAATGCACCCGGTGGAAAACACGATTATATCGTAAACGGCAATATGATTGCAGGCTATGCCATGGTTGCTTATCCTGCAGTATATGGCAAAACCGGAGTTATGACATTTATGGTCAATCAGCTCGGTGTGGTTTATGAAAAGGATCTCGGTAAAAACACCGTGGAAACAGCTGGAAAAATGGATTCATTCAATCCTGACAAAACCTGGCTGGAAACAAAGGAATAACCAATTCTCAAATAAGAAAAGCCCCCCGGAAAAACACTCCGGAGGGGCTTTTTTATTACCCGGATTTTCACTGACAGAAAATTTCCATATTAGTCAGCTCCTTCAGGATAAAAAATATCTTCGACCTGAACTTTAAGGAATCCGGCGATTTTTATTGCAAGCCCCACTGATGGCATATATTTTCCCTTTTCTATGGAAATAATAGTCTGCCGGCTCACGCCAACCGCTTTCGCCAATTCTTCCTGACTGATTCCTCCATTTTCAAACCTGAACTTTTTCAGGTGGTTTCCAACTTTAATTTCCATAATGATGCACCATCCATGTAAAGTTTACTTTACATTTTTATAGTAAAGCATACTTTACTAAATGTCAAGCATGCTTTACATGTATTTTTTTAAAAGGATTTAATGCCAATCCGATTAATTATTCTGCGTGATTTTGGCAGGGTATGGAGCCATTAAAAACAGAAAGCGGCAGAATATGAAACTGAATATTCCCATTCCTTCAGAGAAACCTTTTGACGCAGTGGGGCTTGGCCTCAATGCAGTTGACAACCTTATTATCGTTCCCGGTTTTCCGGAGCGTAACACCAAAAGCCCGCTGAATAAGGTGGTTGTAACAGGGGGCGGTCAGATAGCCAATGCGTTTTCGTTTCTGGCAAGAATCGGTATGAAAGTCAAATATCTCGGTAAATTCGGCGACGACGAAAACGGCCGTTTTTCTATGGATTCCCTGAAAAGCGAAGGCGTGGATCTTTTGGACGCTGTTGTTGAAGATGACTGCACCAATCAGTATGCGTATATAATTGTTGACGAATCCACCGGCGAGCGGACTATTATGTGGCACCGCCACCCCAAACTTCATTTTATGCCGGCAGATTTTTCAAAAGAAGCGGTAACTTCGGGAAAAATACTCCATCTTGACGGCCATGAAGTTCCATTCTCAATTCAGGCTGCAAAATGGGCACAGGAAGAAGGTATTCCCGTTCTTGTTGATGCAGAGCGGCTGAAGGAAGGCACTCTCGATCTTCTGCCCCTTGCCGATGTTCTGATTGCTGATGAGCACTTCTGCAGACTTTTATGTCCCGGCATGGATTATGATCAGATTCTCCATGTTATGCAGGAAAGATTCTCTCCCCGATTCTGTGCCATAACCCTCGGTGAAAAAGGTTCTCTCGGCCTTTTCAGCGATGAGCTTATCCACATGCCTGCCTATCAGGTCCCCGTTCTCGACACAACAGGTTGCGGAGATGTTTATCACGCTGCTTTTGTTTATGGAATGGTCAAAGAATGGGAGATTCCCGACATTATGAAATTCGCTTCTGCTGCTGCAGCCCTTAAATGCAGAAATTACGGAGGAAGAATCGGCGCTCCTCATCTTGATGAAATTGAAAAACTGATGAAAACCGGGACATTTTATCCCGCCTGATATTTATGACAGATATAAATAATGGATTCGATAATAAATCGAACGAACGCACTGCGAAGCAAACCAGAAAGAAAAAGCTGCCCGATTTTTCCCATCTGTTCAAAGATAATGAAACCCGCATCCATCTCAGAAAATATTACGGAAAAGTCTGCGGGCGGTGCGGCGGTATGTGCTGTTCCTATAATATTTCTCCTGTGGATTTTCGTTTTTCCCTTTTACACAATATGGAAAACGACAACATTATTATTGTTAGAAAAGCAATGATCCTCTGCAGGGATTTCAAAGAACGATTCATCAGAAATGTAAAAAGATCACTTGCCGCCCATGCATCAAAAGGATTTGGAACAGGCCTTGCCAATCTTGTAGAAAAACACGGTTACAGTCTGAAATCCATTATCAAAGCCTATATGATTATAAACAGTGAAATAGAGGCTCATAACAACAAGGTTCTTGCCGCAGATAAATACGATTCGGGATTTCAGGCAATAAGAGACTGCTTTTTTATGATTCCCGGTTACGGATGTATTTTTGAGGAATACAGGCCCTTCACCTGTGTAACCGCCTTCAGAAAATGCTTCCGTGAACTTAATCTTTTTGATTTTGTGGATGCAAAAATAAATGAAGCTGAAGCTGGAGATCTTTTTGATTTTATAAAACACGATCTGATGCTTAGTATAACCGTAAAACCCACCATAATCATAAATGCAGGCAGCGAACTGAAAGAGAAGCTTTTTGAACTGTATCCATCAAGAAAACCCGGTTATTTTGAGAAACTGACTTACTTCCAGCTTGCAAAGCTTGCCGATTTCATTACATATCCGTTTTACCCTCAGCCTGAATGTCTTCAGGGACTAATTAACGAAAATATTTACTATTTCATAGGAAGGGTAAAGGACGCTCCGCCTTTCACTTTTGTAGATACCCTTGAAAAAGGAGAACCAAACAGCAATTTCGAATTTGGCCTCGATTATGTGAGAGCTTTCAGAATTTCTGACAACCGGTAAAATACATCTGTTTGCAAATTCGAAGGAATTCAACGCAACAAAGCGAATTTTCTCTGCGGATTATAGTTAAGGGGAGTTTTGAATATGAAACCTTCAGTTATGAGAGGCAGAGTCTGGCTTATTACCAATCCGGAAACCGGAAAGCTCATCGACAATATCGATACTGATATGATTTACCACAACAGGCATCTTGCAGTAACAGAAGTTGCAAAAATGGGGCAGTTTTCATTCGGCAATATGACCGGTTGGGAAGATTTTCCTAAAAATGCAAAAGAAGGCGATATAGTAATCTGCGGAGGCAATTTCGGAGCCGGTTCTTCAAGACAGCACGCAGTTGACTGCTTCAGAGCACTGGGAATTCAACTCATAATCGCAGAATCATTCGGCGCAATTTACAAAAGAAATGCAATTAATTCCGGCATGCCGATTGTTACATGGCCCGGCGTGAAAGATGCGGAGATTTCCAGCGGAGATGAAATAGAAGTGGAGCTCGAAAAAGCTGCCATCAGAAACCTGACCACAGGCAAAGAGCTGCCCGCAATAACTCCGTTTTCAACCGTCCAGATGGATATTTATCAGGCTGGTGACCTGTTTACATACGCAAGCACCATATAGAGCGTTTATCTTATAATTTTATAAAAAATCCGCCGACAGACAACAGGAAAAACTGTCCTGTGTTTTTCAGGGGGATTTTTTGCTTTCGGTGTTTTTTGGGAAACCACGCTTTTTGGGAAAAGCTGGGTTTCCCTCCGAACCCAATGCCAATGAATTAAGGCATGGATTTATCTTGTCGATCACGAGAATTGGAGTAGTCTGCCAAGCTCCCGGAGAAAACTTTTTGAAAAAAGTTTCCTCCGGACCTCCTTCCCAAAACTTTTGAATCGGGGGACCGACCAGGAACCGGGGGGATTTGGACCGACCAGGGTTTGGGGACCGTCAGAGGAGACCACGCTTTTTTGGAAAAGCGAGGTCTCCTCCGAACCTCCTCCATTGAAAAACAAGAGTTATGGGGATTTGAGTAAGTTTTACTAATTCAGCGGCATTGCTGGGAACCTCTTTTACAGTCGTTGGCCAAGCATGTGGTTATTTGGTTTGCTGGTGGTTGGCGGGAGGTTGTTGCGGGAGAACACATTGGCTCTCCCCTACAGGAATTCCTATATCGATTGAAGTTTGTGTCGAGATGCAGAAAACAGAATTAAAGAGAACAGAAAAATGATGCACTGAAAGTTTTTACCGGAAGGGTTTGGGAAACGAGCTTTTTTCAAAAAGCGGGTTTCCCAAAAAACTTAGCAATAAGGGACCCTCAGAGGAAACCACGCTTTTTTGGAAAAGCTGGGTTGCTCTCCGAACCTCCCTCCTTGAAAAACAGGAGTATTGGGCTGGAAATTGGAGTAAGTTTTACCAATTCAGCGGCATTAGCCAATTATCTGCTCTGTCAGGGGCGGATTTGTTTTTGCATTAATTCGGTTATTCTTTCCATTGGTGTTTCTGCGAAATATTCATAGAACGATTCCACAGATTCGAAATCTTCAGGGGACTGAAGGCAGATTACTTCATCCGCCGCTTTTTTTATAATTTCAAGAGATTCCGGTTTAGCTACCGGAGTTGCCACTATTACCGATTCAGGATTTGCACTTCTCAGAGCTTTAATAGCTGCGGTCATTGTTGCGCCCGTCGCTATTCCGTCGTCGGTTATTATAATGGTTTTACCGGAAAGATTCTTCGCCGGAAGAATTTTTCTGCAGATGTTTTCAATCCGGGCTATTTCCCCTTTTTTCTCCTCTATCTGATTTTTCAGATACTCATCGGTTATGTTATGTTTCTCCACTGCAACCTGATCGATAAACACTTCGTTTAAGCCTGCCACTGCGCCGATAAGGGCTCCGGTTCCCGGAGCGGTTATTTTTAATGGTTTTACCACATCGAGGGGAATATTCAGGGCATTGGATACTTCTGCCCCAATTTCAACTCCTCCCCAAACTACGGCAAGTATAACAGGATTTTTAAATTTTTCATTTTTCATTGCTGCTGCCAGTTCCATTCCGGCATGAGAAAAGTTTTTGTACTGCATTTATTTCTCCTGAATTTTCATATATACAAAAAGAGGCTTTTCCATATGTCCTGTAATTTTAGCACAAAACACGGGAAAAAGCCTCTGTTTATAAGCTTTAATATCTTTGATGAATCAGACAAATCTGGCAAGGTATGCATTGAATATTGAGTTATCCTTACCTGCTTCCGCTACCACATCAGCCTTTTTGGTGCGAAGGAAATCACTGGGAAGAATAACTTCTCTTGTGATAAGGGGGCGTTTGTGGAACTGGATTTCCGGAGCGCCTTTTTTAACCGCCTTAAAAACCATTTCGGAACAATACATCGAATCATCGCCCATTCTGAAGCGGAAATCGTATTTTGTGCCAATCATACCCCTGGCTGCATCCACAACATCCTGAGCTTCACTGTCGGAAGTGTAGTGGGGGCGGATCGCTATGGCGTGATGCTTCGACATAAGAACGGTTTTCATATCGCCTTCCGCTACTCCGTCTGTTACGGTTCTGGATTCGATGGTCTTTCCGTTTCCTGCATTGAGAAGGGCATGGTTGAAATCGGCCTTTCCGTCAACTGCGCCTACAATAATAGAGAAGAGTGTTCCCGATTCGTCATTGGTGAGCACTATGTCGCCGGGTTTGATTTTATCCATGAAAGCGAGGGCGTCTTTTTCTGAAATACGGGCATGGTTTGAGTAATGGCTGTCGTCAAGATGAGTAATCATCTTATCATAACTGTAGTTCTTTGTTTCTTCAATATGGTCGCTTCTGAGCGGGATTCCAAGAGTTTTGGCAAAAAGGCCCAGAACTTTGCCTGCAAAATGACCCATTCTGGCACCGATTTTCTTGCCTATTTCGGTAGCAGCCTGAACTTTAACACCGGCATAAGCTCCGGCAGCTCCACCGATAACTTTGCCTGCTATTGCACCAACGGGACCTCCGACAAAAGCGCCTGCGATTCCGCCAATGACTGCTCCTGCAGCACCGAACCCCACAGGCATTGCAATATGGCCCGCTATAGACAGGCTTGCTGCACCGGTTGCACTGCAAACTTTTTTATAGGTGGAAAGATCCGCTCCGCTAACCCATTGGTAATCAGAAGGGGTTTCTTTGAATTTATCAGCCTGAATGGGAAATTTGTCAGAAACTTCATTTGTTTCCGGTTTTTTGACGATTCCCGCAGACGGTGGTGTTAAAGCGGCAGTATTAAAGCTTTCACTGATTTTCACTATTACAACCATCCCTTATGTTGAATTTTAATCCAAATCGGTATTCCAGTAGAGGTATTTATCCCAGCCGACAGCGTCGGCATCTTTTTTTACGATAAACCAGGGAATATGTCTCGGTTTTTTGGGAGGCCTGAGAAGCGCCATTTTCGCTTCGCCGGGAGTGCGGTTGTTTTTTCGGGTGTTACACCTGACACAGGCGCACACACAGTTTTCCCAGGAATCTTTTCCGCCTCTTGAGCGGGGAATGATGTGATCCACAGTATCGCCGGTTTTTCCGCAATACTGGCATTGGTGTCTGTCTCTGAGGATTATATTTTTACGCGTTAAAGGGATGCCACCAAACGGTCTTACAATTTGGTAAAGCATCCTGATAATCGAAGGGGCTTTCACTTTCCGGCTGGCGGAAACAATTTCTTTAGTGGGATGTAATTCCAGAACTTCCGCCTTACCTTTGAAAATGAGTTTTATTGCTCTTTTAACTGTGGATAAATTCAAAAATTCATAACTTGCGTTGAGAACAAGAACATATCCCGACATTTTGCATCAACTCCGGAAGCCTGTTCCGGCAGGCAGAAAAACAGGAAGCTGCGCTTCGTATAGTAGTCAGAATCTCGCCGCTTGAAAGGCGAGGCGGCTACTTGGAGGCTCTTCTTCTTCGTCTGGTTCCAGTTCGTTTTTCTTAAACTCGAGCCATATAAAGTATCCCATAGCGCAAACCATGGTAAACCAACCAATCATTGAGGATGCAAATCCGTTCATCATTATTCACCGCCTCCTTTCGTCCCCCGCATTCATACACATTTCTGCAGTACGCGCAGGAAGATTTCCGTTTGATTACTACCCTAAAGCTATCACATGTCGCCAAACCTGTCAACACATTTGATGTTAAATATTCTTTAACTTTATATTGATAAAAAAACATGAGAATACTTGCATGCCGGTATTTTTTTTATGAATTTTCCGAATGCACGGAGAAGAATTGTATGGATCGTATCCGTTGAAAAAACAAACATCTTTCCGGTTTTTACCAGTTTGCTGTCACAAGCTTTTTTGTATGCTTTAAAATTATCAGGAAACGCGTTTTTAAACTGAAACGCAATACCTTTACCCATAACTCCGACACAATTCACAGTATTAACCAGAGCTTCCGCCCCGGATTCCAGTAAATTACCTTTCCTGTATTCAAGCATTACACACCTCAAAAGTAATACCAGTCTTTTAACAATATTCCCTTACACCAGCAATCTCCCTCTTACACAATCTCTATAACCCGGTTAAAAAATTTATAAAACAATTTTACCAAATGAAAGAAATCTGTAATATGGTTGTTAATAACATGTGAGGGAAACACGCGTTCTTGTCGGGAACAATCAGACGACGGCGAGGGCGTTTTTTTACGGAATAAAAACAATAAGAGGTGAACAACATGCCGGATATGTCAGCTATAATGCATTCGGACCTGTACACATGGGTGATTCTGCCGGCTTTAATATTTTTGGCAAGAATCATGGATGTAACAATAGGAACAATAAGAATTATTTATGTTTCAAGGGGAGAAAAAGTGCTCGCCCCTATTCTCGGAGCTTTCGAAGTCCTCATCTGGCTTATGGCCATAGGACAGATTATGCAGAACCTTTCCAATGTGTTCTGTTATTTAGCTTATGCAGGCGGATACGCCACAGGCAACTATGTGGGAATCCTTCTTGAGGAAAAACTTGCGATGGGCCTTCTGGTAGTAAGAATCATCACAGACAAAAATCCTTCCGGACTCAGAGACAGTATTGTTAATGCGGGCTACGGATACACAGCCCTCAATGCGGAAGGCAATGTGGGTAATGTAAACATACTGCTCACAGTTATCAGAAGAAAAGACCTGAATAATCTGATTGATGCAATCCACAACTTCGATCCGAAAACATTCTACTCGGTGGAAGATTGTAAATCGGCACACGCAGCAATAATGCCTTTTAAACGAAGCTATAGTAACGCAATTGCTGCCGTAAGCAGATAAACTACGGAATTTATGAAAAAAGGCTGTTCTGAACTCAGGACAGCCTTTTTTGTTTTGGAATTTTTATGGCGGGGTGGAGTCGGGTGGCATTGGTCCTTATGGGTGCTGGATAACTTCCACCATTTCGCCTGATGGTGATTTTGCAAAGAAGAAAGATATATCGCCGCTTCTCTGAATTTCAGTATGGAGCATCTGTGCGCCTTTTTCCACAAAATCCTTAAAATCAGCTTCAATATCATCGCTTAAGAAAGCAATATGTTTCAGTCCGTCGGACATTTTGATGTCTGTTCCGGTGGGCTGTATTATTTCCATCAGCTCACCGTTGTTTTCCAGCATAAAAACATTCATATGCATAAGGGGAATTTCTTTTTTATATTTCAGCGAATAGCCGAGGAATTTGGAGTAAAACTCAATTACTTCCTCAGGTTTTTTGGCAAGTATGCTGAAATGGTCGAATTTTTTAATAGCCATGAAAGCCTCACTGTTGATTTTTTTTGTTTTCCCTGATACTGTCCCTCAGATCGGACAGTTTTTCAGCAGAAGTTAAGCCCTGCTCCCGGCTTTCCCTGTCGGGAAGAAGGTCTGCCCTTCTGTGGTCATCGGGATGAACTTCAACAAATTCAAGATTTTTCCTTATGGATTCCTGCACATTATATCTGGTATCCTTCAGTTTATCGAGATTTGCCGATTCGGTCAGAGTTTGTGTTTCCCCTTCGTAAATGCCGCTTCCTTTCCCGGCATTTAAAAATTCGAACTTTATCTTTTCCTGTTCTTTTTCTGTCTGAAGTCTTTCCATTTCCAATTTTTTATGGAAAATCTCATTAAGATAAGGTTCAGGGTTAAAATCGGGATCCCCCTTTTTCTCTTCTGTGAGTTTTTCCAGATCTGAGGTCATCTGAGTTATTTCGTTTCCCAGATTACTGATTTTTCCATCGAGTTCCTTAATTTTTGAAGCGGTTTCGACTTTCTTTTCCTGAGTTTTTTCTTTTCTGTCGTCTGCGGCATTGGTTTTGTCCTGTTTTTCTCTCTGGCGCTTATACCTGTCGGTTCAGGCTGATCTCCGCCAATCAGCAATTCTTCGCAGCTATGTTTTGTCTCATCTTCTTCAGAAGGAATAATACTGCTAACCGTGGATTCAGCCGCTGCGGGCGCCGGCTTTATGTTCCCCCTGATTGGAATTCCGGTGGCTTTCGGCAGTCTGTCCGGACTGCCTGTGGTAATGCTCTGAATATCATCCCTCTTTATCATTTTTGCTTCCCCTTCTTTTCCGCAATCTGTTTCAGATAGTCTTCTGAAATGGATTTAAAGCGCTGTTCCTTATCCAGTTTAAGAGAAGTATTAAAATCAGCTTCTGCTTTGTCCCAGTCCCCTTTTCCAAAATAAGCTCTTCCCCTGTCATAATAAACAAATGCAAAATCCGGCTTGATTCTTATTACTTCATCGAAATCCTTAATTGCATCATCATACTTCTTCAGATTGAGATAGCAGGCTCCCCTTCTTACCAGCACTGTTGTTGGACAAAGCTGTTCATACATATCCGTGTCTTTTGCTATTTTAATAGCTTTTGTGCAGCACTCAATACTATTATCAAACCGATGCGATTCATAGTAAAGCATACTCATACCGTCATGAACATTAAAATTTCCAGGCTCAGCTTTCAGAGCTTTTTTCAGTTTCTTTTCCGCTTCATCGATTTTACCCTGATTCAACGAATCAAAACCATGCCTGACATAATAATCGGATTCTTCGTGGGGGGAATCGAAGTGTTCCTTGAACTTAGGCAGATTACCCATAGATGAGGGGTTAGGGTTGTATTCAGTGCCTTTCTGGGGCGGAGGAGTTCCGGGAGAAGCTGAAACAACAACAGCGGGTGCGGCAGGAGTCACCGGGCTTCCGTTATGACCGCATCCCTGTATAAATAAGATTAAGAATAAAATTAAGGCAGGAATAATTCCTGCCGTTTTTTGCTTACCGTTTCTCATAGTATATCACTCTGTTTCAGAACTTATTTGTAATGGGTATTCTTCTGTCTCTTCCAAAGGCTCTCGGCGATATTTTAATACCGGGGGGAGCCTGTCTTCTCTTGTATTCACTTATATGAACCAGTTTAGCCACTCTTGCCACAACATCTTTGTCGTATCCCATAGAAACAATATCCGCCAAATCCCTGTCTTCTTCGATCAGAGCTTTGAGAATGGGATCGAGGATGTCGTAAGGAGGCAGTGAGTCGGTATCCTGCTGATCTTCCTTGAGTTCTGCGGAAGGAGGTCTTGTAATGATCCTCTGTGGGATAACCTCTCCCGATGCATTCCTGTAGTTTGCCATTTCATACACTGTGGTTTTGGGAATATCCTTAATTACGGCAAAACCGCCTGCCATATCTCCGTAAAGGGTGGCGTATCCCACGGCCATTTCGCTCTTGTTTCCTGTGGTAAGAACGAGGGCGCCGAACTTGTTGGAATATGCCATCAGCAGATTTCCCCGGATTCTTGCCTGAATATTCTGTTCGGTAACATCTTCTTCCAGTCCTTTGAACCAGGGATTGAGTGCTTTTTCATACTGGACAAACATATCGTCGATGGGGATTGAAAGAAGTTTGAATCCCAGATTTTCCGCCAGTTTGAACGAATCATCCCTGCTTATGTCGGAAGTGTATTTTGAGGGCATGAAAATTCCGGTTACATTGTCCTGTCCAAGTGCATCAACAGCTATAGCGGCAACCAGTGCGGAATCGATTCCGCCGCTGATTCCGATAACAACCTGTTTAAATCCGTTTTTGATTACATAATCCCTGACGCCAAGAACCAGAGCTTTATAGATTTCTTCATCAACCGGGGGTGAAAATGCGAGCTGAGCTGAGGGGAAGAAAGTCTTTTTCCTCGGTTTGTCGGGCACAGGTATCACATAGTTCGAAACCATGCTGTCAAGGCCCGGTATGCTCATCCTCTCCCGGAGGCGGAGGTCATGGAGTCTTGTTCTGAAGGGAAGTTCCGGTTCGAGATCTACCAGAATCAAATCTTCCTCAAAGAATTTGCCTCTTGCGATTTTTTCACCAGTGGGATCAAGAACAATGCTTCCGCCTTCGTAAATAAGCTCGTCCTGTCCGCCGACGGCATTTACATAAAGGACATAGGCTGCATTGTCGGATGCTCTTGTTGAAATCATCCTCTCCCTGAATTTCCATTTTCCGGTCTGATAGGGTGAAGCGTTAAGGTTGAGGATAATTCCGGCTCCCGCTTCTGTCTGAAGGGCTGCGGGTCCGTTGGGATACCATATATCCTCGCAGATATTAACGCCAAAAACAGTGTCGCCGAAGGTGAAGGTTGAAGCCTGCTGTCCGGCGCTGAAGTGGCGTTTTTCATCAAAGACGCCGTAATTGGGAAGGAACATTTTCCGGTATATGCCGTAAATTCTGCCGTCATATATAAATGCAGCAGAATTGTAAACCTGTTCGTGCCTTTCAACAAAGCCCACCACCACGGCAATGTTCTTTGATGCTGCCGCAACCTGTTCAAGGGCTTCAAGATTGGCATTTATAAAGTCTGTTCTGAGGACCAGATCCTCCGGAGGGTATCCGGTAATACACAGTTCGGGAAAGACTGCCACATCAGCTTCCGCTTTTCGGGCTTTTTCGATGTAGTCAATAATTCTGTCCCGGTTGCCTTTAAAATCCCCGACAGTCGTATTTATCTGGCAGAGAGCCGCTCTGAGAATATTCATCCTATTCTTCCTTCTCTTTCTCCTCTTTCTCCGGCTCTTTCTCCGGTTCGGCAGGTTTCTTCTTTGCAGAAGTTTTCTTGGGAGCCGCTTCTTTCTTTGCCGCCTTCGGAGCTTTGGATTCTTTTGGTGCCTTAGGTTCCTTAGGCTCTTTAGGTTCTTTAGGCTCTTTAGTGGCAGCTTTTGCTTTTTTCGGTTTCTCCTCTGCCTCTTTTTCCTTAGCCGGTTCTTCTTCTAAAACCGCATTGGGATCCATACCAAGAAGGACTTTTGCTTCGTCAGAAAATTCTCCGTCAGCTTTCATTTTCAGATAGGTTTTGAGAGTTTTTTCGCCTTTGGCTTTTTCGCCTTTTTCCAGCAGAAGTTTGCCTATTTTGAAGAAAGGCTCCGCATATTCCGCATCTGTTTCCTGAGCTTTGGTGTAATAATCAAGGGCTTGATCCTTAAAGCCTTCGTCATAGGCTATATTGCCGAGGTAGTAATATGAAACCGCAGAATGCTGTTTGTCGGAGTCCAGCTGAAGGGCATGCTCGAAGTTGGATTTGGCTTTTGACAGATCTCCCATCTTCAGATAAGCTACTGCAATATTGTTGTGAATATTGGGATTGTTGGGATCCTGACCGATCGCTTTTCTCAGATATTTAAGAGCTTCGTCGAATTTGCCTATATCCGCAAAGAACCAGCCCACATTGTTGAGCAGATACGGATTGTTAGGCTGCAGTTCAAGGGCTTTTTCAAACAGAACCACAGCTTCATCATTCTTATTCTGCTTCACATAAAGCCATGCCATATTGGAATAAGCTTCCATCCAATCGGGGTTGATCTGGATAGCTTTCTTATACTGTTCAACTGCGGCATCAAGATTATCAACATTTTCGTAAGCCCAGCCAAGGTTGAAATGAGTCTGTGCAGAGTTGGGATTGAGGTCCAGAGTCTTTTTGAAGAACTGAATTGCTTTTTCCCAGCTTTTCTTCTGTGCATAAATTCCACCAATCAGCTCGAATATCTCCGGATCCTCCGGTTCGTTTTTCAGCGAAATGGCACAGTGCTTCAGTGCTTTGTCAAAATTGCCGGCATGTATATGGGCAAAAGCAAGATTTTTATATACTTCGGCATTGATATGGGGATCCAGTTTCACAGCTGCTTCAAGATGTTTGACTGCTTCATCAAAGATTTCCATCTTCAGGGCAACCAGTCCCAGGTGATAGCGGGCGTCCACATGTTCGGGATCTATTTCCACAACTTTGCTGAAAGCTTCGTATGCACCGATATACTCTTCCCTTGCGAGAAGGGTATGTCCAAGACTGAAATGGGCATTGAGGATGTATGAAGGATCATCTGCAATTTTAATCACCCGTGTATATTCGGAAACAGCAGAATCATAATCCCCCATCAGATAATAAGTCCAGCCCAGTTTCAGATGTGCTGCGGAGTAGTCGGGGAAAAGATCAATAGCTGTTTCGAATTCCTCTGCGGCGTCTTCCAGAAGTCCCTTTTCCTGAAGCACGCAGGCAAGGCCGTTGTGGGGGAAAGGCATATCGGGATCAAGTGCAATAGCCTGTTCGAATGCTCTGATAGCCTGATCCAGTTTTTCCTTCTGGTAGAAAACCCATCCGAGGTTGTTGTAAATAATGGGAACATCAGGATCAAGAGCTATTGCTGTTTTGTAATGTTCAATAGCTTCTTCATACTGCTGCAGTTTCTGATAAGTATTGCCGAGGAAGAAATGGGATGCTCCCGATCCGGGATCTCCTTCGAGGGCTTTTTTGAAATGTTCAATTGCTTTGTCTGTATCATCCATTACATCATACACAAGAGCCATATGATGGTTAGCTTCAAAATTATCAGGGTCTTCATTAAGAACTTTTTCGAGAAGGGGCATAGCGTCTTCAGGCATTTTCAGATTGTAGAAGGCAATGCCTGCCCGCAGGTTTCTCCAGAGTTCGTAGGATCTCTGTTCCTGTTCGCTGAGTGAACGGGGGAGTTTGCCAAACCCGAAGGAGCGTTCTGCCAGTATTCTTTCTATTTCATCCGACGACAAATCATCGAAGATGGGAGGATTGTATTCCATAAATCCTTCCACATCAATGTCGGCTTCTTCCTGTTTGAATGCAACCGAGCGGTCTTCGAGATACTCAAACACTTCGCCGGAAATTCTCTTGATTTCATCATGGCTTCCATAAAGGGCTATGCCGATAGGAGCAGTGTTGTCGCCTTTGTCCTCAGCAAGGAGGGGGAAAATCCTTAGTTTCGGATTGTATTGGGAGTTCAGAAACAGGATCAGGTTATAGATACCCTTGCGATTTTTACGAACATCGTCACTTAATTTGAAAAAAATCTTTAAACTCTTCAATAGCGTTGTTCCTTCACTTTCTCATTGTTTTCGCCAAGGATTTTGTCATACTTTTCCAGGATCTTCTGAAAACCGGGTGAGGCTTCCGACTTTTCCCTGAAGCCTTTATCGGCAATTGCCAGAGTAATATGAATCCGGGCAAGATTTGTCCAGGACTTGATTTCAATACCTCTTGTCTGCATAAGCACGGCAAGATCAGCAATAACATCCTCAAGGACTGGGGAAGCATACTTCAGCGTATTGTCCAGATCGCCGAGAGTTTTGTAACTGTCTCCGTTAATCCATTTGAGAATACGGTTAAAATACATACTCTCCTCTTCCTTTTCCGCATCAGGGAAAGCCCATTCGCAGAAAGCGCGGAAGGAGTCCAGATTAATTTCCCTTGAGAGGAAATCCTGCTTCTTCTTGCTGAATTCGAGGTCTCTGATATATGCAAGCCTTTCCTGCCGAATCCCTTCAAACTGGACATCTGCTTTTTCAAGAACATGCGCAAGAGAGTGAATCCGCTTGCATAGTTCCTCAGGAATAAGAGAACGTTTTTTATATGCGAGGTGGTGCTCGATAGCTGCCCACGCATCCTGAAGAACTGTTCTGGTCTGAATTTCACACACCAGATCCTTCAGATTGTCATACCGGGCGCCGGAGAAATCATTACCGAGCTTTACCAGAAAATGAACTGCGGAATATCCGTAGTCTTCCGTTGATTCCGTGTGCCTTTTATCAACTTTTTCCACCACATCGAATGTATCAAATATAACATTTTCTATTTTGTCTATATCGCTGGGATACAGACAGACTATTCTGACCCCTGCCAGATCCGTAATTTCCGCAAAGGGGTCCTTGTATTTTTTTCTCTCAAGTTTTTCGAGAAAACTGTTAAGTTCCTTTGCACGCTGTTTTATGTAAGAAATAGCAATATTCCTGTCCCTGAGCGAATTTTCAAGAACAAATGCCACTTCCATACACAGACGCTCGTAAAGAGGCCTGCGTTTAAAATATTCATAAATAATTTCCGGCCTGTCCCTCCATACTTCCGGTAGAAGAGGGACGCCGGCAAACTGGACGATGTCCTGCATAGATTTCCTGCCCTAAATTAAACTGTAGTCAGAATCTGATTGTAGCCTTTTGAGGCTCCGTTATTCTTTCTGATCTGCGGAAATTCTCTTTTAAGCCATTTCAGACTGACTGCCTCGTCGGGAAGTTCATTGCTCATCAGCTTGTTGTGAATAGCCGCAAAGAGATCCATCCAGTCGCAGTGCAGATCACAGGTGAGATCCAGATCGTCGGTTTCTACTATAAGTTTTTTGTGGGGATACTCGTCAATCCACTCCTCGTAAGCATCCTGAAGCATCTGCATATAGGAACGGGGGATTGTCGCCTCCATATCCCTTGAGCGTTTATCAATTCGGTACATAAGCGTGTCGAGGGATGCCCGGAGATATATCATCAGATCGGGAGGAGTCAGAATATTGGTAAGAATCTTAAAATGGGGTTTGTAAGTCTTGAAAAAGTCGTCGTCATCCATTTCGCCCCTGCGGTTGAGAACAGTGGCAAAAATAGCATCTTCATAGATGGAACGGTCGGCAATAATCTTTTTGCCGCTGTTAACTGCCTGATAATGCTTGTTAAACCTGTCCCAAAGGAAGAAAGCCTGTGTACGGAATGAGTATTCTTTTGGGTTCTGATAAAACTTCTCAAGATAGGGATGGCCCTCAACCGTTTCAAACAACGGCTCAAAGCCTGCAATCTGTGAGTAAATACGGGTTACTGTTGATTTGCCGACCCCAATGGGCCCGCTGACTACTATAAACATGAACAACACCTCGGAACTTAATTAGCTGAAATATTATGGAACTACCCTGTTGTTTCCTTTTGGAACTCCATAAGTTTGATTATTGTTTATATGATGATTTTCTTCAGAAGCAAATATAAAAATTTTAAAGGAATACATGTTATTTCGTCAAACACTTCGTGCATGAAATTGGGCATATCCCATATTGTTTCTTTATTTCGGGCTGCGCTTGCCGTCAGTCTTATTTTACTGTGTTCTCCTTCAGGATACAGCAAAGATATATGCAAACTCAAATATATGCCCGATAAGGAAAAACGGGAGCCTGTCACATTCAGTCAGTCTTCCGGGCTTCTCTCCCTTGCGGACTGGGTTATCAGAGAGCCTTTTGTAGTAGTATGGGAAAGCATGGTTCCCCCTGAAGCTGATCCTGCAAGGGAAGATTGGCGGAAAACCCAGTATAACCGCTTCACAGCCCTCAGAAACCTTATGACCCAGCCGTCCTATCAGGTGGTTAAACCTGATGCTGCACCCTCAGAGGAAGAACAGGAAAAAGAGAAGCAGGCAAAACCTAAGTCAAGACTCGAAAACAATCTGCCCGGCAGTGGAAATGATTTTGCAGATGCATTCACCCTGCCCGGTATTGATGTTTCGGATGAAGATAAAAGCAGCAGCATAAGAAACACCGACAATATGGGCAGCAGGCCCACCACTGCTACATCAGTGGCGGCTCAGAGGGAAAACATCAATAAGTTTTACCGCAGAACCCGTTTCTGGGCTACAGAAGGCAAAACATACGGACAAAACAACCCCAAAGCAGGCAAACTCGTTCTTGAAGAAGGGGAAGGCCCTTTCAGGGTAACTATAAACGCCGATGAAATCAGAAACTCAGGCGGAGTAGCCACAGCCACCGGCAATGTGGTCATCGATTACCGCGGAGTTAAGGTTAATGCGGATAAAATCACATACAACCAGTATTCAAAGGATATAAATGCCGAAGGAAATGTGGCAATATCAAAAGGAACCGACAGAATTACCGGTTCATCCCTTATGTACAACCTTATGACGCAGTCCGCCAACATCACCGACGCATTCGGATATGCCGATAATATAGCGGTGGGCGATGTTGAACTTCAGAAGACCATATTCTTCTGGGGAAAACAGGTTCAATGGGAACAGAACCGCATTTATATCAAAAACGGAAAGGTAACATCCTGTGATGTGCTGCCTCCCAACGACCATTACCACATTACCGGCGATGAAATCATAATTTTCCCAAGGGAAAAAATGATAGTCCGCAAGGCAAGATTCATTTTTGGGGGAAAGCAGCTCCTCGGTATGCGTAATACTGTATTCCCACTGCGCCAGAGAGATCCAAGGGCAAGACAGTCGCTGATCCCCCAGATTGGAAGAAACCAGCAGGAAGGCGAATATGTAAAGGAATCCATAGGCTATCTGATGGGCGAGAAAGATTACGGAACCGTCCATATCGACTGGTACCGCAAAGTGGGAATCGGCGCAGGCATCGAGCATTATTACCATCTGGGCGAAAAAGGCGCAGGCAAGGTTTACTATTACCGTATGGGTTCATCCCAGTCGCCGACAAGCCGGTATAATTTTTCAGACCGCACTTACTACCGTTTTCCGGGCAATTACTTTATGTCTTTCAACTACAGCACAGAGAGATATGAGTTCCCCGAATACTCATCCCCCAACATCAAAAATGCCGATTTTTATCTGAGTAAACTGACTGACAACTATATGTCAGCCCTCTATATGCACGACTATATAGAAGGGGAAAACAGAAACTACGGAGCCAACTTCTACTGCAGAATGAACATCGACAACCGGTGGGAAACTCAGGCAGTATTCGATTACCTTTCATCGGAAACCGCCATTCAGAAACAGTACAGGCTGAACACAGTGGGAAGCCTGACTTACAGGGGCGATATTTTTGATTCTTACCTTGTTTACGATAGAACCTGGGGTGACAGAAAATTTTATGTAAACCGTGAACCTGAACTTGCAGCACGAAGTCATATTTTCAATGTAGGACCCTTTGCATGCCGTACATCGGTAGCTGCAGGCAACTTTACGGAAATGCCCACAAACCTCAATACCGCAAGGGGAGATCTGAAATTTTCACTCCTCAACAATGTCTATTCGGTTACTCCATCCACAAATGTGGCAATGGCAGGCGGATACAGGCAGCTTCTCTACGGAACAGGGGAAAAGAAATATGTAGCCAGAGGTTATCTTGGTCTTGAACAGAAATTCGGCCGGGATTTTTCCATCATCGGCACATATTTTGTTCAGGATAAAAACGGCTTTTCACCGCTGGCTATGGACTATTTCGACAAATACAACATCCTCGGCGGAACCCTCGAATACTTCAACCAGAAAAACCTCAGGCTTCAGGTCAACGGCGGATACGATATGGAGCATAAACAGTATCAGTCACTCATTCCCCGGCTCGAATATGTTCCTTCGAAAGAATGGAAATTCATCCTCGGTTCCAACTACGATATGGAAAACCGGGTATGGATGAACCTTGACGGCGAAATCGGAATGAAGCTTGCCAAACAGGTTACGCTCAAATACTGGGGTCTGTATGATTTTGTAAATCAGAAACTGACATATCAGAACTATGTTCTGGAATTTGACTCCCACGACATCTTCACAAGAGTTATATACAAAGGCTCTCAGGGCGAACTCTGGCTCTCCATCGCCCTCAAAGCATTCCCATACGAAAAAGTGGAAGTGGGACCTTCCGTAAACAGAAATGTGGTGGAAAAAGGACTCCTCCAGAGAGCACCCGACGAACAGGGACTTTAGAAAATTAATATCGAATATGCTCCTGGGAAATCCGCTTTTTGAAAAAGCCGGTTTCCTGTCCTGAACATGGCTTATGTTCAAGAGAGGCGGGCTTCTGTGAACAGATATATAATCACACCGGATAATGATAATTCTGCCGTATCCCAAATCGGCGGAAAAGGGTTGAACCTTCGTAAACTTATTGAAGCAGGTTTTCCTGTGCCTGAAACATACTACCTCACCGCAGAAGCTTTCGGAAATGCATCAGGATTAATTCTTCAGAAATCAGAACAGGAAGTAAATTCACCAAAACCGGAAAAACCGGATCTTTCATTTATACGGGAATCTTTTTGCGGAATTCCCCATTCATCCCCGATTTATCAGCAGTTGAATGAAGAAATAAGCGGAATAACGGAAAAATCAGGCACTGAAACCCTTTTTGCCGTACGCTCAAGCGCAAGCGCCGAAGATCTGCCGAATGCATCCTTTGCGGGACAATACGAATCATTTCTCAATGTAAAGGGAAACGAAGAGATTATAAAAAGCATATTCAAATGCTGGGCATCGGTATGGACTGATAGAGCATGGAATTACAGAAGGAAAAATAATATCCCGGAAACCTCCCTTACTATGGCTGTAATCATCCAGAAAATGGTCCCCGCAGACTTTTCCGGAGTTATTTTTACAGCAGACCCCGTAACGGGAGATGGAAACAGAATCATAATCGAAATGGTGAAAGGTCTCGGTGATGAACTGGTTTCAGGAAGAGCTGCACCTTTCGCTGCAGGCTTTGATAAAAATACACATCCCCGGCAGATTCTGACAGAACATAACATCCCCCTGACAGAAGTTCTTCTGGAGAAACTGATTCAGACAGCACTCAGCATTGAGAAGCACTTCGGTTCTCCACAGGATATTGAATGGGCTTTTGCCGGAAACGAACTGTTTATCCTGCAATCGAGAAATATCACCACCGGCGGCACTTCTGACGGATATGATATATGGAGCAGCGTCAATGTGGGCGAACTCATGCCCGGAGTCCTCACTCCTCTTGCTTTTGATATTGCCAGCGAAAGCGTAAAGGGGCTTTTCTTCTTTGTTGCCAATTTGCTGAAGATTGACTTCGGCTCCCAGCCTTTTATCGCTCTGGCAGGTGGAAGAGCATACGCCAATATTACAACATTCACAAGACTTCTCACCTGCATGCCCGGACTGAGCAAAATGGAACTCCGCGATTCATTCGGAGGAATGCAGTCCCGGCAGCCCGGAGGTTCACCACTGCCCGACAATGTTATTGAAATGCTTCCAAAAAGCCCTCCCATTACACCTGAAGAAAAAGCAAAAAGAAAAAAAGCATCTCTCTCAGCACTGATTGCAATGCCCGGCATAATGGCAAAGCTGCTGTTCAACCTTATATTTGTTGATGAAGATAAATTCCTGCGGAATATGCGTGCTGAAGTAGATAAAGCAATGAGAACCGATGTTAAATCCCTTTCCGATGAACAGCTACGCAGTATTATCACCGGCACAGTCAGCGGCGCAATGAAAGGCTCCGATCTTCTTCTTCAGGTTGCCGGCATGGGAATGGGTCTTTCAACCACACTATTTCAGTTGTGTGAAAAATGGCTCGGCGACAGCACCGGTTCAATCCCCAATAAACTTCTCTCAGGTTCAGCGGATATGGAAAGCGCCAACGGAGCCATGGAACTCTGGAATCTTGCGGAAACAGCCCATAACAACAGCTCAGTCAGAGATGTAATCATAAAAGGCAGCTTTTCAACAGTTATGGAAAAACTCGGTAATTCAAATGAAGGAAGGGATTTTATCCAGCTTTGGGATTCCTTTATGTTCAGCCACGGACACCACGCAAGAGGCGAGGTTAATATCTACACCCCCCGCTGGGCTGAAGAACCCGACTATGTTCTTGATCTGATAAGAAACTGTATGAAAAGTATGGATAAACACAACCCAGCTAAAATCAGGGAAGAAAGGGCAAAGGAAAAAGAAGCTCTGTTATCACAATGCCTGAAAAAAATAAGAAATCCCATAAACCGCCTGATTTTTAAAATCGTGGTTTCAAAATCCCTTAAAGGTCTTGAATTGAGGGAAAATCTGAAAAGCCAGTGGATGAGAGCCTTCTTTCCCCTTCGGAAGTCTATCCTCGAAAGCGGAGTCAGGCTTGTTAAATCCGGCAAAATTGAACAACAGGAAGATGTTTTCTTTCTTTATCTTAATGAACTTGGAGAGTTGCTTCAGAGCGGAAAGCCTGAAACTGTAAAGGAAATAATCGCAAACCGAAAGGCAGCTTTTGAAGAAAACCGGTATCTCTCCCCAGCTCCGGTAATTTCAGGAAAATACAACCCGGAAGATTTTACGGTTTCAGACTGGGAAAATTCACCCCTCCAGCTCATTCAGACACCTATGCCTGTTATGGAATCGGACGGCAAAAAACAATGCCACATACTCAAGGGAATCGCCGTATGCCCCGGTATAGCAGAAGGACCTGCAAGAGTGATCCTCTCCGCAGACGACCACCAACAGGTGCTGCCAGGTGAAATCCTCATAGCTCCATTCACAGATCCGGGATGGACTCCATATTTTCTCACCGCAGCAGCACTTATAACAGATATGGGCGGAATGCTGAGCCATGGCAGTATTGTAGCAAGGGAATATGGCCTACCCGCCGTAGTAAACACAGGTTCCGCAACAAAACTCATAAAAACGGGACAACAGATAAGAGTGGACGGAACCGCAGGAAAAGTATATGTGTATTCGGAAGATAAACTATGAAAAGCCTCCGGGGTGTGATAAATCCAATACCGCTGAATTAGTAAAATTTACTCGAATCCCGGACCTAATGCTCCTGTTTTTCAAGGAGGGAGGTTCGGAGGCAATGCCGCTGAATTAGAAAAATACACTCAAATCCCGGACCCAATACTCCTGTTTTTCAAGGAGGGAGGTTCGGAGGGTAACCTCGCTTTTCCAAAAAAGCGTGGTTCCCTCTGACGGTCCCCGGTCGGTCCCCCGATTCAAAAGTTTTGGGATGGAGGTCCGGAGGAAACTTTTTTCAAAAAGTTTTCTCCGGGAGCTTGGCGAATAGGCATAATTCTCGTGAGCGGTAGGATAAATTCGTGCCTTAATTCATGGGCATT
>JAJTBE010000201.1 GCA_021287065.1 Bacillota bacterium
CGAAGCTTGTGGTTATTGGGTTTACTGGCGGTTGGCGGTTGGTTTTGGGGACCGGGGGACAGGCGCAATGTCAATGAATTAGTATAATCCACTCAAATCATCAGTTTACTTTCACCAGTTAGCCCTCACAAGTTCACCCTCATCAGTTAATCTTCACCAGCTAACCCTCACAAGTTCACTTTCGCCAGTGTAACCTCACAAGTTCACTCTTCATCAGTTAACCCACATCAGTTTACTTTCACCAGTTAAACCTCACCGGTTCACCTTGATCATTTAACCTTCATCATTCTACCCTAAATCACATCAGTTAACCTTCAGGCTTCCCTGAAATTCATATATGAACTTTGCTGCTTCTGCCCTTGTTACCGGTTTATCGGGGTTGAAGGGGGCTTTTCTCAGATTCCTTCCAAATACTGTTTCGCACCATTGGCTTGCGCATGCGTGTTCAACAAAATTCCTGTTGGGTTTGCTTACCTTTGCTGCGTCGTTGTATTTGCAGAGTTTGAAATGATCCGGGAATGTGTCCACAGTATCAATAACATATTGAGGGTCAGCGGCGAAAAACGAGCTGATAACGCACCATTCCTGACGGGTCAGAAATTCATCGGGTCTGAAAGTATTGTCGGGATAGCCTTTGAAGCCTCCGATTTCAACCATTCCCTCAATTATCTGATAAAGCCAGTGGTCTCTGGGCAGGTCCGGGAATGTCGGACTTTCCGCATCCGCAAGCGGTGTTTTGCAGCCTGCGGCGTTATAAAGCCAAAGTACATAAACAGCCCGGCTTATGGGTCTGCCCGGTTCGAATCTTCCATCGGAAAAACCGGTGATGAACCCTTTGCGGGCAAGATCCATAATAATCTTTTTATCGGGGTGTTTCTCAATATCGGTAAATTCGCCTGTCAGCTTATAAGCTTGCCCCGGGGGGGTGATGACTTCCTTTGAAGAAGTATCGATCCCTCCGGACTGAGGCTTTCCTCCGGGAGTTACAGTAACAAATACGGTTTCAGTAACAGTAACCGTCGGGACCGGGGATCCCTTATCCGAGAACAGGGAGCAACCGGAAACCTGAATTATAAAAAAGGCTGCAAGCAGAACATTAATTGCCGGAAATATCCGCTTCGTCATCACTTTCACCTTCTTCGTCTTCATCCTCTTCGTCTTTGCCTTCCATCAGCTCAAGGAGCATAATATCAAATTCTTCGATACAGTCTTTGATATGAAGAAGATTCATACGCATTCCCATTACGGAATTCCATGTTTCCTGCTCGTCGCCGTCGTGTTTTTCAACAAGCTCATTGAAATCGTGCAGATAAAGATTTTTGGAGCATACGACTATTTCAGCCAGTCTGTAAGCCAGAATTTCCGCATCGTTGGGTGAATAGGAGCCCAGCGCGGCAAATCTGCGTTTGAGGACATCCTTCAGCATCTGTTCTTCATCAAGAGTTCTCTGCAGTTTATCATTTTCAAGTTCCATTTCAGGAGTTTCAAAGTTGTTGTCCATCAGTTATTACCTTTCTGTTTTCAATATTAACAAACAAGGAGGCTTTTACAGCGCTAAGCCTGACTCAGCATTCCCCTTTTTGTTTTTTAAAGCGAAGCTGTCTTATGTCTTTTAACAAAACACAATCTGTTATTATTCAACTGAGTTTTCGATGAGTTCCTTCTTGTAGGGAGGAGCTTCTTTCACAGCTTCTTTGAGATACTTTTCCGCCATATCCGTCCTGCCTGTTTTTTTACAGATACGAGCCATGCGCCAGTGTTTTTCCCATACTATGTTATCGTCATCTTCCTCGTCTTTGCCGCTTTTTACTGACTGCAGAAGCTTCAGGGCTTCATCGTATTTCTTCTGTGAATATAGGAGATCTGCTTTGACGAGGGTTACAGAAGGATTGTTTTTCTTTTTTGAAGCTGCTTCCTTTAATGCATTTTCCGCTTCGGTCTGATTTCCCTTCAGAATGTGAGCCTTTGCTATTCCGAGGAGTGCTTCCAGTTCTATGGGATCATCTTCATTACCCTGTTTTAGTTCAAGGGCGCGCCGGAAATTTCTGATTGCTCCTGCGGGCCTGTTCATACCAAGATAGGCTTTTCCGGTCTGAATGTAGATTTCTCCCGGACTGTCGGGATTTTTACTCAGGCACAGGGTGTACTGAGCTTCAGCTTTTCTGTATTCGCCTTTGTCAAGATACAGGTCGCCGAGAGCCATATACGAATCGCTGTAGGAAGGAACAAGTTCGATAATCTTATTGAGAAGTTTGATTCCGGAATTGGGATCTTTTTTCTCATCCCTGTATTTTTCCGCAAGAAGAATATACGAGTTGGGATAAAGTGGGAAGTTTTTCACGCTGTCTTCGAGGAGTTTCATTCCCTTTTCGTTTTCATCCTGTTCGAAATAAATCTGGGCAAGGGCAAAATTAAGACGGGGATCCGAAGATTTGTCCTTCATTGCACTGAGGATAATCTTTTCCGCTCCTTTTGAATCTCCGTCCCGTTCCAGTTTTATCTGAACCATTGAGTTTACAAGGCTTGGATCATTGGAAAAATACTTCAGACCCGATTCTACTGTTTTTTCAGCTTCGCTGTAGTCTTTTTTTCTCAGATAGAGGTCTGCGAGGTTCTGGTAAGCCACTTTGTAATCAGGTTTCTTCTCAATAGCTTTTTTGAAATAGGAGAGAGCTTCATCCTGCCTGTTAGCTTCAAGGTTGTTGAAACCGAGGAGAAAAAGGATCTCAGGGTTATCGGGATCTTTTTCAAGAGCCTTGCCGAGGTACATTCTTTCCTTTTCCTGATTGGGAGTGCCTTCCACATCCCAGACTTCCTTAGGCACATATTTTCTTTTTGAAACCCTGATATTGGCGTCCTCGTCATAACGGGGAGGCGGTGAGTTTACAGCGCCCGGATTTTTTACCTTTGCATCAGGATTATCAGGACCGGGGGACTGCCCCTGTCCGCCGCCGCAACCAGAAAACATAAACAGGGCAACGACCATAAAAAAGAAGAGGGTGGTTTTTACCGGACGGAATCCATCTGTCCGTTTTTTACAAAAGATGCCTGATGCCGTCAATCTTCTTCATCCTCTCTTTTCTGTTCTTCCTCATATCTGAGTTTCAGCAGATTTTTATTTACGATAAGTTTGGGCAGCGAATCCCGGAGTTTTTCCATTTCCGATTTGAAGCCTGCGTATCCCGGATAATCCCGGAGTTTAACCATATATTCATCCCGAAGGGACTGATTGTAAATCGATAGTTTTCTGTATGAATTGAGAGCTGCAGCGCTTGCCTCAAGGTTTTTCATAGCTTTGTCAAATTTTCCCGCTGCTGCGTAGATTCTGGCAAATCCATAGTCGATTTCGAAAGGTTCCATGGAGTCTTCAGGAGTGTTTTTATCATAACTTTTCCGGAGCTGCTTTTCAGCCTGTGCAAATTTCCCCTCATCAAGATAAAGGAGGGCAAGGTAATAATGGTTGTATTCGTAATGGGGAAAATCCTTAAAGGCGTTATCTATGTATTCACGGGCTTTGGCAAAGTTTTTCCTTTTGCTTTCCAGTCTGGAAAGTTCGAGGTAAGCCATTGCCTTTTCCTGATTATCCTCAGGATTGTCTTTATGAACGCTGATGCCTTCCCTGAAGCATTTTTCAGCCATTTCGGGATTTCCCAGAATCACATAAAGCCTGCCTATCTGGGTGTAGATAAGAGCTTCATAACGGGGGTTCGTTTTCAGCGTTCTCTGGTAATAAGCTTCAGCTTCCTTATATCTGCCGAGGTCAACGAGCATATCACCGATATCGGCGTAAGCTCTGTAATAAATGGGATCAAGTTCCATTGATTTTTCAAGGAATCTAACCGCTTCGCGGTAGTTTCCCTGAAGCTGGTGTTCTTCACCCACTACAATATATGCAATATGGTATTTCGGAAATCTCCTGATGCATTCGGTAAGAATCTCCACGCCTTTCCTACTTGCCTCAGGACTCTTTATTTCAAGATAACTCTCACCCCATCCAAGCCAGAGGCGGACATCGTTGGGGTCAACTTTGATTGCCTTTTCGTAGATTTCGATAGCTTTATGGGGGTTTCTCTCGCCAAAAAGATAACTGCCGGCGAGAACATGCATCAGTCTGGGGTTTCTGGGATATTTTTTCAGAGCTTCTATTGCCATTTTTTTGGAAGTGGCATACAGTTCCTTTTTATACCATGCATAGGCTCTGCCTTCAACAGCCCTTTCCTCATCCGGTTTTATTTTAAGAATATCCTCAAATATTTTGATAGCCTCGTCATATTTTTCCCTGTCAAACTGATTGTAGGCGAGGAGGTAGAGGACATCGGTATTGCCCGGATTTTTTGCAATAGCTTCCCGCATTGCCTTTTCTTCTTTTTCGAAATCCTGTGTTTTGCCGTTGCTGAGATCCCATATCTCTTTAGGCAGATATTTTTTCCGGGCTTCAAAAATGAAATTATCTTCGTCGTAATGGTTTTCCACAGGGTTTTTCCAGCCTGTGGTAGGTTCGAGTATGTCGGTTTTTGCAGGTGTTGGGGCGGGAGCTGCTGTTCCCTGTTTATGTCCGGATTTATGTCTGTTTTCTCCGTTGTGTGTAAATCCGAACCATACAAAAAAAGCCATAAATGGCAAGAATACTCCCAATATGAAAAAAAGAGTGAGTTTATTTATTTTATTCTTTCCGCTGTCCATCTTATACCGGCGATGCGGGATTCGCCTCCGTCTCTATAATCTCTGTGGTTTCTTCAACAGTTTTTTTCTTTTTGAACCAGCTCTTCCAGTTTTTAGGGTGAATCCGCTCTTTTATGATCTTAATGCCTTCCTTTCCCAGCATAAAGAGTCCCACATAGAAGAAAATCTCGGCAAAGGCAAAGAAAACGCTTGTGCCTATAGCTTTATGTTTGAACGAGAGAGCGAGAAAAGGAACTATACAAAAAGCAACAACCCAGCATAGCCGGGATGTCAGAAACACAGCTATACCTGGAACCAGATTCTTTTTTTCAGCCGGGGGATTTTCGCCCCCGGCTGTTTTGACTTCATTGTCAGGTTTCATTATTTTTTGTTAAGGACTGTATCGATTCTTTCGATTGCCCAATCGATTTCCTCTTTTGAAATTACCAGAGGAGGGGCAAAGCGGATAACCTGATGGTGGGTTTCTTTTGCAAGAATTCCGTTTTCCATCAGAGCCTCGCAGAAGGGTCTGGCTACGCCTGATTCCTTCTTGATTTCCACTCCGATAAGAAGTCCTTTTCCTCTTACTTCTTTTACATGGGGGCTGTTGAGGGCATTAAGCCTGTCTACAAAGTATTTACCCATTTCCGATGCCCGTTCGGCAAGTTTTTCATTTACTATTACATCGATGGCTGCTTCTGCCACTGCTGCGGCCAGGGGGTTTCCGCCAAAGGTGGAGCCGTGGTCGCCGGGGGTGAAGACATCCATAATTTTATCATCGGTAAGAATGCCTGATACGGGGTAAACGCCGCCGCCGAGGGCTTTTCCTACGATGATAATGTCGGGTCTCACACCTTCATGATCTGTGCAGAACATTTTGCCTGTTCTTGCAAATCCGGTCTGGATTTCGTCGGCGATGAACAGAACATTGTTCTTTTTGCAGATTTCATAAGCTTTTTTGATGTATCCTTCTTCTGAAACCAGAACTCCGCCTTCTCCCTGAAGTGGCTCGAAGAGGAATCCCACAGTATTGGGTGTGATTGCCTTTTCAAGAGCATCGGCATCATTGAAAGGTACTACTTTGAATCCGGGGGCAAAGGGGCCGAAGCCGTCTTTGTACTGTTCTTCTGTTGAGAACCCTACTATAGCAGTGGTTCTTCCGTGGAAATTATTCTCAAGAACAATTATCTCAGCTTTGTCAGCTTCAACATTTTTCTTTTTGTAACCCCATTTACGGGCTGCCTTGATGGCGGTCTCCACCGCTTCCGCTCCTGTGTTCATGGGAAGGAATTTTTCATATCCTGTTGCTTCGCACAGCTTCTTCATAAAGCGGCCCAGAACTTCGTTATGAAATGCTCTTGATGTCAGAGTGATTTTTTCGGTCTGATCGATAAGAGCTTTGATAATCACAGGATGTCTGTGTCCCTGATTAAGGGCTGAATAGGATGAAAGCATATCCATAAACTTTTTGCCTTCCGCATCCCATACCCAGACTCCCTCACCCTTTACCAGAACAACGGGAAGGGGATGATAATTGTTTGCACCGAATTTTTCAGCTTCGTGGATAATAGTGTTTGTTGCGGTTTCCGTAGCCATCATTTGTCACCTCAATGAAATTTTACCGCCTGCAAAAACCGGAGTTCCATCACCCTGTAAAAACTCTAATCAACTCCAGCCTCAGGCTTACAAAATAAAAAAGGGTTTCCCCTTTCAACTTGCATTCTTGCGCGTTTTCCAAAATCCTTTATTCTTTATTTTTATCACTGCTAATTCTCTTGTCCGAAAGATAAAGGGAGTCAGCCGGAGAAATCAGCTCTCCGGGGGAATCATTCTGCATGGTGAAAATCCTGCTGTCGCCGGCAGGCTGCCATCCCGTCTGTTGATGCAGGGAAGGCCCGTTTTCAGGCAAATCACCCCACATGTGCATGGAGCTGCTTGCAGCAGCCCTTCCGGGAGACCGGAAAATATCATTCATATAGTTATCCATACAATCCCTCCCCGCAAGGCATTCCACCTCACTACCCATAAGTAAAAAGCCGGTACACCAAAACCCTATCCTCTCATTATAATACAAATTGCCGAAAAATGCAATAAACATGGCATTATCAGCGACATATGGAGAAAAGAAATAAACAGGGATGAGTATGGATCCGAAACCACTGAAAAATTATAATAAACCTGATTTTCCAACTGCCGATGAAGCAAAATACCATAAGGATTTCCCTTTTGATTATATCCCTGAAAGATGGGTAAAGACGATTATTGCTTCAGGAGCTGCTGTATTCCTCATTGCCGGAGGATTATATTTTCACGACATGAACGGAACCTGCTATCAGGAAAAAACATCAGGACATTGTATAATTGAAGAAGGTCAGAACTTTCTCAACAGCATTTCGGATATTTTTTATAAACCTCCTTCATTAAACGCTCGATTGTCAGGGGTTATAATGACTGACAGCAGAATCAGCGAAGCAGATGTAAAGAAAGAAATAGAAGATCGATTCAAAAAAGAAAAAGTAACTTTCGAACTGAAAAACTATAATGCCGGCACAAAATCAAAGCCGCTGATTCTTGATGGTTATTCGCCTGAAAAGAAACTCGGATACAAGATTATTTATAAAGATTTGAGGGAAATAGCCCTATGGAGCGGAAAAAAAGCAGATTCATTCAAATCTTCAAAAAATGCAGCTGGTTTTATGCAAAAAGAGCTGCTGAAAAAGAAAAAAATCAAATGTGCGGTGATAGTGCTTCCACAGATGCTTTGCCCGAAAAATGGTCTTACTAATAATGAAATGATTGCAATGGCAATCAGACAGACTGATGATTTCATCAGGAAAAACAAGAAATGACTATTCCTGTTGCTTTTAGGAGCTAAGAATCAAATTGATTTTCGAAACAAAGAATCAATTCATACCATTTCGCAAAATGTCTTCCATACCGAAGGGATAGCTTCACAAACCTGAGAAACGTCCTCAAAACCACAAGCTTAGCCAGCAATGCCGGATCGCAGGTGAACAGGTTAATAATAACTTTTTTAAAAACAGCTTTGAAATCGGAAAATTTTTATCAGTTTCCTTCAGTAACAAATAAAATCATTTTTTTCGAAGGATATAAGATTCCCGCAAAGAAAATTCATGACAAATTTATTGCAATTAAGTCTGAAAGGGGTAAACAAAGTGAAAGCATATAAAGGTGTTGCTTTGATTGCCGTTACAATGGTTTTGATCGCATTTATTGCGTGTTCATTTATGCCCGTTTTTGCCCGGGGAAACGCCTCGGACAGAGAGCGTCACGGCAGACAGGGCCGGGCGGTAATTCTCGAAGATACAAATGACGGGGACGACAGTCCCACTCCGGCAAAGACTGCCGGAAAATCGACTCCCGCTCCGGTAAAAACCGCTGAGACACCGGCTCCTGCAAAAACAGAGCAGGCTCCCGCCAATGATGTTAAAAACACTGATGATCAGGACGATTCAGGTGCACCCACACCGGTTAAAACTGTTATAACTCCCAAACCCGTATCGCCTGACAGCGGAAGCACTTCAACAAAATCAACACCCACACCGGCAAAACCTTCCGCCACCCCGATGAAACCGGTTCCTTCACCGGGTAAGCCCGCAGCTTCACCCACAAAACCGGTTCAGACTCCCAAGGCAAAGGTTTATACACCGGCTCCTGAAAAGGAGACTCCGGCTAAGGTTACAGTTCCAACAGTTAAAACCGAACCCGATGAAGCTCCCTACAAAGGAAGCCACTGGGACTATTTCGCCAAAACCGTGAGATTTACAGTTTCTCAGGAGCAGCAGCTCAGAACCATCCTGAAAAAGGAAAGGGAAAGCATTCTCAAACTCAGACAGGATGCAGAAGCCAGAGTTTTCGCAGTGCTTGATGCAAAACAGAAACCGGTATGGGAAAAAGAGAAACAGGCAGCTAAAAAGATGGGTCCTGACGGTTTTTACAAAAACCAGGCTCTCATCAATCCCCTGTTCCTTAAAACATTCATAAAAATCACTGATGCCCAGCATGCCAGAATCCACAGTATTTTCTGGGAATATACAAGACAGGTTGGCAAAATCAGAAGAAGCAATCAGGAAAAGATTGAGAAAATTCTAATGCCTGAGCAGCTTGTCAAATGGGAAGCAGCTACAAGGCACAGAAGATGAGGTATCCGGTTTGAACAAGGTTCTGTCAAAAATCAATATAGGTCTGACATTTCTCTTTCTTATATTTTTAACCCTTACATTTCTCTATAAAGACATAATAGTAGCCATGCATCTTACCCAGACAGAGTCGTGGGTGATTCTGATGTCTATGATTTCGCTTATTCTGATGATTTCATTTTTGCAGACACACCTGACTCTTCCCTGGAGGATTTTCTGTCTGGCTGCATCTTTTGTAACCCTGATTGAATCTATACTCATGCTGGGTGCATGGGAAAAACTCCTGAAATAAACGAGGGATAAAATGAGCACTCCACTAACCGACATTTTCAGCTTTATGGAAGAAATCGCTCCTGCATCGGGGGCGCTTCACTGGGACAATGTGGGCTTGCAGATTGGAAACCCCGCCGGCAGCGCCGACACGGTTCTCCTTGCTCTTGATATTTCGCCGGGAGTGGTGGAAGAAGCCAAGGAAATAGGCGCTCAGCTTATTCTTACCCATCATCCCTTTATTTTCAGGCCCTTCTCATCCATCAACTTCAATACCGTTGAAGGAACTCTGGTGAGAAATCTCATTCAGTCCGATATTACACTGTTTTCCGCCCACACCAATCTGGACAGAAGCAACGAAGGCACTGGTGTTACGCTTGCAAAGCTCCTTGAGCTTCAGGATATAAAACACTACACCGACGAACCTGCAGACGAGCTTAATCTCGCCATAACCGGCAGATATGACGAACCTAAATCTTTTAATGAAATATCGGATTTATTCTGCAGGCACTCAGGCTGCAACCACCTGCGGATAATAGGCCATCCTGACAGAATCAGTTCTGTGGTGGTTATCCCCGGCAGCGGGGGAAGCCTGATTAATAAAATACGGAAACCCTTCGACCTGATATTTACAGGCGAACTAACATATCATGATGCGCTGTCCGCCCTTTACCAGGGCAAGTCCATTGCAGTGGCAGGGCACTATTTCTCTGAAAAACCGGTAATGCACCATCTTAAAAAGCTTATGGAGGAAAAATTTCCGGGACTAAATCTGAAAGTATCAAGCCGTGATGGCGAACCTTTCAGAATGATGTGGCTGGAAAGGCAATAACAAAATGGAACTACCACACGGAATAACCGGCAAACTGGCGGAACCCATCGAAAAAATACTGTTCACCGAACAGGAAATTCAGGAAAGGGTCAAGGCTCTGGGAGAACAGCTTACCAGAGATTATCAGGGGAAAGATCTCCTGGTGGTCTGTGTACTCAAAGGCTCCCTCTATTTTACCGCTGATTTGATCCGGCATATCAATATGCCCCTTTCCCTCGATTTTATATCTGTTTCCTCTTACGGCGACGCCACCCACACTTCAGGCATCGCAAGGATTACCAAAGACCTCGATGAGGACATCGAAGACAGGCATGTGGTGATTACCGAGGATATTCTCGACACCGGGCTTACCCTTGATTATCTGGTGAAACTCCTTCAACTGCGCAACCCCAGAGAGATAAAAATCTGCACACTGCTCGATAAACCATCAAAACGAATAACAGGCATCAGAGCCGATTACTCCGGTTTTGAAATCCCCAACCTCTTTGTTGTTGGTTACGGTCTCGATTACAAGCATAAATACAGGCATCTGCCTTTTATCTGTACATTCAGGGATGAATTTATTCCAAAAGACTGAACTGGAGAAATACTATGAGTCAATTATGGCACATGTACCGTCTGAGCCTGCTGGATCAGGAATCGGACAAAAAGAACGAAGAGCTGAGAAAGCTGAAGGACCCGGCGGAAATTGAAAAAGAGTGTAAAGATCTCGAAAAAGAGATTGCCAGACTCGATGAAGAATCGAAGAAACTTGTGCTTGCAACGAAAAAACTTGAGCTGGAAAGCGAAAGCATAAAGACTCACTGGAAATCCATAGAAAAGAAGCTATACAGCGGAAAAACATCCAACACCAAAGAACTTTCAGGA
This sequence comes from Bacillota bacterium, assembly GCA_021287065.1. Classification (GTDB taxonomy): domain Bacteria; phylum Vulcanimicrobiota; class JAJTBE01; order JAJTBE01; family JAJTBE01; genus JAJTBE01. Next base: position 10,792 of record JAJTBE010000201.1, read on the forward strand.
TGGCAGACAGAAGTTGCCACTCTGAAAAAGAAACAGAACAAGATCGAAGAAGAGATCATTGTTCTGATGGAACAGGCTGAAAGCATTGATGAATCCCTTAAAAATTCCCAAAAACAGCTTGAACTCAAAAAAGCTGAAGCAGAATCGGCATGGAAAAGTTATAAGGAAACAAAGGTTAATCTGGAAAAAGAAATCGCCGAGCTGAAAGATAAACGAACAAAATTAGTTCCCCCCATAGATCAGGCTGATCTGAAAAAATACGAGATGCTCCGCAAGCTGAAAGACGACGGCGTAGCTATAGTAAAAATCGAAGAGAACGTATGCGGCGGCTGCTATATGAGCGTGCCGGATATGATGATTAAAAAGGTTCAGACCCTTCATCTTGTAACCTGCAACAACTGCTCAAGAATTTTATACTGGGAGGATGAAAAATAGCCCCTCCATGTCGGACATAAGAAAAATCCTGGAAGAATTCAGAAGCGAAGGTGAACTCGACTCAACGGGATACTTCACCCTTGACAGCAAAAAAGCAAGGGAAAAAATGAAGAAATACCAGTTGATAGATCCACACTACTATGTTCTTGAACTGGTTCAGGCAGCCTGCGCCGGAAATGCCACATTTATCAATGTTTATGTTGATTCTGACGACTGCATTGTTACATTTGACGGCGAACCTTACGACAGAGATGATTTTGAAAGCATGTATTCAAGCCTTTTTACATCCCAGCACGACATGAGGCTTGAAAGATTCCGGGAGCTTGCTATCGCCGTTAATTCAGCCATGGCCCTCAATCCTAAATTTATTGAAATCGTATCGGGAGATGGAAAAAAATCAGCTTCGCTTAACATAACTTCGCCGGTAAAAGAAGAAATCAAAGAGTATGAAAGTGATTTTGACGGAACACGTATTCACATAAAAGAGAGGCTTACCTGGGACACCGCAAAGAGATTTTTCTCAGGCTTTATAGCAAAGCAGCTTCCCACCGAGGGGAAGGTTCTAAACTCCCAATGTATCTACTGCCACATTCCCATCACCCTCAACGGGGAAATCATAAATCCGCCGGAAAAGCAGAAGCTTCAGGGTGTAATTTTTGATAAGGACATTAAACTGGATCACAGCCGGGGTATGGTAGGGGTACCCGACTCCCCTTACAAACTTTCACATCTGCAGTTAATGAAATGGGGAGTGATAATAAACAGCCGTTCTATGAAACTGGGGTATCTGCCCATAATCGGCTATATCGAAGCCAATCGGCTCATCAAAAATGCTTCCCAGACAGACATTGTGGAAAACGAAGTCTATAAAAAACTTATGAAGGATTTGTCCGAGCTTGCTCCCCAGCTTCTTGACTCAGCCGTTGAAATATTCGGACGGCAGGAGACACAGACCGACGAAAAACTTCTCCTGGCTATGAAAGACATACTGAATCAGGCTCTGCGGTTTGAATTCAGAGTTGATAATTTTATTAAGGATCCTTCGCCCATTCTTTTAAAAATCGCCCCTCTCCCGATATTTACAACAGTATCAGGCAAACTGATAAGTTTAAACGAAATTGTGGAGCAGTATAAGAAAACCGGTTTTGTGCCATATTCGCAGCGATGCTTTATTTATGAGCATCCCGATAAGCTGAAGGTGCTTCTGATTCAGGATAATGATATGAAAAGCCTGATTGACGTGATGTTCAGAAACCGGAAGCGGGATGTTGAAGCTGATTTTGGCAGAAGTATGCTCAGAGATCACAATATTGCTCTGTGGAGCACAAGGAGAACAGGGCAGTTAAACCTGCAGCCCGGCACATTTGCCCGGAAAACTTTCACCGACGGCAGCATCACCGGTTCACTGGGTCTTGCCCAGAGAAACCCCGATGATTTCTGTCGTATATCTTTCCATAAGGAAACAGGTATTATATGCGAAAAATATCTGGATCTGGGCGGAATATACTTTGATGCGGTGGTCAACAACGACAGCCTGAGCCCGGTTTATACCTGGGATGATATTGAAACTGACTCCGAATTTGTAAAAACAATTCAGGCTCTGCTTATGCAGCTCAAACCGGTATATACGGAAATTGCCGCACAATATACAAGCCACCTTGAAAACGGAAAAACCGTAAGCGAATCAAGAAGAGTGCATTTGATTAGATATATGTCCCTTCTTCTTAAAAACACCGGAGAGGAACAACAGGAATCCTCAGCCACCGGCAAAAAGAAAAAGGCGGCTAAAAGGGTTTTTCACTGCAAAACAGGACAGACTCTTTTCGAATCGAGAAAAACAACACCAAAGGACCCAAATGCCATAATAGAAATTCCCGATATGGGCCTTGCAATGCCCGAGGAATTTATTTATCTCAGGGTTTTCAATACCGTATCAGGTGGAATGGTCAGTCTGAATGATCTGCAGAAAGACCTTGAAAAATACTTCAAAGTTCATTTTTTAAGAAAAGATATGCCGGGAAAACAGATTGACGACAGACTGATTGTTGTAGTTAAAGACAAGGAAGAGGAGCTTCTCAAAAGATTCTTCGGCTGGTACAAGGTTGAAGATTACAGCAACGGTTTTACACAGGAACAGGAAGCGCAGAAAAATCTCAGCAGACCGGAGGAACAGCCTGAGATTAAAGAAGATACAATCATTAAGTTTCCCATAAATATCAGAGAAATCAGAGGCGAATTAGGCCTGCTGAATCGTGATGATATTGACTCCTATGCAGTAAAAATGGTGGAGGGAAAAATAACCCAGACAGTAGCTGCTACGGTAAAAGTGTTGAAGATGAACCGGTACATTACCACAATCAAAATGGAATTCCCCATTCATGGAATAGCCGCAGCTCTCAATTCTGACAGAATTTCGGTAAACAAATCCTGGGATCAGATCATTGAAAATGAACAGTATAAAGAACTGAGACAGGCAGTAATACAGGGTTTAAAAGAGATAGCAGCTTTTATAATAGATCAGAATCCTGATCTGAATGTTAGGGAAAACTTCAGACAGAAAAGATTCCTTTTTGAATTTGCAGGATACTGGCTTTGCCGTATAGATTATCAGAAAAAGATAAACCCACAGACAAACCCGGATTCTACACTTTCAGACATAATCACAAATACAATCAATGGTTATCTGGAAAGCGTTTCCCTGAAAAACACCCCGGTAAAAATACCCACTCCTGATGATATACTCAAAGAACGCCTGATGCAGACAAAACTTTTCAGAACCACTGAAAATAGTGTTTATGCAAGTCTTGAGGATCTATGGGAAAACAAGAGGAAATTCGGCAAAATCGCCTATGTGGGCAAAGAGATTGCCGGCAGGCTTGAAAACGAACGGATGATACCTATCCTCAGCACCATGGAGGAAAACGCAGTTCGTTCGGTTTTAGGCAAAGACTCACTCGAAAATGTGGAGTCTATTCTCAAGGCAAACCAGGCTTTCGAATACATCAAAAACTCAAAGCCCAGACAACAGGCTGTTATTTCCGCTGTTGATCCTCTGGTGAAGTTAAACATAGATGAAGAAGGCATTACAGGGGAAATCGGCATTACAGGCACAGGCAGGCTGACTAATAAAGGCGTAGTAGTAATGCTTCTTAAAGAATCCAGAAGTATAAATTCAAGATCATTCGATTATCCTATCCATCTTGAAGCCTGCATAAACTATGACAAATTAAAGCCTATGTCCAACTGGTCCGATGTGGTGGAAGACGAAAATTACAAAAAAGTGGTGGAATGTCTTAAACGACATTCATTCAAAGCTTTAACGACTCTTTTTGAAAAATACAACATTATGAGTATTGAAAACAAGGCAAAGGCGGAAATATACTTCCTTACTTACCTGATACATTCATTCGGAACATATTCGGATGTTGTGAGGAGTAAAAGTGATTCCTTTGTGATGAAGCTTGCATCACTCAGGATTCTTCCAGTTCTCGGAGGGAGAAAAATAAGTCTGGCGGAGCTTATCGAATACTATAAGGTAAATAATAAAATTCCTTATGTCAATTATGCGGCGGAGCATGATTCCCAGGGAATTGATGAGATTATTCTTGTTTTGAACGGTGAAACCCACGGGCTTCTGAAAAAGATGTTCTACAACTTCCGGGAATGCACCCAGGACCTTCAGCTTCGCAAAATTGCAGAGAAAAATATGGAAAAACCTCCTGTTGAAAAGCTCAGCATTGACAGTGAATATATTTATAAAGTGCAAATTAATAAAGCGGGGATAACAGGCGAGCTTGGCATTCCTGCTCAATATCTGTCATCGGAGAAGATACTGTTTACCCGGAAAATGATTCCGGTTGTGGAGAAAAACCTGTATTCCCAGTCCAGAATCTTCGGTATTCTTGAATCCCCGGAATTCAGGACCGACAAAGCTTTTACCGATGTTACGCTCTTCCAGTCGGAAAAAAGAACGATTCTGGAATATATATACAAACTTTACAGCGGTCTGGCAGACCTTTATCCCGGAATGGAAGAGGCAATAACCAGAGAAACTGCAAGGCAGTTCCTGCTTAGTTTTTATATTGAACAGAAGTTTCAGGTTCAGACAGAGTTCAGGATAATGGAATCAAAACTTGAGAAGAAAATCGGTTCGCTGCCCCTTCTGCCCATAAGCGACGGAAGGTATGCAGGGATTGATGTGGCGTTGAATTCTGCGGAAAGACTGGGTTATATCGGATACATCCATACGGGAGATAAGGTTTATTCTCCTGTGGATGAAATTGTTTTCAGATTTGACGATTTCGATTTTGACTACAGTTTCTGCAAAAAACTGGCAGGTTCGGATAAAGTCAGGTACCAGAAGGAATTGACAATTCCGCCGGTTCAAATTGAACCCTTATCTTCACATGAGGAAGGGTTAAAGGCGGAGCATGTGGAAACTGTTCGGGATTCAGCTCCGGCTCCCGAAGGGGAGTCCGTTTCCGTTTCAGATGAAACCGTACGGGAAACCGCTGAATCACAGTCATTACGGGAACCGGAACTTACCCCGGATCAGAAACTGCTGTATGCACTCAGACGGGAATTCAGACTAATAAGGGAAACAGGTGATTATAAACTGTCCGATGATATTTTACAGAATATGAACATCTGTAGTAAGGAAGGACAACCGCCTGTATTATTTAACGGAAAAACTTCAACACTTCTGATTAATACGGTCCATCCATTTATCGGGACATTAACCGGAAGACTGGAACAAACTCCTGAAGCCATATATTATCTGCTGTCAGTTATATACAGTACGATAAACAGGGAGCTAAAGGAGATAGAGGACAGGGATGAGCTGGCTTTCCAGATGGTAATGCTGGATTATCTGCTCAAACCTGCTAAAATATCAAACAAAAAACCGGATGCTCTACCGGTTTGAAAGCAGGGAAAATAATGGATTCATCATCCGATCTGATTCAGAACCACTGCAAGAAGGGAATATGGAAAGCAGCTCTTGAACTTGAAGAGTCCGAACGGATTCCACTAAGAGATGAAAAGATAAAGCTCTTTGCGGGCAATTCCCATCCTGATCTGGCGAGAGCCATTTCAGAATATCTGGAAGTTCCGCTTTCAAGAGCTACTGTATCCAAATTCACCAATGATGAGACCAGGGTTCAAATTGAGGAGTCGGTAAGAGGCTACGAAGTATTCGTCATTCAGTCCATGTGCTATCCGGTAAACGACAGCATAATGGAACTTCTGATTATGGTTGACGCCCTTGCAAGAGCGTCAGCAAGTGTGGTTAATGTAGTGGCGCCTTACTTCGGATATGCAAAACAGGAAAAGAAGACCGCAGGCAGAGAACCAATCAGCGCCAAACTGGTTGCCAACCTGCTGACAGTGGCGGGAGCCAACAGAGTGATCACAATGGATCTCCACGCAGCCGCCATTCAGGGATTTTTCGACATCCCTCTGGACAACCTGTTCGCCCTTCCATTATTTGAATATTTTTATAAAGAGAAGGGAATAGTCGGCAGCGATGTGGTAGTAGTATCACCGGACGCCGGCGGTGTGGCAAGAGCCCGGCATTTTGCGGAAAGACTCAACGCCACAATGGCAATTATTTTCAAACGCCGCCCTGAGCCTGATAAAAACGAGATAATCGAAATAGTCGGCGATGTCAAGGGAAAACGGGCAATAATCATCGATGACATGATCTCCACAGGAGGCACTCTTGTAAAAGGCGCTGAAATGATAAAAAGTATGGGAGCCACAGAAATATATGCGTGCGCCACCCATCCTATTTTAGCGGGAAATGCCGTCCAGAGGATCATCGAATCACCCATAGATGAAGTTGCTATGACCGATACAATTCCCATTCCCGATTCGGCACTTCACACAAAATTCTGTAAAATTTCCGTAGCGGGTATGTTTGGAGAATCGATACGAAGGAATTTCTATAACTTCTCCATGAGTAAAATCTTCTTCTAATATATAATATATTGTTGACAGATTGCCCGTAAATATGGTAAAAAGAGAAAACGGTTTCATGTCATGTCAAGTTCGAAAGGAGAAAATCCATGCATCAGGTTAATCTGAAGGCTAAAATGAGAGATAACACCGGCAAAAACTTTTGCAAAAAAGTCAGACAGGCCGGTGGCGTTCCTGCTGTAATTTACGGCAACAAGATGGAAAATGTTCTCGTTTCAGTCGATACCTCAGAGTTCGTAAAAGCCATTACTTCAAGCGCAGGCACAAGAATCATCGTAAATCTTAATGTAGAATCAGGCAAAGAGACAAAAGAATACACAACAATGATTTCAGAGATTCAGAAAGATGTATTCCAGAAAAAATACTTCCATATCGATTTTCATAAAGTTTCACTGGATGAGAAGACCCACTCAGATGTCCCCGTAACATTACGCGGAGAATCAAAAGGCGTCAAAAACGGTGGAATGCTTGATCAGCTGATATGGCGTATACAGGTAGAAGCTCTTCCCCTCGATCTGCCCGAGAAAATTGAAATTGATATCACCAACCTCGAAGAAGGCCAGTCAATTAGCGTAAAAGACATAGTCCTTCCCGAAGGCGTCCATTCACTGGTAGATGCAAGCGAAATGATCGCCATCGTACATGCTCCCAAAGTAGCACGGGAAGAAACACCCGCTGAACCAGTAGCTGCAGCCGGCAAAGGCAAAGGCAAAAAGTAGGAGCTTAGTGTCGTCAGGTGAAGAGAATTCTTATAGCCGGATTAGGTAATCCCGGGCCGGAGTATGCGCTCACCAGGCATAACATCGGGTTTATCATTGTTGACCGCCTTGCGGAACAACTCAGATTATCCGGCTGGACGAAAGAAAAAAAGTCACATTCGATCCGGGGTGAATATCGAGATAACGAAGTTATCATCATAAAACCCCGGACGTATATGAACTTGTCCGGCGAGGCAGTAATTGCATATTTGTCACATTACAGAATCCCCCCTGGGGATTTTCTTGCTGTTGTTGACGATTTGGCTCTTCCATTCGGAAAACTTCGTTTCAGAGCAAGAGGAAGTGACGGCGGACATAACGGACTTTCTTCCATAATCGAAAAAATAGGCTCCCAGGAATTTCCGAGACTCAGAGTCGGAATTGATCCCACGCCCGAAGGGACAGACACCGCAGATTATGTTTTATCCAGCTTTACTCCGGAGCAGATTGAAGAACTGCAGAATATAACGGAAAAAGCGGTGAAGGGCATCTTATCATTTATCGAATCCGGAATAGAAGATACTATGAACTGCTTTAATAAAAGTTCATAACATGACATGAATCCGTATTTACTTTTCCCGAATTTCAAGTGATAATATTTAAATTATCCCCGATTCTTCATACCTGTTAAAGATACAACCGGTTAAGAAGCATAGAATAATGGAATCGGCATCAACTCAAGGGGGAGTATAAATGGAAATCAAAGGCGGTTCGATGTTTCCGGAAATCCCGCAGATAAGGGATGCAAAAGCACCTCAGGAAGCGGGAAAAGTCGGCTTTAGTCCGGCTGAAAAGCCTGTTAAAGGCGATCTGCTTAACATAGCGGATTTTGGAGGCAGAAATGTAAGACCGGCTGCTATGTATGGTCTTTTTCAACCTCATACCCCTGAAATGAAAATTGCTTACGGAATTTTTCCGAGGACCGACGATCCCCATATTTATCCGGTTATGGGTCCCACAGAGCCGAAACAGCCTAAGATAGGACCAATAATGTATGGGATTTTCCCAAAAGAGGATCCTCATATATACCCGATAATGGGACCTACAACACCCAGGCGGCCGGACACCGGACCTTTGAAATACGGAATTTTCCCGATAATACCACCCTTTGGGCCTAAGCTTCAGTACGGCATATTTCCTGTGATGCCGCCCTTTGGTCCCAGACCGACTACACCGGAGCCTCCTTTCGGGCCTATGCCTCCCTATGGACCGCACCCTTCATTCGGGCCGCATCCGCCTTTCGGACCAATGCCTCCGTTTATGCCTATGCCGCCCTTCGGACCCACCACACCCTTCGGACCCCGGCCTCCATTCGGGCCTTTCCCGCCGATGGGACCAGTGCCTCCTCAGGGTATGATGCCTATGTATGGCGTTTATCCACCCTTTGGGCCTCACCCGCCCCACGGAATTTCACCTATGTATGGAATTTATCCCATAATAGCGCCGAAACCCCACGACCCGGTTATGCCTCATTATGGAATTTTCCCTGACAGACCAAAAGATGACATTCGTGACTTAATACTGATGTATGGTGTATATATCAGGGATAAAAGCCCTGATATTACGCCGATGTATGGAATTTTCAGATAATTTGTGAAAATATGGTTTGATTAATTACAATATGCAGACGGAGACAAGGCATATTAATGCGTTGTTTCCTTTTTATTTTGGAGGAAAAACATGACAACAGACCTGAACAGAGTCGCAAACAAAGTAGTAAACGACTGCCTCAGAATTAAACCCGGCGAATATTTCTGGATTAGCTGCGCCGACGACTACTATTTCAAATTCTGTGAGGAAGTGGCAATTGAAGCTGTAAAAGCAGGAGCACACCCCCACATAAGCATTTCTTCCGACCGTATATTCATGGAGAATATAAGCCAGACCACAGACTTTCTGAAAGAGCCTGCCAGCTTTGCTTCTGCCATTACAGAAGTGGCTGATGTTCATCTTCAGGTAGTCTTTCCCAGAAATCCCGGAGTATCCGGAGGCTTAGATCCCCATAAACTGGCGGCAATGTCGTCAGCCGGAAGATCTGTTCAGGAAATTGTTTATAAAAAGAACAAAGATACTGTGAAACAGCGCAAAGCTTCATTTCTTTACCCCACCCCCGAAGCTGCCGCAAGTTATGGTATTTCCTACGAAATATTTGCCGATATGGTATGGAGATCCCTTGATATAGATTATGAAGCTCTGAGAATGAGAGCGAAGAAAATCGCCGGTATTATGAAAAACTCGGATAAGGTTTATATAACCAATCCCGAAGGGACAAATCTGGAGTTTTCGATTAAGGGCAGACCGCCTTTTATAGACGACGGCGTTTTTGACGAAGAGGACTTTGAGGAAAAAATCTATATGATGAACCTGCCCACAGGCGAAGTCTGCGTTGCTCCCGTGGAAGACTCCGCCAACGGCGTAGCTTATTTCAAATTCAACAGATTTATGGGAAGAGACCTCAAAAATCTGAAATTTGAATTTAAAAACGGTAAAGTTGTAAATATCGAAGGCGAAGAAGGCGCTGAGTATTATAAGAGCATTCTCGACAACCAGACCGGCAATAAGGATATGATAGCAGAACTGGGAATAGGCCTGAATCCGGAAATCAACAGAGTTCTGGGCGAACTTGCCCTTGATGAGAAGATCATAGGCACTATCCACATAGCCACCGGTGAGAACCGTATGCTCCACGGAAAAGGCGTCTCATCTTTCCATTACGACCTTGTTATGGACAAGCCCACTCTGAAATTTGACAACACCCTTATAATGGAAAACGGAGAATACAGGGTATAAATAGAGGAAATTGGAATTCGTTTGAGAATTACCGCAGATACCAATTAAACATGATAACCCGGAGGAAATAATGACCGACATTAATGATGTAACCATTGAAATGGTAGCGCAGAAGCTTAAAAATGCGTTCAAAAGAATAAAAGCAATGTGGGACGACAAAAACAAGCAGATCCGCAACATCGAGAAAAAGATGGAAAAGCATAACGAACAGCTTTTCGAACTCAAGGAAGAGAGAGAAAATCTGGAAAACGAACTCGAAGGCATCCGCTCAACTTATGAAGAGTTCTGCAATCAGACCGGAACCCGTTTCGATCTGAACTAAGCCTGTAAATAAGACAGTTGATTACGGGGACTGTCCGGAGATTCTGAATTTGTGATTCTCAGGACAGCCCCCGTTTTATTTTCGGTTAAACAGATAAAAAAAACTTTCAAAAAGCAACATAAATCATTTATATACGAAGGGGATTTCTTTACAATATCGAAGGTATCGGGTCGGGTACAATTTTTACAAACTAACGCTGCAAGAGAACCCACACTGCAAAAAAACTGTTTTCATTTAAGAGTCAACACATAGAGTAATGCTCAGACCTTGTACTCCGGTCCCTCAACAGTCTGACGAATCCCTGACATCCCGAAAACATCCTGCCACTATATAAAGAAACCCTCTCAGCATCAGATTGCAGCAAGTATTTTGTAAATCAGGAAAACGATAATTGATCAACTTTAAGAAGGAGCTAAAAAAGTGAAAAACACAGTAAAATTAATTGCTCTTCTTCTCGTTGTGTTTCTTGCCGCCGGTTTTACTGCCGGATGCGGAAACAGCAGCGATGACGGAGGAGGGGACAATTCCACAGGTTCCGTTGAAGGCTATGTAATGGACGAGAATAACGAACCCATAGCCGGAGCCGAATGCACAATAACAACAACTGACTCCAGAGGTACGTACGCAACCATTACTGATACCAATGGGTATTATAGTATCCTCAATGTTCCCGTGGGAACATGGCCGATGTCTGTCGTTTGTTCTGGTTATTCCCCACTTAATTTAAACGTGCAGATAAATCAGGGACAAACAACCCAGAATCCCACTTCCACAATGCCTCCTGCAGGCGCCGGCTCTGTCAGCGGCACTGTTTACTCCGAGCTTATCGGCGGCACTGTTATTTCAGGAGCAACAATTACAGCAGGTTCAGTTATAGTTACCAGCGCCGCAAACGGCACTTACACAGCAAACGGTGTGGCAGCAGGCAGCCAGACAATAACCGCTACAGCCACAGGTTATACTCAATACAGCTCTACAGTTACAGTCGCTGCCAGTTCAACAGTTACAAAAGACATAGCAATGACTCCCAGTTCAACTTCATCCCCTACGCCTTCACCGGGATACGGAAATGCAACAGGCAAAGTAATCGATGCCAACGGCTCACCTCTTGCTGATGTTACAGTTTCCCTCCAGAAAGGCGACAGATCAACCACTAATTCAAGCGGTGTTTATATTTTCGAAAACCTCACCCCCGGTGTCAGAACCCTTGCCTTTGCAAAAACAGGTTATGACGACAGAACACAGGATGTTACAGTTGCAGCTGATACAACAGTAACAGCTCCCACAGTAACACTCACGGAAACCCCCGTAACCGGTGTTACCCTCTGGGTATCAAAAAGAATCAATCTCCCTGAAGTCGGCGATTCGGGAGAAGCAGATGTTTCATATGACGGCACCAAAGTAGTTTTCACCAGCGTCGGCAATGTAATCGCCGACTGGGGCGGCGGCGTTCCGGATAATGCCTCCAGAGATGCAGGCAACACTCAGATTTATGTTTGGAACAGAGCAACAGGAACCATAACAAGAGTTTCCAACAACAATCTTGTCCCCGGAGCAACAGGCGGCTGCAACGGTGATTCAAGATATCCCGCAATCAGCGGAGACGGTAATTTTGTTGTATTCAGATCTCTTGCAAAAAATATTCTCGCCAACGGTCTTTCAACAACAAACAACCGCGATATCTTTATGGTCAGACTGTCAGACAACAAAACCATAAGAATAAGCAATGACGGAGCTAACGCCAATGCGGGCGGAAATGCGGCATCGGATATGCCAGATATTAACGGCGACGGCACAAAAGTTGTTTTCTCATCCTTAGCCACAAATATCGGAAACATAAACCACACCGCAACATGGAGCCATATTTATTATGTAACGGTTTCAAACATGGTTCCCGGCATCAGAAGAATGATTGACTGTTCAATGGCTTCAGCAGAAGGCGCCGATCAGGTTGTTGATGATCCCGAATCAGCCAATCCGTCCATATCATACGATGGCAGATACACTGCTTATCAGACAAAAGCAACCAACCTTACCGACGGTGAACAACCCGGTTCAAACCGTTCAAGAAACGGAGTTCCAGTAAAGATATTCAGAAATGATATCAACACAAGCCCGATTGTGGGTTGGAACCTACTTATATCAAAACATAACGGTACCGAAGCCAATGCAAACTGCCAGCGTCCTTCCATAAACGGAGACGGCAGCAGAATCGCTTTTGAATCCACATCAACCAACCTCGGCTATTCATCTGCCACAACTTCAAATATCTACCTCTGGAGCATAAACAGCATAGCGCTGAAGTTCTTAACAATGCCTCTGGAAGGTGCAGTTGGCGAGAATACCTATGCCCAGCTGGACAAATCAGGCAGATATGTAGCTTTCCGTTCGACAGCAATCGGCCTTGTTTCTGATGTGACCAACGCAACAGCCAGAATCTATGTTAAAGACGCAGATTCGGGCAAAAACGAATATACCCTTATGAGAGGCGCTTCAGGTCAGGTGCCTACAAATGACTGCGACGAACCTGCAATGAGCGGCGACGGAAACTATGTGGCATTCCACACAGCTTCCAAAAATCTCACAAACGACAAATTCACAGCAGGTATTGTTGATACATTTATCCGCAAATGGAAATAAATCAGGAATAACTAACCATTAATACAAAAATGAGGCTGTCCCCAAAGTAAGATAACTATCTGATAACAGGGATTTCACAAGACACAACCGGATCTGACTGAAGAAATCCTGACTTTTGGGACAGCCTCATTTTATTTTGAGATGATAAATGGAATCAGGGATTATTTTCCCCCTGCCTTCCTGATTAATTCCGCAATATCATTATTTCCTCTGGCAAGGGCTACTCTCAGGGGAGTGGCGCCATTTGCCATTTTCGCATTAACATCCGCGCCGTTTTCGATGAGAATAACCGCTACATCCTTATGACCCTTCAGAGCTGCTATATGCAGAGGCGTAGCTTTTCCCACCGTTCTTACGGCGTTGACATCGGCACCGCTTTTAAGAAGAAGCCTGGCAGCTTCAGGCTGGCCCTGGGAGGCTGCAACATGAAGGGGAGTGCCGCCGTCCTTATTTCTGATGTTTATATCCACTTTCAGGGAAATCAGGTATTTCATAACCTCGATTCTACCCCATCCCGCCGCAAGATGAAGAGGCGTTTTGCCATCCTCATTCTGTGTGGAAATCAATTCGGGATTTTTCGACAGAATTTCCTTAACTTTTGCCAAATCCCCACTTTTTGCAGCATCGTGAACCTCCCCGCAAAATGCAGGGGTCCAGATACAGACTGCAAGCAAAATTACTGCTGCTGAAAGAAAATATTTCATAACCCTTCCTCCTTTGTTTATATTCATGTTTTCGCTTTATCCCGAAAACTGCCTTCAGAAGTTTTTTTTGCAAATGTCAACTATTTATTTATACAGCCAATATGAATTTGTTTTGTAAAGTTCTGTGGAAATGGGAAATTTTGGCTATAATCTGTTTGAAGGGGTGAGAGAGATTGCTGCGTTTTGGTTGGTTTGTTGTTTGAATTTGCGGTGAAGGCGGACCCAATGCCACTGAATCAGTAAAAACCACTCTAATCCCAATCCCCAATACTCCTGTTTTTCAAGTAAGGAGGTTCGGAGGGTAACCTCGCTTTTCCAAAAAAGCGTGGTTTCCTCTGACGGTCCCCAAATCCCCCGGTCGGTCCAAAATCCCCGCGGTCCCCGGTCGGTCCCTAATTCCAAAAGTTTTGGGAAGGCGGGTGCCTGCCCGCAGGGTGGGTGCGAGGAAACTTTTTTCAAAAAGTTTTCTCTGGGAGCAGGGCATGCGGTTGTAATCCTCGTGAGCGATTAAATAAATCCATGCCTTAATTCATGGGTATTGCCATCGGAAATGAACAGACATGCCCACTGGCAACAAACTCAAACCACCTGCAAACTTTATAACCGCAATAAATCACCAACGACTGCCGAATCGCAGGCGTCTCGCCTGTCCCCCCCCGGGAAAACAATCCCGCATCCTCTCTACTATCTCCGGAATGGAATAACTACTCTAACTGCAGGGTCGGCGCCAATGATCCGACCCGATGTCAAACCTGTCTCCAATACAAATCGAATTATAGTAATGTGCAGCTATCAGCATGATTTTCAAGTATGCGAAATATTTACGGTTTTAGTTTGCATCGTGGGCGGACCTGCGGGTCCGCGTCGAGGTTGCAAACCCCTCCTACGATCGCTGGCCATGCTTGTGGTTGTGGGGTTTGCTGGCGGTTAGCGGTGGGTTTTGGGACCCGGGGGCAGGCGGGACGCCTGCGATCCGGCATTTGTCGGCGTTTTTTTGCCGCACTTTCGGGGGAATTAGGGTTTGAGTCTGCGTAGGGGGCGGACCTGCGGGTCCGCGTCGGGGTTGCAAACCCCTCCTACGATCGCTGGCGAAGCTTGTGGTTATTAGGTTTGCTGGCGGTTGGTGTTGGCTTTTGAGACCCGGGGGCAGGCGGGACGCCTGCGATCCGGCATTTGTTGGCGTTTTTTTGCCGCACTTTCGGGGGAATTAGGGTTTGAGTCTGTGTCGTGGGCGGACCTGCGGGTCCGCGTCGGGGTTGCAAACCCCTCCTACGATCGCTGGCCATGCTTGTGGTTATGGGGTTTGCTGGCGGTTGGCGGTGGTTTTTGGGACCCGGGGGGGCAGGCGGGACGCCTGCGATCCGGCATTTGTTGGCGTTTTGTTGGCGCTCTTTTGGGGGATTTGTGGTTTTAGTTTGCAGCGTGGGCGGACCTGCGGGTCCGCGTCGGGGTTGCAAACCCCTCCTACGATCGCTGGCGGAGCTTGTGGTTATGGGGTTTACTGGCGGTTGTCCAGAGGTTTTGGGACCCGGGGGCAGGCGGGATGCCTGCGATCCGGCAGTCACTGGCGGAGCTTGTGGTTGTGTGGTTTGCTGGCTGTTAAGCAATCCTATCGGTATAGCTTATATTTCGGCAAAATGGTATAACATCGGATCTCATGGCTGATTTAACGGGATTACTATATTATCATATTTTAACAAAAGGAATAATGACTTGTTGTGGAATGAATAATCATGGTTTTTGAGGGGAGGAGAAAATTTGTCGGAGCATCCGGAATCAAAGCCTGTTGAACAGGCTGAAACTGAGAATCGGACTGAATCAGCAGAGGGAAATACCTTTTGGGGTAAATTCACCAGCAAAGTCTGGTTCCCGATATTAACTTTTCTGTCAGGAATAATAATAAGGGCTTTTCTCGTTTTATCCACCGACACCGGAGGGGTTGAGGTGTTCAGAGCGCAGGCGGCGCAGGCTTTTCTTGCCAATGCCGCCAACATGAAATTTGCCCATATTTTTGCATATTACAAAATAAATTCCTGCACACCCCTGTTGTCATACATTCTGTATGGTGTATTCGGAGCTTTTAAGTTTTTTCAGGAAAAGGCCGCCTTGCTTGGTTTTACAAGAGAAAAGCTTGAAGCCCTCGGAATCAGACAGGATATCTGGGACAGAATTCTCGGACTGTTTCTGAAATCTCCGATGATACTTGCAGATCTTGGTATTGCAATTCTTATTTATATCATTATAAGAAGAAAATTTGACAGCATAAAGCTGGGAACTATTGCCGGCGCACTTTATCTCCTTATGCCGCCTGTGGTTTTCGCATTTTTCCGCAGACCTGAAACCCTCTCAATAACTCTGTTTCTCATTCTGCTTGCTGTGGTTATAATCAACGGCAAAAACAGATTTGCTGCCATTTTTGCAGCTATACCGCTTTCACTTGCGCTTCTCAATGAGATTAACCCTCTCATTATGGCAGGAATTATGGGATGGCTGATTTTATCGCAGATAAAACGGAAAAGGTTTGTAACCGCCGCATTATCACCGCTTGCAGTTGTGCTTCTGTTTATCCTTATTTCAGCTCCGTTCCACAGCTTCACATTCCAGCCCCCGGATGCTCCTCCGGACGACGGGAGAATCCCTCTTGACCAGCTTCATCAGATGAATCTGAAAAGCTCGTCAAACTTAACTATGACCGATGTGATTTACTGGGATACATTTATTGAAAGTCTGGCTAAGCCTGAGACTCCGCAGATGATAAAACTGCAGAGCTATCTATCCCCGGGAACGGTGCAGTTTCTGCTATCACATAAGCCTGAGACACCGCCGGATGTGGCAGGGGTAAAGCAGTTTGTAGCTGAAATTAATCAGGTTCTCTCCCGGAAAGATTTCTACTCACCGGATTTATTTGATGAATCGTATTTTACCGACGAAGGCAAAGAGCTTCTTGCAAAAGGTATAAACAACCTCAGCGACAATCAGACAAGAAGGCTCAACAAGATAATTCTTGAATCCCTTTATCCCATGGTGCTGGTGAAAAGCCCGATTCCTCTGCCTGAGGACCAGATGAAGCTTTTCCCGTTCAGGCTGATTTACGAAAATACCTACAGATATACCCAATACAACTCAAACAGTGCCTTTAATATATGGAGCCTTTATTCGATAAAGCTTCCCGACTCCGCCCCTTCGTTTATCGGAGTGCCAAAATTCACAGCAGGGCTTATTCTGACCATTGCAGTGATGATTCTCCTGTTTGCTCTTTATATAAGAAGCAGAAAAACAGATATAGAGGCAGACTGTCTGTATTTTACACTGTTTTTCCTTACTCAGTTTATGCTTCCCACAAGATGCTTCGATTATGCCGTAATATCTATTTTTCCCTTTCTTGCGGTTCTGTTCTTCTCTGATTTCAGAGCAAGACTCCTCACATACGGATTTGGCGTTACCGCATGGGTCAATCTCTATCTGATTGAGCGGTTTGATGTTTCTCCGGAGGCATTCACAACTGTTCCCGCATTTATGAAACTGTTTTCGCTGATTAACATCCTGATGTTTGCCGGAGCTGTAGCCTGGTATTGGGTGAGATCAGGTGAGGAAAGTCCCGAAGAGGCGGGATTGAAGCTGAAAAACCGGATTTTAACATTTTCACCAGCGCTGCGTAAAGTATCGGACTGGTTTCTGGTTCCTGCGAACCAGCAGTTTGTTATGGTATTATTCGTCGCTTTCATAATCAGGATATGGAGGCTTGGAATCCCTGACACCACAAATTTCGATGAAAAATACTACACACCCATGGCGAGGGATTATTTCTATGGAATTAAGGATCCCGTCGAGGGTGCTTCCCATCCTCCCCTTTCCACATACATTATCGGTATCGGAATAGGGCTTCTGGGCGATAATGTAATCGGCTGGCGTATAATGAGCCTGATTTTCAGCATGCTTATGCTGACTGTATTATACTACTTCGCAAGGGAAGTATTTAAAAACCACGCTCCCGCCCTTATTGCCACAAGCCTTCTGGCTTTCGACTTTATGCATTTTGTGCATTCCCGTCTGGGTATGCTTGATATCTATTCGTCATTTTTCAACCTTTGCAGTTATTATCTGCTCTACCTGTTTATTACCAAAGGCAATAACCGCTATCTATGGGGACTGGGGGCAACCCTTGCCCTCGGTGCAGCTTGTAAATGGACGGCGGCGTTTACTATCCTCGGTGTTGGCACAATTCTTGTTGCGGGAAAAATCGCAGGCATGATATTCAAAGAAAAATTCACATACGGGGAAAACCTCCGAAAGGTGAACATTCTGAAACTCATCGCCATTCTTGCGATAATTCCATTTGTTGTTCAGATACTGGTATTTCTGCCTCTCCTTGGAAATGTAAAAGCTGTGGGCAACAAGCTTCAGGAGCTTACAAAATACCACGAAAACCTTGTGGGAGAAGATGAAATTGCATCTCCCTGGTGGTCATGGATATTTGTCATCAATCCAATCACATACACAAGAGTAACAGTAGGCGCTCCGAAATCCCAGCAGGTTTCAGATTTTGAGATCATAAGACTCAAAGAACAGAATGCAGTGGAGCAGACTGCGGTAACAGGAATGGGAAATCCCATTGCATGGTGGTTCTCAATACCTGCAATCATCGCCTGTTTCATCATTGCATACCGAAGAAAGGATCTTGGCGGTGTTTATGCGGCAATGCCCTTTATTTTCCAGTATTTTCCGTGGGCGTTTATCAAGCGTATAACATATATTTTCTATATGATTGATATTGTGCCTTATATGTGCCTTGCTTTAGCTTATGTTCTTTACGCTATTTATGCAAAGGGCAAAATCGGCAGAGTTCTGGTTTATTCATATATGGGACTTATTGTCGCCGCTTTTGTGTTTTTCTATCCGGTTCTCACGGCACTGTCGGTAAGTCCGGCAATTTACAGGCTTTATAAGATTTTCAACTTCTGGAAATTCTGAGGGCGAAGGATTTGCCCTTATATTATCGAAGTAAAAATTCAGACTGATTAAATTGAAGGAGGTTCCCACATGAAGTTTCTCCGGTTTTTCACCGTAGCACTGACCCTTCTGGCTGCTCTGGCAGGTATAGGTCTGGCGGCAGAAAAAGACAGAGGTAAGGGTTTTATAAAAACAACCCCGATACCTTCCATCCGCGGCAAGGTTAATGAAGTTAAAGCCGGTGCAGGCATTATCATCGTTTCAGTTTTTGAAAAGGGCAAGCTCACTTCCAATACAAAAACCATTAAAGTTGGCGAACTTACAAAACTTTATTACAAAAAAGCTCCCGGACAGCTCGACATGGGCGTTCTCAGAGCTAAAATCACCGATTTCAAACCCGGCGACACAGTCATCGTAACTTCAAAAAGCGTTGAAGGCAGCACAGTTGATGCCATAGATGTATGGGAAATCAAAGCATTTCTGGCTTACACAGGTTCCATAAGTGTGGAAAAAGAGATTAAGGGAAATGTTGACAGCGTCAGCAAAAATGACAAGACTCTCACAGTTACCGATATCACCGACAAAAAGCAGTACAGCTTTGTTCTCGACAAAGCAGGACAGGTCTTTATCGACGGTATGGAAGGCAGCCTGGGAGAGATCAAAAAAGGCACCAATGTTTATGTCAGAGGCCGCTGGAGAGGCTTTGAAGAAGATAAGCCCGCTTTAATTCCGGCTTTCGAAATCAAAGATGCAAAGACCTATGTCATCCACGCAATGAGAGATGAATTCGGACCCGTTATCGCACACGGAAAAGCCCTCTCAATCGATATGGCAAGCAAAACCATAAAAGTCGGCGAAGATAAGGGTGCAGCAAAGAGTGTTACTTTTGACGGATCAACCAAATGGGTATTTGGAACCGCAAAGGTAAAAAGCCCTGCAGACCTTCAGGGAGCCGTAATCTATGTGTTTGGCAATTCAGCCCGTGAAAAACAGGAAAAAGCAAATCAGGTTGTTAACGAAACAGCTCTTCCCGCACTTTTCGACTACCTCGCCAAATCAGGCGGCAAAGTAGGCGGACAGAGAGCGGTTCTTGCCTTCGGCGAACTTGTCGGAGTTAATTCCAGCAACATTACAGTTATGGCAGCCGGTGGTAAGAAAATAACCTGCAAACTTCACGAAGGCGCAATGTTTGTGAAAAGCGGCAAAAAGGTGAAAAGAACCGACATCAGCCCCGGAGAATGGGTAAAGGTGGAAGGTTTCCTCAGCCAGAGAATGGAAGACAGCATTGCCGTAATCGTAATATCCTTCGGCAGAACCCCTGCCAACCTTAAAAAGGACATCAAATAGGAAATATCCGGTTTAAGTATATGGAGAGGTTGTTTCAGCAAACGAAACAGCCTCTTTTAATTTGGGGGAATATATCTCATGCAGGGATAGAATGTCCGGTAAAGAATAATTAAACATAGCATTTTCCAAAGGTGAACGCCTCTGATTATCGTCAAAAAAATAGTATTTGTTCTTATCATAGCACTGATTGCCGCTACGATCGGTTTTTATTTTGCCACGGAAAAACTGGATCAGCAGAGTAAACTATTTAAAAGGGAAAAACTGATGAACATAGGCCAGAAACTTCAGGAACAGGGCGTGGGCTTATGTATTATCGAAACCGACAAAGGTTCGTCGGCGGTTGAAAAAGGCAGTGTCATTGTGATGCTGGATTTCTGGGAGAAAGACAATCGGCAGATTCAGAAAAACCTCGATAAAATCAAGGAGCTGGCAAAAGAATACATAAGGCTCAACAACGAGGAAATGCAGGCAAAACTCGTGAAATTTGTTACACCTGACGGTTTCAATATCGATGATGTAATAGCAGGCAGAGTGGAAATGCAGCCGGGCAATCAGGACAGCGAATATCTTTACAATGTTGAAAAGTTTAATTCGAAACTGGAGGAAAACCTCTGGAAAGCCCTGGAAGAAGCCGGTTTTCAGAAAACTGACATGCAGATCAAATTTATCTCAGATGTAGCTTATGATGAAACTCTGGATAAATTTTCCGTAAACAAGCTCTATTTCTTTGCCAGATTCAACAATCTCGACTCTGAAAAACGGCAGAATATCAGGATTATCTTCAAGAGAATTTCTGATTTCAACCCGGACAGGGGAGACAGAATATTTTTTAAGAATGTTTCGTCAGAAGAGTTTCTGCTGATAAAACTAATGTCGCGCTATATCAAGCAGACTCAGAGATCGGAAGCCGTCGTCAGAATGGACGAAATAAGCGATAAGTAGGCATTTTATGTGGGAACATCTTTCGGAAAATTCAAAACAGATCCTTACAGGAGCATATATAGAAGCCGGTAAATTAGGGGTCTCTTACCTCGGCTCCGAACATATAATGCTGGCCATACTCACCCACCGCCATAACACAGCCTGCAGGGAGCTGAAAACTCTTGGGGTTGATCTGGCGGAATTCAGGGAAAAGCTGCTGGAAAAAGCAAAAAGACAGGACCGGGAACCTGCAGGTGAAATCACTTTTTCAGCCAGATCCGCAAGAATACTTGAAATCTCACTGGCTATCGCCATATCACTTGAGAAAAAACTAATCGGAACCGAACATATACTTCTTGCTATGATGAAAGAAGGCATAGGGCTTCCGGCGGTTATACTCAGAGACTGCTATGCGGTTACAAGCGAAACGATACTTGAGGAACTTTACGGCATCAGGGATCTTGAATCAAAACACTATTCAGCAATAAAAGAGATTACCGGCAGCGGAGGACTCCGCAAAGTTGAAGATAAAATAAGAATCGTAAATATCCGGAAAAAAGTAATGGAAGGGAAGATCGAGGAAATAATCCACACAACCGATTATCTCGGAGATCTTCTGGAATCCATCGACAGACATGATCTTAAAGACGAACTGGACAAAATCAAAAACAGAATCGTTCAGAGCTACAAAGGCGCTGTTGAGCAGGCAACCCCGGTCAGCAAAAAGTTGACTGCAGAACAGGAAAACGACTTTTCCGACAGTTATATAGAAACGAAGCCGGGCTTTTCGGATTCTGATCAGGGAATAACCGTATCCATACAAATCAGCAAATCAATGCTGAAGGATCTGATTCGTGAAGCTATAGGTGAATCATTGGAAAACAAGAGGGAAAAACAGGGTTTTACAGAAGAGGATTAATAACAGAAGGCAATCCTGCCACACAAGGAGGGGGAAATTGGAGGAGAATACCAGCTTACCGTCCAAACATGAACTGGAGCAGGAACTGACCAAGATGCGGGAAGTTTCGACCAACATCGACAGGATAACCAAACTTATGGTTACCGGCGAAATCAAGTCGGAATCCGCAAAGCGGCTGATTGAGGAGAATGTAACGGAACAGACCCGGATAGTTGACAGATTTATTGAACTTTCCGAGGACTGGGATTCGCTCCGCAATTTTGCAAGAATAGTCAATGACATCGAAGCAAAAAGCGAAAAAATCAAAAATGCCGCAACGCAGGAAGAACATCATCAACTGAAAAAACAGGTGCTTGATCATATGGAAGAATGGATCAACTGCCTGGAAATAATAATTGTAGGCGTAATCAGCAGGGCAGCAAATTGACAAATCAGCAAATTTACTCAGGAAAAAGACAACGGGGCAGAGTCCTTGCCTGGATTCTGATTCTTGTTGTTGCAGCCATTGTAATAGCAGGGGCAATATATGTAAAATCCGGGGCGCTTATCCCCAAACCCAAACCGACGGCAACGGAAAGCCCTGGGTTTGACGGCAGAATCCTCACCGTCGGTATCGACTCAAGACCGGCCGGAATGCTTTTTTATGCCGTCAACCACTTCATCCCGTCATCAAAATTCAGAATTCAGCCAGTTGTAATTGAAGACCCCAACGAACGCTGGGCACGCCTCAAAGCAGGCTCCATAGACATGGCTTTTTCCACATTTCCCGAATTTGTTCTGGGAGCGGCAAGACATCAACCCGGCAAAAT
This sequence comes from Bacillota bacterium, assembly GCA_021287065.1. Lineage (GTDB taxonomy): Bacteria > Vulcanimicrobiota > JAJTBE01 > JAJTBE01 > JAJTBE01 > JAJTBE01. Next base: position 33,363 of record JAJTBE010000201.1, read on the forward strand.
GCTTATGTATATTTCTTCATCCCACGGCTGCGACGGAATAGCAGTAAAAGAAGAAATAACAGGGATTGAAGGTCTTGTAGGAAAGAAAATCGCCGTTGTACCCGGAAGCGCCGGACACTATTTCCTGATTAGAGCACTGGACAGCAAAGCAAAATCCACATCCGAGGTTTTGCTTGCACCGGCTCCAACGGAATCAGGGGTTTTCAACAACTTTATAAACGGGACCATTCTTGATGCAGCGGTTCTTTCACAGCCCCAGCTTGCAAAATGTAATGGAAACGGCAAAAGAATGCTGATTTCAACACAGAACTTTATTTCAATAGAAGAAGTGCTTGTTGCAGGTGATTTCGCCATAGAAAACCGCTCTGCAGACATCCAGATGGTAGTCAACGGCTTCTTTAACCTTGTTTATCTTATCAACACAAACCCCGGACTTGCAAAAAGCCTGATTACAAAGAATTCGGGAAGAAGCGTCGGGGATGTGGATATGCTTTTTTCATCGGTTACATTTAAGGACATAAACGAAAGCAAGGCAATATCAAAGGAAGATGTAATCAAATCAATGCAGAAAACCCAGCAGATATGGGGTATCGAAGGGCTGCCCAACGCATCCCGGAAAATTGATTTCGATAAGGTCATCGATTATCGTTTTCTCGATAAAGCTTCTATAGACAAATCACTGTTTGAAAGCGCTCCTCAACCGGAAACAGTATCTCCGACACCTGAGGAAACAACTGATATATCTCCCGTCCCCACAGTGGACTTCAGCGCCACACCGATAGATGGGGATCCGGCTGAACCCCCTGCAACATCCGCACCCTCCCCCACTGCATCAGCGCCATAAACCCGAAAGGTCGGGGAAACCCTTTGTTCTCACAAAACTTCCGGCAAATTATATCAGAAATTCAGCTCCGCATTCATCTGTTCTTTGCTTTTTTTCATCAGGGGTATGGTAAAGTAGAAGCTGCTTCCTTTTCCGTATTCGCTTTCCACCCAGATCCTGCCCTCGTGAAGATCCACAATTTTCTTTGCAATGGCGAGGCCCAGACCTGTGCTGGTTTCTCCACCGGTGGGTTTGGAGCTGGTGCGGGAGAACTTCTTGAAAAGCTTGGCTTTTTCTGTTTCCTTTATGCCTACTCCGGAATCACGGACGCATACTTCAACGGATGAATCGTCAAATTTTGCCTCCATCCTTACTTTTCCGCCTGAAGGAGTGTATTTGACCGCATTTGTAAGCAGATTGTCAATTACTTCGCCCATCTTATCTACATCAACTTCAGCTTCAGCCTCCAGACCGTCAAGATCGCATTCAAGTTCGATATTTTTGGAGCGGGCATACGGAGCCACCTGATTATAGTGGTGTTCAAGAATTCCCCTGATTGAAGTCTGCTTTTTCTTTAAGATAAGGTTTCCGCTTTCGATGACTGAAATATCAAGAATCTGCTCAAGAAGGCTCATCATATGTTTAGCTTTTACAACGATACCGTCAAGGGCTTCTTTCTTCTCTTCCTCATTCATTTTATCCGCAAAATTCTTCAGAAGCCCTGCGGACAGAAGCATGGCTGAGAGAGGCGAACGCAGGTCATGGGCGGCAATACCCACCATTTCGTCTTTGAAATCCGAAAGCTCTTTTAATTCCTTGTTGGTATGTTTGAGTTTTTCAATGAGTTTTGCATTTTCGATTGCAATGGAAAGCTGGCCCGCTATGACGGAAAGGGTATGGTTTTTCGACTGGGTGAACTCGGATTTGATATCCGCATACACAAAGATGATTCCGTGCACCTTGTCGCCTGTTCTCAGAAGTGCGGACTGATACTGATTCTGGGTGATTGCCACAGCTTCGGTTGAAACCTGTTTTTCCTTTATTACAGCTTTGATATCTTCTGTGTTCAGTTTCACTTTCGAATGGATATAAAAGTCTTTAATCGCCATATGGAGCAGGTTTTTGTGAATACTCTCAGGCAGGGGGCTGGCTTTGTAAATTTTAAGGAATGATTCCCTTTCATCATAAAGCAGAACGCCCCAGGCGCTTACCTTGAATATCTCATAAATGCCTTCGGTCATTCTCTCGATAATGTCTTCTACCTGAATTTCAGAAGTGATAAGACGGCTGAGCCGGATGATCCATTCCAGATCATAAACGAGAAGATCGAGGCGGGCGTTGTTACGGTCCAGATCACGGATCACATTTTTGAGATGGGTGTTTTTTCTGTCCAGCTCATTGATGAGGTTTTCCTTTTCCTTCTGCAGGTGGCTTTTTGTAACTGCTCTGGAAACAGCCCGCAAAACATCGCCTATATCGGTGAAAGGTTTTGTAATATAATCAAAAGCGCCCCAGTGGATAGCTTCCTTGGCGTTTTCCAGACTCTGGTTTCCTGTGATGAGGATAACGGGAATATCGCCGAATTCATTTCTGACTTCTTTCAGAAGTTCTATGCCGTCTATTCCGGGCATGAGAATATCAGAAAGAACCATATCAAACTTTTCGTCCACAAGTTTTTTGCGGGCGTCCAGTCCGTTGTCAACGGCGGTAACAGTATAACCATCCGTTTCAAGAAGCCTTTTTAGGAGTTTTCTTATAGTGTCGTTATCTTCGGCGAGAAGAATTTTTCCGCCTATTCTTCCTGTCAATGAGGGCACCTTGTACCTCCCCGATCCTGCAATCTTTGTTTTTATTTACTTAGTTATGCCCTGATCCTGCATTATTAACACACGCAGTCATCAGTATTTCTGAACCCACTTGCCATCCGGGTTCTGAATCATTGTTCCCTTAGGCACATATTTTTCTCTTAAATCGCAAAAGTATTTAATCGCAGCCGGAAATTTAGCCTGAAGGTTTTCCTCTGTGAGTTTAAGCCCCTCCGATGAAGCCAGAATTTCTGCAACTGCAGTTAAAATAACCAGTCTGTCCCTGTTTTCTTCCTCCATCAGCGCTCTGTCTTTTTCCGGAATGTCCATAAACATAGTTCTCAGATATCCCAGATTTGACTCCCCCGCCATGCCTGATTTCAGAAATTCGTCAATCTTTTTTTCCCTTTCAGCTCTTCTTCCGAAGGCGTCTTTGGCGTCCTGACGTGCAAAAAGCTGATCCCGTATCGGTCCCTCACCCCACTGTTCGAGGGCGAATACACCGCTGGAAACCACAAGGGAGCATAAAACCATTACAGTCAGTCTGAATAACAAACTGAAACCCATATGCCTTTTTTCCGGTTCAGAAAATAAACCGGAAAACTTTTTATCAACACCGGTATTTTTATATGAAGGCATGAAATTTTCGATTTTCATAAAAAACCTGCTATTTTTTCAAAGCATCCAGAATTTCCTGATTTGAATTTGCAGTAGCCATGTCTTTTGATGATGTGCCCTGATCTTCTTTCAGATCAGGATTTGCGCCTGCATTCATCAGGCTTTCAACCATTCTGACATTACCTGCGGTAACTGCATAATGCAGAGCAGTCCAGCCGTTCATTCCCTTTACATTGGGATCTGCATTTTTTGAAATGAGATAATCCACCATATCGGGTCTTTCACTGTTTACAGCAGTGATAAGCGGTGTTATGCCATCTTTTTCCGAGTTTATATCAAAACCTTTGGCAAGAATTTTATCCACCAGTTGTTTATCTTCACCGACAACGGCGCTGATCATGGCATCATGAATATCTATCTCCCCACTGTCTACGCCTGCATCAATAGCTTTCAAATCTTCTTTGGAAATCTGAAAATCACTGGTGGAAGTAGCTGCAGGAAGAGGGCTTACCTTTATGCTGGCTTTCTTTTTATCCGTATCAATATTGATTTTCACATTATTGTTGTCCACAGGATGAGTTACGGCATACCAGACGACGAGTGCAATGAAAGTGCCGCCAACAAGGGCGAGAATTCCCAATACAATCAGAACGGTTTTCCACGCACATGAAGGCTTCTTTCCTGCCTGTGGCTGAACGGGAAGCTTCTGAGCCGGTACTGCGCCGATGTTGCGATCATAAGCGGGTGAAACAGGAGGAGGCTGCATAATCTGCCCCTGTCCCTGAATTCCGCCTGTGCCTCCGGGTCCTGCCGGAGGGGGAGCCTGCATACCGCCGGTTCCACCGGGACGTGCCTGTGGAGGTGTCTGCATGCCGCCGGTTCCGCCGGGACGTGCCTGGGGAGGCGTCTGCATACCACCGGTTCCACCGGGACGAGCCTGCTGTTGGGGCTGAAAACCGCCTGAACCTGCAGGGGGAGCCATTCTTCCCTGCTGGGGAGGGCGCTGTAATCCTCCGCTGCCTGCGGGAGGAACAACAACAGGGGGAACCTGCTGCTGAGGAGGTAAGGGAATGCCCGTATCTGTCATTTTATTTGTGGGAGCACCGGGTAACGAACCGGACCCGGATGCCACGGAAATATCTGCTCCGGGATGCGGAGGCATAACATTGGTTTCCCTGATCTGGCTCAGTGCATAGAGAACTTCATCCACTGTCTGGGGTCTGTCTTCCTTACGCTGTTTAACCATCCGGAGAATAAGATTATTCAGGGTTTCCGGCACATCATCCCTGTATCCCGAAAGAGGAGGAAAATCGAAAGGATCCCTTTCCGCAGGAGGTTCACCTGAAAGCAGGTGGTGGAAAGTTGCTCCAACGCTGAAAATATCAGAAGCCTGCACAGCTCTGCCGGAAAACTGCTCCGGCGAGGCATATCCGAATGTGCCAACAGAAGTATGGGAGGCTGACTCCGGGCTTATGGTTCTTGCTATGCCGAAATCGAGCATAAAGATTTCGCCTTCGGGGGTGAGCATCAGATTGGAAGGCTTTATATCACGATGAATGATCGGCGGATTCTGGTTGTGCAGATATCTGAGTATCTCCAGAACCTTCCTCATCCATTTGAGACCCACTTTAACATCTATACGGTGAGACGGGTGGTCGCTGATAAGTTTGGACAGGTCCTTGCCTTTTACATACTCCATAACAAGATACATATTTGCTTCCTCAACAAAATAATCGAGGACTTTCGGCAAGCCTGAATGTTTGAGGTTAAAAAGCATCTGCGCTTCCGTAACAAAGCGCTTTTCGAGATACTCCCTGTTTTCGCCCCTTGCAAGGAAATGGTGCATTTCCTTGATGACTACGGTTCCCTTCATCTTGGTATCCTGAGCAAGAAGGACCCGCCCCATGCCCCCGGCGCCAAGTTCCCTTTCGATATGATAACGGTCCTGATTAAGAGTAGATTTCTCTTCAAGGGGTTTTGGCATTGGCGGCGCAGAACGGCTTCCCCCCGGAGGCTTCTGAAGCACAGGGGAGGTTCCGTCAATCATTCTGGCTCCGCAGAATATGCAGAAAGTGGCAGTATCGTGGTTTTCATTTCCACAGGAAGGACAAAACATAAATAATCCACCCGAAAATATAAATCAACCTTTTTTGCTAAAGAATACTTCTTCCCGCCTTGTTTTCATCCTGCATGATATTATCAATCATGTTGGCTTGTTGCCAGTTCTTTAAGGAAATCAGATTCTCTTATTTCTTTATAAAGCTTTTCAGCTTTGTCCTTTTTTCCGGTTTTTGAATACATATCGGCAAGGGAAAGGTAAATCAGGGATTTCTGTGCCGGAACCTGAAGGAGATCCTGAACAAAATCGCCTACAGGCTCAAGATGGCGCTTGCCGATGTATTTTTCGAGATAACCGGCTGCCCTCTGGTATTTTTTGCTTTCCCTGGATTGAAGATAACCGGAAATGAAACTGTATTCCTGACGGTAACTGTGGTCTGATTCCTTAGCCATGGAATAGATGTCCGCAGCCTTCCCGGAATCGAAGGGTTCTTCGCCGGAAAGCTCGAGAAACCATGAAGCCATCTGTGCCATATAGTTTTCACTCTGGCTCGGTGAGTTGCCTTCGAGAACTCTGGCTACAACAGTTTTGAGATTTTTGATACACTCCGTTTTATTTCCCCGGAGATATTCAAGAAGGGCTATATTATAGATTAGTCTTGTCTGAATCTGGCGGGAAAACTTCATTTTAAGCATGCTGCGGCACAATTCCACAGCTTTATCATAATTTTTTTCATAAAGGGCAAGATTCATTTCCAGCTCAGCCTTTGATGTGGGAACATTGGATGTTTCCTTCACAGCTTTACTCAGGTGTTCTCTGATTAGTTTATCTGTTTCTTTTCGTTTTGACGGATTTTTCAGGTAAATACCAAGATAAACCTGGGCAAGATCGTCATGAACCGATTTTGTACGGCCAAAAGAAGCGGTCTGCTGGTTTACCAGAGGCAATGCTTTTTCAAAATCGCCTTCGAGGATATACATATGTTTGAGTTTGTATCTGAGTTTGCTGTTATTGGGTTCAAGGAGTATTGCTTCCATAAAATAAGCTTTGGCAAGGCCCTCTTCGCCTGTTTCGGAAAACACATCGCCGGCAGTTTCCAGAACCCTGCTGTCCGATGGATTACAGATCACCGCTGTATCTGCCCAGGGAAGAGCTTTTCTGAACTGTCTTTTCAGGACAAGCTCATTCATATACATCCGGGCTATATTCCCCATTTCCTCCAGTTTGGCGGAGATACGGGAGGTGTTTATATTTCTGAGTTTGCCGAGCATTTCAGCTTCTCTGTAAAGTTTTGCCGCTTCAGGAAGGAAGTCTTCACCCTGAGTCTCAATTTTATCAGCTTCTTCGGTTTTAAGCCTGATTTCTCTCCTGATTGCCTCTGTTGTGCTTTTTTTATATAATTTTGCAAAACCCACGGAATCAAATCTGGGTTTATCCCCGTTCATCACCACATACTTTTCTCCATAGATGCGGACATACATATCTTCGAGGTTTGAATCGTCATCGCCGTCGGCTGCGTCAACATCATCTTTTCCGGAATCACCGGGTTTTCCGATGTTTTCCGATGGCGCCGGACTTCCGGTATTTTTCCCCTCCGGAGATACCTCCGGAGAGAACTCAGGCAGAGGTGAAGCTGCAACTGAAGATGAAACAGCAGAAGGAGCCGGTGATGTTTGGGTCGGAGCTTCCCCACCTTTGCATCCGGCGCATAGAGTGAGGGATATAATAAAAGCTGATGCGAGCCAGCGAAGATTCATAAATTCAACTCCTGATTATTTCTGCTGCATACGGGACAAGAGCCTTATGCCTTCGATCACAAGATCTTCGTCATCAAAATCGGGCTTACTTTTCAGACTTCCTTTGTTAAACAGGGAGGACAACCCCCCTGTGGAGATTACTTTGGCATCCTCTCCGAGAATCTGCTTCATATCCCCGATTATACCTTCCATCATATGGCCGTATCCGATAAAAATGCCTGCCTGCATAGATTCCACAGTGTTTTTACCTATTACGGAGGGGGGCATTTCCAGGGGAATCCGGGGAAGATGGGGAGCAAAGCGGTATAGAGCTTCACAGGAGATAGCGAGGCCCGGCATTATAGCCACTCCTGCCAGTTCTTTATCCCTGTTGATTGCAGTAACTGTGGTTGCAGTGCCCATATCTATAATTATAAGGGGTGTTCCGTATTTTTCAACGCCTGCAACTGCTGCGGCGATAAGATCCGCTCCAAGTTCGGCGGGATTTTCAATAGCCAGTTTGATATTCATCCTGTTTTTATGACTGACTTTGAAAGGAGTAACACCAAAATACTCAACGGCGATTCCGTCAAGAAGCCTTGCCATGGAGGGAACGACGCTGGAAATGGCGACTTCAGTTATGTCGCCTTTTTTAACTCCCTCTTTAGCAAGAAAGGAAGCAATCTGATCCGTGTATTCATCCAGAAGTTTTTTTCTGTCGGTGTGAATTCTCCAGTGGTGGACAAGTTTATCATCTCTGAAAAGTCCGAGAACAATATTTGTATTGCCTGCATCAATGGTAAGCAGCAGCGACATGGCCAAATCTCCTTATAAATTTATGAAAATTATTATAGCACAACCTTTATAATATCAAAACAAATTTGCCACAGGAGGCAATTTGTTTTATAATTATCAGGACTTAAACAGTCCTGCTTGTTTCCGGTGAAAAATAATTTTTACCGGAGCACTATATGAATAACATCAAGGGAAATTTCTATGATCATTAATTTCGATAAAATACCAAAGACATCCAGGCTTTTCAGCGATTATCTATATAATTACGATAAAGTAAGCGATTTCTACAATTACGCTCCCTACGAAATGGTTGAGTTTACCATGCAGTTTGAAAAACTGAGAGAGCGGCAGTATAACAGGGACGCCATCGCAGACATATTGATTGAACAGAATAAAAAATACGGCGCCGGGGAGCAGACTCTGAAATCCATCGAAAAAATCAGAAACCCCAAAACTTTTGTGATATTTACAGGGCAGCAGGTCGGCATATTCGGCGGTCCTCTTTATACAATCTACAAAGCACTGACAGCGGCAAATCTTGCCCTTCATCTGTCGGTTCATACCCCTTACACCGTTCTGCCGTTCTTCTGGATTGAAGGTGAAGATCATGATTTTGACGAGATCCGCACAGTTTCAATAATTGACAAAAACAACGAACTCCTCGAACTTTCGTGGGAGCCTGAAGAGCCGTTTAAAGGGCAGGTTGTGGGCGAAATGATAATTGACACCAATATGACCGCTCTTATCGATAAACTTGCAGATGCGGTTTTTGATACTGAATTCAAAGAGGGAATAATAAGCACCCTCAGGGAGTGCTATCAGCCCGGAAGAAACCTTGCCGATGCTTTTGGATGCTGGATGGCAAAAATGATGGACAGCCATGGCCTGATTATGGTGGATCCCTCAGATCCCCGTTTTAAAAAGATGGCGCTGCCTGTTTACAAAACCTGCCTTGAGAAACACAGAACGGAAATCAACAAGAGCCTTTCCACTGCCAATGAAAAACTCATTGCCGCAGGTTATCACGCTCAGGTGGGACACAGAGCCGACACCCTCGATTTCTTCTATCACGCCCCGGCAAGGCTTCCCATTATCCACGACGACGGCTGCTATGCGGTGAAAGGAACTGATCTCCGCTTTACACCTGAAGAGCTGGAAAAATTCCTTGAAGAAAATATCTGCGATTTCAGCCCTAATGTGATGCTCAGACCGCAGGTTCAGGATTATCTATTCCCCACTGCCGCTTATGTGGCAGGACCCGGAGAAATAGCATACTACGCCCAGTTCAAAGGCATTTACGATGTTTTCGACATTCCCATGCCTGTAATTTATCCCCGAAAAAGCATTACCATTATGGAAAAGAGAACGGAAAAGCTTCTGAATTCCTATGGTCTTGAATTTACCGATGTTATTGGCGGAAGAGCGGAGCTGGAGAGGAAAATTATAAAGAAAAGCTGCCCCGACGGGTTGAGGGATGCTCTGGAGAAGACAAGAACCTCCACATTTTCACATCTGGAAACTCTTGAGAAGGAAGCTGCGGCATTCAATCCCAATCTTCAGCCCATCATCAAAAAGCTGGCGGGCAGAATCGACAGGGAGCTTGCAGCTACTGAAACCAGAATAGCCAACGAAATGGAAGAAAAGGGTAAAACCGCAAAAAGCCAGGCAGCTAAGATCCTGATGAACCTTTATCCCGACAACAAACTTCAGGAAAGAAAGCTCAATATTCTCACCTATCTTTATAAATACGATTTCAAGCTCATTGATGCCATAAGATGCATTTCCTGTGTAGATCAGTCAGGTTTCCACCGTATATGGAATCTTGATATGACACAGACAGTATGCCGCTCTTGCCACGAAGCTATGGAATGCGCAAAAAATGCGGAAAAAGGATGTCTTGCTGAAGCAACGGTGTAATCGATAGGGATTGGGCGGAATGCCACTGAATAAAGGCATGGATTTATCTAATCGCTCACGAGACTTGTGTCCGTTTGCCCAGCTCCCAGAGAAAACTTTTTGAAAAAAGTTTCCTCCGGACCTCCATCCCAAAACTTTTGAATTGGGGGACCGACCGGAGGGGTTAGGACCGACGGGGATTTGGGAACCGTCAGAGGGAACCACGCTTTTTTGGAAATGCGAGGTTGCCCTCCGAACCTCCCTCTTTGAAAAACAAGAGTATGGGGTTGGGGATTTGAGTGAATTTTTCTAATGCAATGGTATTAGGAGTTGGGCAGGATGCTTTCAGGAAATTGAATTATCTGCCTGTGAAATATACTTTTCCATCTTCTGATCCTATAACACATTTGCCTTTATATGCTGCGGGGGATGAAAAGACCGAACCTCCGGGTTTTATTTTCCATCTGATTTCACCTTTGGCGGATATGGCAAAAACCCAGCCTTCCTCTGTAGCGGCATAGACTCCGCCTTCGTTGTCCGATGAAGCTGATGCGTCGATTTCTCCATCGGCGTGATACTTCCATTTAAGGTTCCCTGCAGTGTCAAAGGCGTAAATGTTTCCATCCCTGCTGCCGAAAACAATGAGGTTGTCTTTTGTCATTACCGGCGAAGATTCAACTGAGCCCTGAGCCGTGAATTTCCATTTCAGTTTTCCTTCTGTGGAAAGGCAGAAAAAGCTGCCGTTTACACAACCGGCATAAATGCCATCTTCTCCATCATACAGGGGCGATGAAACAACAGCATCACCGGCGCTGAATTTCCAACGGAGTTTTCCCGATTTGTCCAGACTGTAAATATTCCCATCATCAGAGCCTATATAGATATTGTCCTGCCTGTCTGCCGCCGGTGATGACATAATTTCCAGATCCTTATGATTTATTGGAAATTTCCACTGAAGTGCCAAATCCGGGTTCAGGCAGTAAACATTTCCATCCATAGAAGAAAAAACAATATTGTTGTCGGACAGAATGCAGGCAGACGAAGCTATGGGACCTTCCGTGAGAAACTTACCGACGACTTTTCCGCTGCTGCTGACCTTATAGAAATATTTATCCTGAGAGCCGGCATAAATGTTTCCGTCTCCATCTGCAGCAGGGGTTGTTACCGCTTTGTGTCCGATTCTGCATTTCCAAACCACCGATGGGGTTTTTTCCATATTTATGCAAAACAGATAGCCGTTCATTGATGTAATAAAGACCCTGTTTCCGACAAATGCAGGAGAACCCATTACAGGCGCTCCCGTATCGACAAACGCAGCTTCTGTTTTTTCAACAGGAGGCGAACCGGCATATCCCGTATGGAAAGGGCTGCCGAGAAACATATTCCGGTTTTGCTCAAATCTTTGGGGTTTTGAAGTGCTTTCAGGAGAAAATGATAAAGCCGGGGCGGGGGTATGTTTCGTGCCGTTGCCATATCCTCCGCATCCCGGCAATACAAATATCAATAAAAGAACAAGAATAACTCTTGCGGTATCCACTATTTCAGGAAGCTGAAGAAACCTTTGGATTCCTTCTTTTCATCGGCGGCTTCTTCAATATCTCCATCCTCTTCGTCAGCAGGAGGCGGAGGGACTCCGGGTTTTACATCTTCAGGAAGATCCACATCACCGAGAATCTCTATCTTCATACCTTTTGTAATTTCTGCAGTGGAGAGAATTCCCAGATGGGGGAAATTAAGTTCCGTAAGTTTTCTTACATAAAGGCGGGAAGGGGGATCGCAGAATATTACCTGCGGGTTTTTATAATCTTCGAGGGTCTTTCTGATATTGCGGATAATCGCATCAGCTTCTTCCGCCGTAAGGGTGAGCCTGACTCCGAATTTTGTATCTCTTATGCTATACTGGATTTTCTCCTCAAATTTTCTGGAAAGGACAAGGGCGGGGATTTTCCCTTCCTCATTGAGATAAGTCCAGCAAATCTGCCTTGCCAGAGCCATTCTTACTATTTCAGTCATTTTATCGGTTTTGTGCAGTTCTTCCTCGTGATCGCCGAGGGTTTCCATAATGGTAACAAGATCCCTTATACTTACCCGTTCGCTCATCAGATTGCGGAGAATCTGTCTTACGAGGCGGATTTTCTTTTTATCATTTACAAAATCCTCAACAACAACAGGATGAGACTGCATAAGTTTATCAAGAAGAATTTTCACTTCCTGAAGGCCCAGAAGTTCCTTCAGGTTTGAAATTACAGCTTCTCTCAAATGGGTTATGATTACATTCAGTGATCCCATCAGTATGCAGCCTGCCACTTCCGCTTCATCTTTCTGGGCGAACTCAATCCATTTTGCCGGGCTGTTGAAAGCTGGATCCTTTGTGGACCACCCTTTCAACGCAGCAAGGCTTTCAGCAGGTCCCAGAGCAAGAAATCTGTCGAGGAAAACTTCGCCTGCGGAGATAGGGGTTTCCTTGATGTAAATTACATAATTATTCTGAGGAAGAGTGAGATTGTCGCTGATTCTTATACCCGGCGTGATAAAACCGGTAACGCGGACTATATCTTTTCTGAGTCCTTTCACCATCTCCACCAGAGGCGCACCCTGTCCGGGATCAACGAGAGGCAGAAGGTTTAAGCCAACTTCGAGCCTGATAAGATCTCTTTCGAAAAACTCATCCCCTTCTTCCTTGCCCGTTCCGTCAAATTCCACCGAAACTTCACCCTGTGGACACCATCCGTCATTGGTGAGTTTGAAAACAGCTTTCCGCATTTCCGCTTCCAGATCATCTCTTTCACCCATATAAAGAAATGCATTTTCGTTGTTTTTCTGAATTTTCAGGAAATTCTGGCCGCCCATTTCACCAGCTTCCCATGGTGAAAATTCCGGTTCTTCTCCCGGAGGATGAAAAACGGTCAGTTTTATCTCAGATTTGATAAGTCTGTTTTTTTTCTCGGTTTTTTCCATGCTGCTTTTCCTTTCGGATAATTATGTTATTCCGGTTTCCGTGCAACTATGCATATTCGGCGTGAAAAAGTCTGAAGGGGCTGATCTCCGTCGCCGTAAACATTCAGTATTTCAAAACCCGCTGATTTGAACATTGCAATAAGTTCGTAAGCGGTGTAGCTTCTGTGGTCAAGCATCCTCTCGGTAATTCTGCCATCAGGAGAAACAATGGTATGAACGGCACTCATTCTGCCTGTGAGTGGATCGTATTTTCTCTCCTCCACAAACATTGTGCCGTCTTCAAGCCTTGTAACACATGCAGGCTGGAACTGCTTCAGAATGGCGTCCCGGTTGCCGATGTCGAGAAGGATTCTGCCTCCGGGCTTCAGCACTGTAAAGAAATTTAACAGTGTCTTCTCATTCTCCTCATCACTGAAATATCCAAAGCTTGTAAAATAATTGAACAGTATGTCAAATTTTTTATCAATGTTCAGAAAACGCATATCGGCGTGGATAATCTCAAAGGGAGCATTATGTTCAACCATAAGCCTCTCTGCGAAATCGATCTGGGTCTGGCTGTATTCAACACCTGTAACCTTATACCCGCGCTTTGTCAGCTCGATGGAGTGCCTGCCGAAGCCGCAGGGTATATCGAGAATATCCAGTTCAGGAGTGAGACCGAGGAGGTGCGTTATAAGATCCGCATCCCGGGATGTTCTCTCCCAATTGAGATGAGTGTATGTTTTCAGATAGGAATCATCAAAAAAATCATCAAACCAAGCCATAATACCCCCTCCTTGCGTGGTGTCCTTTAAAACCTATTTCGCTGCACCGTTTAAATACCCTCCGGTACATGTAAAAAGAGCCGGAATATCCGGCTCTTTGTAAAACGGTTTGATTCAGTATTAATAACGGGCGGCGCCGCGGTATCTGCTGGTGTAATAAGCTTCACCGAGACAATCGACTCTGACTGCACCCTTGCTGGAAGCGTGGATGAAGTTGTTGTTGCCGATGTAGATTCCGCAGTGTGAAACGCCTACAGTGTATGTCTCAAAGAATACCAGGTCGCCGGGTCTGAGCTGGCTTTTTGCCACTGGTGTTCCGGCATAGAACTGGTGGTGCGCCATACGGGGAATTTTGATTCCGTTCTGGGCATAGACATACTGGATAAATCCTGAGCAGTCGAATCCGCTGGTTGTTGTTCCTCCGAACACATAGGGTACGCCAAGATATCTGAATGCGGTTCTTACGATTGCGTTTCCGCCGGTTTCCATATTGAGGTGGCGGCTTGAATATCTGCTTTTATACTTGCTTCTGTAGTTAACAGCTTCACTGCAGTTATATTCGTTTGAAACGCCTGTTCCCGCTGATGAATATGATCTGGGCGCCGAAGGAGCCAATGCGGTGCGGGGCTGGTATGTGGGAACCTTAATGGTTCTTCCGTCAACAGTCATCACATTTACATTTTTTTCTACAGGGGTCTGGTATTGGGGACCTGATCCGTGCACAATGAGGGTGTGGGTGCTGTATGAGTTGTTGTCGAGAGGAACTACATCCTCGGAGTCTTCAGGAATCATCAGAACCATACCGGCTTTGAGATCCTTTTCGTCTTCAAGGTCAGAGTTGGCTTTGAGTATAGCTTCCACGGGCACTTTGAACTCTTTGGAAATTTTCCAGATAGTGTCCTTAGCCTTAACAGTATAAACAATTGCGCCGAAGCTGGTTCCGTTAAGCCCGGCAAGGAGCAGGAAGCAGCACGCTGCTATAAACCAGTTGGTCTTTTTCGACAAAACTTATTTCCTCCCTTGGCGTGTCTGTGTGTGCATATTGTGTCAATGGTGTGTATAAAACCCGGTAGCCAAATTGTAACCGGGGTGTTTCCAATATGTAATATTAATTCTTATGAAGTAAATGAAATCCTTCCCAATTATACTTTAGTATAATTTTTTTTCAGACTTTTTACAATCGGCTCATTCAGGCATCAAACCTGAGTTTTTACCAATTGGCTCTATCCCTGAAGGAGATATGCTTCACATGGAAAAATACTAACATAGGAACAACATTAACATGTAAACCGTTTTTCACTTTTTATTAGGGAGGACCCAAATGGCAGCAAACGACAGAGGAGTATGCCCCTTTTCACACGACTACAGGCAGTGTTACGAACAGTGCGCCCTTTACGCAGCGGCGATAGGAAAATGTTCATTCTTTGTTTCCGCCATGCTTCTGGAAGATCTTCAGAAAATAGCAATCGTTTCTTACGAGAAATTTGTAAGGGAAGAAGAAAAAGTTCTCAGGGAAGCAGTTGAAGATAAAGAAAGCTGATAAAATATCAAATTTTCAATAACTGAATAATTTTATATCGAAAGCATCATGCAAATGAGGTTGGGGCAGACGCTTATTCGGGTTGTTTGTATTTGCAAAAAAATATCAGATAAAAAAGGCAGGGAAAATTATGCAAACGGAGCCGATTAAAGATTATATTCCGCCGGAATACCCCGAAGCAGATAAAATTAAAGATAAAAAGAAATTTTTAGCCGGATGTATTCCTGACAAATGGAAAAAAGTAATAATTACGGCAGGTGCAGTTGTTTTGATTTCCGGAAGTTTAATGCTGCACGATTCGCAGAAAAGCTGCTGCATTAAAGAATCAGCGGGAAGCTGTTTTGTGGAAGCAACACAACAGAATGCAGCACATATATGGGAATCTTTATCGGGAAAGTTTGATTCGATATTCAATAAAAACAAATATGCCGGTATCCTCGGAGACATTGTTCTGCCTGATCAGAAACGGGAAACTGATGTAAGAAGAGCGGTCGAAGAGGAATTTCTGAAACAGGGCATAGTTTTTGATGACAGCAGCTATAATGCCGGAGATGATAACACACCTCTATACCTTGATTCGTTTTCTTCAAAAGACAGAATCGGATATAAATTCATTGATACTGAGAATCGAAGCGAAATCGCAAAATGGGGCAATATCAAGGAAGGCACGTTGATAACCCTGAAAGATAATGCGGATTTTCTTGAGAAAGAACTACTGAAGCAAAAACAGATAAAATGCGCAGTTATTATTGTTCCTGTAAAACTGAAACTGCCTGTGTTGTTTTTGCCAAATGCGGATAAAGAGTTGGAAAGTTTTAAGAAAACAATCAGGGTTCCGGAGAAATGAATGGGTATCCGGGGGGCAGGCGGGATGCCTGCGATCCGGCAGGTGTTGGCGAAGCTTGTGGTTATGAGGGGGGCTGACGGTTGGCGGTTGGTTTTGGGACCTGGGGGCAGGCGGGACGCCTGTGATCCGGCAGGTGTTGGTCAAGCTTGTGGTTATCCGATGTAGCTTTACCCACGATTATATAGTCTTTCCAATTATAGTCTTTCCAATTAACCAACCACAAAAACACTCTGTCAGGAAATTTGCCTGGCACCGGATTTTATGACCGATTTAATGGGATTACTATAATCGGGCTGGTTTCAGGTTTAATAAAAAACACCAAACCAACTATGAAAAGGTCTGGTGTTGCGGGGAATTGTTATTTCACATTCCTTTTACCTGAAATATAGATTTAAAAAGAATGTTATATCTGCTTTTCTTCAGGTCCATCATATTCGTAGTCTTTGGGGTTGATTACGCGCATTGGTTTCTGGCGTTTGCGTTCTTCGGTTATGTGGGCGAGGAGGCCCGGCATTCTTGCCATCATGAAGAATGCATTTCCCATTTCGGGGTCGAAGCCCATTTCGCAGAGGATTGATGCTATGGCGCCGTCAACATTGATGGGGAGGGATTTTCCCTTGATTTTGGCAATGGCGCTTTCCATAGCCCGCATCATTTTCACATAATTACCGTCAAATCCCAGCTCTTCCGCTATTTCATAGAGTTTTTTAGCTCTTGGATCGTTAGTGTGAACTCTGTGTCCGAAGCCGGGGAGTTTTTTCTTTGCCGCGAAGGCGTCTTCAACCGATTTGAAGCCTGCGTCTTCTATGGAAAGGTTGTTTTCTTCCTTCAGTTTCATTGCTTCGAGGAGCATTTTCTGACAGTTCTGTATTGCTCCGCCGTGATTCTGGTTTATGGAGAGAATCCCTGTTGCCAGAGCCTGGCTGAGGTTGCCTCCGGTGGAGACGCATGTCAGGGCTGCGAGGGTTGAGGGTGGTGTTACGCCATGATCGAGGGAGCTTACGAGAATGGTATCCATCATTCTGCCAAAGTTTGCATGAGGGAGTTCGCCTTTTAACAGGAGGTAAACTCCGTCGGAATAGGAGATTTTTCCCATCAGTTTATCTACGGGATAGCCATGTATCATAATTTTGTTGGGTTCTATTTTAGTAACCGCTGTTTTCCATTCTGTGGCTGTTGTATTCATATCACACCTCTGCTGATTATAATCCCATTTCTGCCAGTTTAGCCTTTACGGTTTTGGGTATATCGTCAAATTTATCAACTACTGTTGCGCCAACTTCCAGAAGGCGTTTAACCTTGCCGGCGTGGGTTCCCCTGTTGCCTTCCACTATAGCGCCTGCATGGGAGAATCTGGTTCCTTCCTTAGCGGCTTTGCCACCGATGAAAGCGACCAGAGGTTTGGTAAATTCTCCTTTTTCGATGAGGTCTGCCACCTGTTCTTCCTGAGAACCGCCGATTTCGCCAAACATAACAACAAGTTTGGTTTCGGGGTCTTTTTCAAAGAGTTTTACAACTTCGGGATGAGGCAAGCCAACTATGGAATCTCCGCCAACATGAACGATTGTGGTTTGTCCTATGCCTTCCTGATTGAGGTAATATGCCAGTGAGGAGGTCATTCCGCCTGAGCGGGAAGTAATGCCTACAGGTCCGGGTTTGAACCATTTTTTTGCTGTTTCTGCTCTTCCGCCCATCATGCCCAGCACTCCTTTTCCGGGGCTGAGAAGTCCGAGGGTGTTGGGTCCTGTAAAAGCTGCACCAGTCTGCTTTGCTCTGTGTGCAATTTCCATTACATCATAAACAGGCACTCTGTCGGGGACGATAACCGCAAGTTTGACGCCTGCGTCAAAAGCTTCTATGGTTGCGCCTTTTACAAGGGGTGCAGGGACAAAAATAACACTAATGTCAATTTGTCCTATTTTTTCCACAGCTTCTTCAACACAGTCGAACACAGGGACGCCTTCAACCTCAGCTCCTCCCCTGCCCGGCGTGCAGCCTGCAACAACATTGGTTCCGTATCCCATCATCAGTCTGGTTCTTGCCATGCCTTCTCTTCCGGTGATGCCCTGAACAAGAACTTTTTTGGTTTCATCTATAAGAATTGCCATTTTCTTCCTCCTGCAGCGGTTGTTCACATTTGGGTATTTTATAAGCTGGAATGGATTCCTTCCATATTCCTTCTTTATTCTTGCCTTATTTCATCCGTATTCAGCCCGGATTTTTCTTATATTTCATCCATGCTTTTATGAGAAAACGGGCATTTTCTGCAAGAAAACTGGTATAATAAAAATAGATATATTAAAAAAATGGGAGCGGGATTTGCTGAACTTGCCTGAAAACACAGAAACAGCAGGAAAGCCTTCAGTGCTTCATATTGATGATGATGAATTTGCGCTGGATTTATTTAAGCTTAAGTATGGAAAATGGTTTGATATAACTTCAGCGGAAAAAGGCACCACAGCACTGGAGTTGATAGCGGAAAAACATTTTGAGGTAATCATTACTGATTACGATATGCCTGAGTTAGACGGTTTGGGGCTGCTTCAGATTATTAATGAAAAGCATCCGGGGATTCCGGTAATTTTTTTCACCGGTCAGGGAAATGAGACTGTAGCCAGAGATGCTTTTCTCAACGGCGCATTCGATTATTTTGTCAAGGATTTCCATGCTTTTGCCCAGACAGAAAAGCTTATATATGCGGTAAAGAAAGCTCTGGATTCGAGAAAATCCGCTCAGGCTCTTGCGGAAAAGGATACCAGATACGCAGAGCTTATGGAAATTATCCCCCATGCCATTGTATTCACGGATTCTGAAAGAAATATAAGACTTGTCAACAGGCAGTTTGAGTCAATAACAGGAAATTCCGGAGATAAGTATTCAGGTGTAAAAATTGAGGAGATTTTCAATGGCGAAGACAGAGAAAAAATTCTCAGATTGTGGGAAAATCAGGAAAATTCAGGCAATGCCGAAGTTTGTAAAGTTAAACTTCCGGTGAGCTCCGGTGAATTTTACGAAACATTTCTTAAAATCCGCAAACATGCTTCAGGTTCAGAAAAAACAGAACTGCTATTTGTTTTCTCCCAACAGGAACCTAATGAAGAAAGCAGCACAAGGAAAAATCCGGAAATATCTACGCCTGAGCAGAAAAAGACAGCGACTCCCAAAACAAAAACGACACATATTGGCAAAATGGAAACCGGCGACAACGATTCAGCTCAGAAAACCGCATTCAGAATAGCTCTGATTTATGCTGTTATCGGCGGATTATGGATACTCACATCCGATGGTATTCTTGGACTTTTATTTCAGGATCCGCATACAATAACAACAATTTCCACATTCAAAGGATGGTTCTATGTCGGGGTTACAGCCTGGCTTCTGTATCTTTTAATAAGTACAAATGTGAAGCGGGTTTTTGAGACAAAGGAAATACTTGCAAAAGCTGAAGCAGCTAACAGAGCGATACTCGATTCCATACCGGATCCCATATTCAGGGTTTCCGGCGAAGGCAGGGTTACCGATATAAGGGAAGGTAATAATTTTGCCTTGCTCACAGGGGGCAGGAAGCAAATCAAAGATATGTTTCTGGCTGATGCCAGCCCGGATGTGTATAAGGCAGGATGGGAATTTATCAGGAGGACTCTGGCATCAAATGAGCCTTCAATGTTTGAATTCAGGATGGAGACTCACGGAGGCGGAAAAATCGATTTTGAAGCCCGCATAATTCCCGATTCTCATGGTGAAGCTATTCTTATTATACGGGAAATTACACTGCGTAAGGAAATGGAAAACCGTATGCTTGAGCAGAACAGGAGCCTGACTGAGTTTGCGGGCATAATAACCAATCGCCTGAAAACACCTATCGGGATTATAGGGGGCTTTACTTCAATTATCAGGGAGCAGAGAGAACTTTTTGACAAATACTACGACGCCATTGTATCTGAAGTTGAGCGGATTAATGACATGATAAATAATCTGTTGAAAATGTCTTCAAAGGAAAATCCAAAGGAAAACAGAATAAATGTCCGGTTGAGGGATGCTCTTTCACTTGCTGCGTCTGAAACCGCCGGCGAGGATTTTATACTGAAAGTTGTGGCAGAAGATATAAAGCCGGAGATTTTTGTGGAACCGGAAGGTTTCACTCAGGCTCTCAAGGGAGTTCTGAGTTTTGCATATAGCCACTGGAAACACCCCGGGGAAGATTTCGCACTTGAAGTTTCGTATGTAGTAACATCTGATCACAATTCGGTAATTTTTGATTTTGAAACCCAGGGGCTGACATCAGATTATATAAATCAGCTCTTTGATCCGTCGTTTTCAATTAAGCAGGGCGAAATGGAGTTTGGCCTTGTTCTTGCCCGGAGTGCCGTGGAGATTCAGGGCGGTAAAATGGACATTAAACTTGACGAATCCACAGGCAGGCTTACAGTGGATCTATGTTTTGAACCTAAGGATAAAAAATCCTGAAAACAAAAAACCGGGGAGTTGACTCTCCCCTAAGGGGATACAATATCTTAAAAATACTTACCTGAGAGGTGTCAGGTCCGGTTTCAGTGAGACACCTGAATCCGGAAAGTTTCAGGATAAGTAAATATTTTTGCGGGGAATTGCTGACTATGAGAATAGCTGTATTTCTGCTTATTTTTCTGGCATTTCTTCCAGGTATAGCTTTTTGTTCACAATCAGAAGATCTGACTCTTCACGATGCATTAGCCAAAGCATTTGAAAACAACCGCACCATAGACAGTGCGGGAAAAGCTATCCTCGAAGCGGAGCATAATTTCAGTTCCACTCAGAAAGAAAGACTGCCCAAAGTGAATATGGGTTATTCATATATGTATCTGGGCAATGATGTTAATCTGACGGATACGGACCCATCCACAGGAGAATCCTATATTTTCCCTCTGGTAACGAAAAACAATTACACCTGGAACACCGGCATTAACATGCCTTTATATACAGGGGGAGTTCAGGAGCTTACAGAGCTGATAGCAAAACTGGGGATTGATATTTCAAGAGTCAAGCTTATTCAGGCGAAGAACGAACTTGCGCTTAATGTTAAATGCTATTATTTCACAGTTTTGCGCAGCGAAAAGCTTATCGATTATTTCGAACAGAACCTGAAAAGTTATGAAAAGCACGAAGCTCAGAGTGTTTCTTTCAACAAACAGGGGCTTGTCGCAAAGAATGCAGTTCTGGAAGCCCGGGTTGAAAAAGCCAATGCGGAGCAGGAGCTGACTTCTGCAAGGAATGAAGCTGAAATCTCACGCTGTTCGCTGAACACCGTTATGGGTGTGGAGATTAACTCAGGATTTAATCTGAAAGACGGTCTGTCAGTAAAACCTCTGGAAATGTCATACGACGACTGTATTTTTTACGCAAAAAAACACAATCCTGATCTATTGGTGTTCTCCTTTGCAAAACAACAGGCGCAAAGTGCGGTTAAGCTGGAAAAAGCCCATTATAACCCTACCCTGAATCTCAGCGCCAACTATTATCTTTATGGGGATACGCCGGGACTCAGGGGTAACGAAATGCTTCCCAACAACCTTCTGGTGGCAATGCTGAGCATAAACTGGGAATTATTCGACTGGGGTCAGAAAAATGAATCGGCAAAAGCCAGACAGATGCAGTATGAGCAAGTGGTAAACAGCGAAAAGCTGGCACAGGACAATATCACCCTTAAAATCCGGGAAGCATACTCACAGATAAGAACAGCAGAGAAAAATGTTGCTACGGCAATAACAGCGCTTGATCTGGCAAAGGAAAACCTCAGAATTTCAAACCTCAGATATTCGGAGCAGGTTACAAATTCCACAGAAGTTCTGGATGCCATTACGGCGCTGAAGAAAGCGGAGTTCAACCACTGCAGCGCTTTATACAACTACAACATTGCTATGGCAAAACTTGAATATGCCATAGGTGCAGATATGGAACAGATTATCAAGGCAGGTAAGTAATATGGAATCAAAGAGAATCATTCAGATTATACTGGTTGCTGTTTTCGTAATACTTATCGGAATCGGCGTAGTTATGTTTTTCAGACATAACAATCAGGTAAAGGAATCATCTGATAAAATCTCAACTTCCGGCAGGATAGAAGGCGATGAATACAATGCTTCGTCTAAGATAGCCGGAAAGGTGGAAAAAATTTATGTTGAGGAAGGGCAGGATGTAAAAAAGGGCCAGCTCGTCGCCCGGATTCAGTCGCCTCAGCTTGAAGCGCAGCTTGAATCTGCAAGAAAAGAAGTCAATATATGGCGAAACAGACTTTATCAGGCTGAACTGGCGCTGAGTCAGGCACGACAGCAGGTTGACGCAAACATCAGGCAGGCTGAAGCAAATCTGAATGTTTATTCATCACAGCTTGACAAAGCCCATGCTTCGTACAGACAGAATATGGTGCAGTTTGAGCAGTCGAAGATTCAGATAAAGCAGTCAGAGATTGAACATGAGCAGGCTCTTGCCAATCTGAGGAAGTCAAAAGCCAGCCTTGAACTTGCGGAGCTGGAATATAAAA
This sequence comes from Bacillota bacterium, assembly GCA_021287065.1. GTDB lineage: Bacteria > Vulcanimicrobiota > JAJTBE01 > JAJTBE01 > JAJTBE01 > JAJTBE01. The sequence continues at coordinate 55,724 of JAJTBE010000201.1, forward strand.
GATACGGAAATCTTGCAAGAGAAGATGCGGTTCCCCGGGCAAAATACGACGAAGTCGCCAGTCAGTATAAAACGGCGAAAGCTGATTATAATCTGGCGTTGAGCGATGTTCAGAAAAGCCTTGTGAATATTGAAAACAGCAAGAAGAATCTTTCGATGATGTATGCGGTAACCCAGACAGGTCAGGCAGGGATCCGTGAAGGGGAAGCTTATGTTGAATCAGGCAGAGCCGGTTTAAATTCAACAAAAACCGGTATTTTCGATGTCCACCAGAAAGAAGAGGAAGTCAAAAATACCAAAGCTATGCTTGATAAATCTGTTGCGATGCTCAACTCAGCCACGGCGGATCTTGAGGATACAAAAATATGCGCTCCCGTTGACGGAACAATAACGGGGAAAATTGTTGAACCCGGTGAGGTTATAGCCACCGGAACTCCCATTGTAACCCTGGTGAATATGGATACACTCTACCTGCGGGTATTTTTGCCCACTGACAAATATAACAAACTGAAAATCGGCAATTTTGCGGAAATCATCCCGGATGGTATGCCGGATACAAAAATCGCCGGTTATGTATATAAGATTTCATCAAGGGCGCAGTTTACCCCTAAAAATGTTGAGACCAAAGAACAACGGGCGAAGCTTGTGTTTGAAATCAAAATCAAGATAAAAAACAACAGGGAACGGACGCTGAAGCCGGGTATGCCGGCGGAAACCGTCATTGATATAACAAAGCAGGGAAAATAGCAGAAAGGCGCATCAGGCTGAAATCATTTATGGAATCTGTATTTTCGGTAAAAAGCATTTCAAAAAGCTTTAAGAATGTAAACGCTCTGAAGGATGTATCCCTTGAAATCAAACCCGGGGAGATATTCGGTTTGCTGGGACCTGACGGAGCCGGAAAAAGCACTCTGCTTTATATCGCCGGAGGACTCATGAAACCTGATGCCGGGGAAGCATATCTATTGGGCGCCAATATGCTGAAAAATCCGGATGAGGTGAAACCTAAGATCGGTTTTCTGCCTCAGGGCCTTGGGCTTTCACTGGCAGCAGAACTCAGCATCGAAGAAAATATGGATTATTTTGCAAGGATAAATAATGTACCAAGGCAGCAGAGGGAAAAACTGAAAAATGAGCTGCTCAGTGTTACAAAACTCAGCAAATTCAGGGACAGACAGGCAAAAAATCTGTCAGGAGGTATGAAGCAGAAGCTGGGGCTCTGCTGCACCCTGATTCATTCACCCCAGCTTGTTTTTCTTGATGAACCGACAACCGGTGTAGATCCTATTTCAAGGCGTGATATATGGTATCTCATAAACAAGATAATCAAGGAACGGGAAATCACAATCATACTCACCACTTCGTATATGGACGAGGCGGAAAGATGCCACAGGTCTGCGCTTATGCATGAAGGTGAGATTCTTGCCATCGGCGACATGGAGCATCTGACAAAACAGATTGACGGTAAACTTCTGGAAATACATGTAAACGATCAGCAGAATGCTCTTAATGCAATAAAGAAGATTGACGGTATAAAAGTGGTTTATCCCATGGGACACAGGCTAAATGCCATATACAGCAACGGAAACGGTAGTTCTGCCGGTGATTTGCAGAAAAAAGCCATAGCGGCGGGGATTGAGATAAAGGGTGTTGAGGAAGGAATTCCAACCCTTGAGGATATTTTTCTGACAAAGGTTATGAAGGAGTCGGGAGGATCTGATCTGGAAGCCCTTGAGGAGTTTTTCGGAAAATCAGGAAGTGATGTATCGAAAAACAAAGATGATCTGATGATCGAAGTTAAAAATCTTTACAAATACTTCGGAAAATTTGCAGCAGTTGACAATGTGAGTTTTTATGTAAAACGGGGGGAGATTTTCGGATTTCTGGGACCAAACGGAGCCGGAAAAACAACTACTATCAAAATGCTTTGCGGGCTTTATCCACCATCAAAAGGTACGGGAAAAATAGGCCGGTTTAATTTGATGAAGGAGCAATTCGGCATAAAAAAGAGCATCGGATATATGTCTCAGAAGTTTTCACTATACAGGGATCTTACAGTGGGAGAAAATGTTGAGCTTTATGCAGGCATATACGGAGTTCCCGGAAACGAACTGAAAAGGCGTAAGGAACTGATTCTCCGTATTTCGGATCTTTCGGGAAAAGACAGAGTTATGACAGAAAGCCTGCCTATGGGCATAAAGCAGAGGCTCGCCCTGGGGTGCGCCATTATTCATAAGCCTGAGGTTATATTTCTTGATGAACCGACTTCAGGAGTGGATCCTGTAGCCCGAAGGCTTTTCTGGGATAACATTTTCTTTCTTGCGAGGCGAATGGGTGTAACCATACTTGTTACAACCCACTATATGGACGAAGCGGAACACTGCGACAGACTTTCGCTTATGCATATGGGAAAACTGATTGCCCTCGGTTCGCCGGATGAGTTAAAAGACAAAGTCAACGGTGAAATCGGGACAATGTTTGAATTGCTGACCGAATCACCTTTTGAAACAATGGATTTGCTTGCGGGCAAATTCGGATTCTGCAACATTTTTGGCAGGCGGATCCATCTTTATACCACAGACCACGAAAGAGACAAAATAGTAATAAACCGGATTCTTGAAGAAAAGGGAATCACTCTGCTTGATATACGGGAAAAAGCAGTACCTTTTGAAGATGTGTTTGTATATTTCTGTGAAAAAGCTGAAAGGGAAGCTGTGTGATGTTTTCCGTAAAACGAATGTATGAAGTTACTCGCAAGGAAACAAAGGAGCTTATCCGCAACAAGATGGGCTTTATGCTCAGTATTATTGCGCCTGTGGTTCTGTATTTTCTCTTTTCATTCGGTATGCCCCTCGAAGTGAAAGATATTCCAATGGCTATTCTGGATGAAGATAATACCCCTGAAAGCAGACTTCTGGCGGACTCATTAAAAAAGTCAAGAACCTTCAGCCTTGTGCAGCAAGTAAAAAGCTATGCTGAGATGGAAAATATCATGCGGCTGGGAAACATCAGAGCTTGTTTTGTAATTCCCCAGGGATTTGCCAAAAAGATAAAACGCTCCGAGCCCCAGACAATTCTGGCACTGATCGAGGCAACTTATCCCGGCAGGGCGCAGATGTCCGGGGGATACGGCGAAGCAGTCGTTCAGGAATTCAACAGCCGGGTTATGGCAGATTTTCTGAAGAAATATGCAGGAGCCGAAGCAGGGGGGACAGTTCCTGTAAATCTTTATATCTCTCCCTGGTTTAATCCCACACTGAGGAGTGAGGATTATATTGTACCCGGTGTAATCGGAGTGATTCTTGTTTTCCTTCCACCGATTATTGCAGCTATTTCAGTAGCCAAAGAAAAGGAAACAGGGTCAATAATCAACATGTTTGTTTCCCCTATCGGAAAAGCTGAATATCTGCTGGGAAAGATGATTCCATACATTGTAATTACCTATTTCAATTTCATTCTGTTTTTCATCTTTACCGTTACTATTTTCAAAGTGCCTCTCAGAGGGGATCCTGTCTTGCTTTTTGCCGTTTCCCTTCTGTATTCGATAGATGTAATCGGAATCGGGCTTCTGGTTTCCGTTCTTGTGAGCAACCAGATTTCGGCAATTCTTGTATCTGCAGTTCTTAACCTGATTCCCGCATTTATGTATTCCGGATTTTTCATTCCCCTGATATGTCTTGATGACAGCGCAAAGCAGACTGCTTATTCACTGATTACAACATACTACATCGACTTTATCAGAAAACTCATGATTAAAGGCCTGGGACCGGATTATCTGATGGGAAGCATTACTGCTATGCTGATTTACGGGTTTGCAGTTTATGGACTGTCTATTATTCTCTTTAAAAAGAAGCTGGGATAATTTATGTCATTCAAACTCTACATACTCATAAAAAAAGAAGTGCTGCAGTTTTTCAGGAATATCCCGCTGCTGGTGATAGTTCTGTATGCCTGCACCCTTGATGTTTATATGGCAGGAGGCCTTGGCTCGGACCTTCAGAATTATCCGATTGCCATTTATGATCTGGATAAGACACCGAAGAGCCAGAAGCTTATAGAGACTATCAGAGAACCGTATTTTAAAATATATGGAATGCTCAATGACGAAAAAGAGATTGATGAACTCATCCTCAGAGGAGATGTAGGCGTTGTTCTGGTGATCCCCAAAAATTTTCAGAATGATATAAACAGCCGCAGAGGTGCAACGGTTCAGATAATTCTTGATGCCACCAACAGCGGCACTGCAGAGCTGGTTGCAAATTATCTTTATTCCATAACTTCCGATTATTCATCAAAAATAATCGTGAAGGAATGGAAATACTCAAAAACGGTTTATAAGATGATACCGGTTATGGATGTAAGTTCGAGGTTTGAATATAACGAAACCCTTAAAACGGAATGGACGATGTGCCTTCAGGAATTTTTCACCATTCTTACACTTATCGCCATACTTCTGCCGGCTACTGCAATGGTCAACGAAAAGCAATTCGGCACCATAGAGCAGCTCATGGTTACACCTCTCAGGCCCTGGGAGATTATGCTTGCAAAAGTGCTGCCAATGGTGGGAATATTTATAATAGCGAGCTTTATCTGTATTTACTGTATTCTGATTCCCGTTATCGGAGTGCCGCTCAGGGGCAGTATTATTGATTTTCTGATTCTGACGGTTATGTTCTGTTTTGCCTCATCAGGCCTTGGGCTTCTCATTTCCACAGTATCAAACAACCTGTCGGAAACGGTTCTTCTCACTCTTCTGACGCTGTTTCCAATTATGTTTCTGTCAGGAGCCACGGTTCCGCCAGAGGCTATGCCTTCGTGGATGCAGTGGCTTATCCAGCTTTCACCACTCAAATACTATCTCGACATGGGCGTAGCTATATTCCTGAAGGGAAATTCCCTCCTGTTTATGTGGAAGCAGTTTTTAGGCCTTGTGGCAATAGGTCTGGGTATATTCTGGCTCGGCGCCGTGCGTTTCAAAAAGATGTTCGGTTAAGGGGGGTTGGGGCAATGCCCATGAATTAAGGCATGGATTTATCTGATCGCTCACGAGAATTGTAACCGTTTGCCCAGCTCCCAGAGAAAACTTTTTGGAAAAAGTTTCCTCCGGACCTCCTTCCCAAAACTTTGGAATCGGGGGACCGACCGGGGACCGTGGGATCTGGACCGACCAGGGGTTGGGGACCGTCAGAGGGAACCACGCTTTTTTGGAAAAGCGAGATTACCCTCCGAACCTCCCTCCTTGAAAAACAGGAGTATTCGGGCGGGAATTGGAGTAAATTTTACTAATTCAACGGCATTGGGTAAGAGCGACCGGGGGATTTTGACCGACGGGGGTTGGGGGCAATGCCCATGAATTAAGGCATGGATTTATATAATCGCACACGAGAATTGTAACCGTTTGCCCAGCTCCCAGAGAAAACTTTTTGAAAAAAGTTTCCTCCGGACCTCCATCCCAAAACTTTTGAATCGGGGGACCGACCAGGGGGGGTGGACCCACTGGGGTTTGGGGACCATCAGAGGAGACCACGCTTTTCTGGACAAGCGGGTTGCCCTCCGAACCTCCCTCCCTGAAAAACAGGAGTATGAGGTTGGAGATTTGAGTAAATTTTACTGATTCAGCGGCATTGGGGTTAGATCTCCCTGCCTTTTGGAGCGATAATAGTTTCTCTCAGTTTTTCAATCGCTTTTTTAAGCATTCTGGAAACTTTTTTCTGCGATAAACCAAGATTGACCGCAATCTGAGACTGAGTAAGATCTTTATAGAAGAACAGATTGATAACGCTTTTTTCGAGTAGTTTGAGTTGTTCGATAGCCTGCTCAAGGACAATTCTGTCCTCAACGGGAAGGCGGAAGTTTTCGGGTCTGATACTCTTGATTCGATCCAGCATCAGATAATCGTTTGAAGCTTCGCCATAATCATCAAGGCTTACAACATATCTGGATTTGAGAATCTCAACAATACCTTCACTCTCAATGTTGAGGGCTGTGGAGATTTCCTTTATGGAAGGAAGGCGTTTTTCATTCTGGAGAAAATCGTCCATAAACTTCGTGACTTCACGATTCAGGCTAGTCAACCAGCGGGGTCTTTTTACGCTTTCTGCCTTATCTCTGATGTAATGCCTGATTTCTCCCATAACGCAGTGTGTTGCGTATGTGATGAATTTAACCCCTCTGTCGGGGTCATAGTTATCGACGGCTTTGATAAGCCCTATGTATCCGACCTGAATAAGGTCTTCCTGATTATCTCTGTTCTGTGTGAACTTTCTTGCAACAGGCACTACTATAGAAAGATTGTCCCTAACCAAACGATCTCTGATAGCAGGATCGCGGGATTTTTTCAACTCCCTGAAGTCGTCAGCTTCCTGCGGGTCTGGTTTTTCTTCGGTATCGAGCACCAAATCCGTGATGTCGCCAATTACTTCGGGATCAAACTCCTGTTGTTCTGTATTGTTCATTTTCATCTCAGTGTGAATCCACCATCCACACAATATTTTCAGTATAAACTTTTTAGTATGTAATTATAGTGTATCAAATAATTGGGAAAAGTAAAAGGGGTACAGTCTTGCGACTGTCCCCAAATTTTTATCCGCCAGGTTCCGAATCTCCTTCAAACAAGAAAGTGTATCCGGTTAAGTTATCTTAATTTTCTGCAATCGGCGTATTACTGCAGTTTTCCGATCAACTGGTACAGGGGCAGGAACACTGATATAACAATGAATCCTACGATGCCGCCCATACCTACGATCATGATAGGCTCCAGCATCGATGTGAGCGAAGCAAGCAGGTATTCGACCTCAGTATCGTAAAAGTCTGCAATTTTGGACAACATAGCGTCCAGGTTTCCGGTTTCTTCTCCAACTGCTACCATCTGTGTAACCATCGGAGGGAACATACCGCTGGCGCCGAGGGGTGAAGCAATTGATTCACCTTCACGGATTGATTCTCTAACCTTTGACACTGTCATTGCCACAATTTCGTTACCGGAAGCTTTACCTACGATTTCCAGTGCCTGCATAATAGGCACACCGGAAGAGAGGAGAGTTCCGAGGGTTCTGCAGAATCTGGAGATAGACACCTTTTTGTTCAGAAGTCCGAATACGGGGACATTCAGTTTCAGAAGGTCATACTGTCTTCTGCCGAAGGGAGTCTGAACATACCTTTGCAGTGCTATGGCACCTATTACAAGCAGTACAAGTGCAGGTACAACGATGAGCGGATTTCTCGCTCCTTCGGTAATAGCCATAAGAATCTGCGTGGGAAGGGGAAGTTCCAGATCCATACCCCTGAACAGGGTAACGAATGTAGGAAGAATGTAAGTTACAAGGAAGAACACAATGCCCAGCGCCATAATCAGAATTACGACAGGGTAGGTCAATGCCGAAGTCACTTTCTTCTTCAAACTGAAGTCTTTCTCCATGAAAGAAGCAAGTCGTTCCAGCACTTCGTCGAGAACGCCGCCCATTTCGCCAGCCTTGACCATGCTCACATACAGTGTTGAGAACACCAGTGGATGCTTGGCAAGGGCGTTGGAAAGGGTGGATCCTCCCTCCACGTCTCTTCTCACCTGAATCAACGTAGCCTGAAGTTTTTTGTCTTCAGTCTGCTCTGAGAGAATGTCGAGACATCTCACCATTGCGAGACCTGCGTTGATCATTGTGGCGAACTGACGGGAGAAAACTGTAAGTGCCTGTTCCTTAACCTTGCTGAATTGCTGCAGGAAACCCATGACATCCTGCTGTGCTCCGGGAGTAACCTTTTCCTTAATATTAATTACGGTATAGTGCATCTCCTGGAGTTTCTGAGTTGCCATTCGCAGGTTTTGTGCAGTAATAGTGTCTCTTCTTAAATTTCCTGCCTGGTCGCGCGCTTCATATTGAAAAACAGGCATACGGCCAAGACCTCCCTTTTAGATTTTGCTCAGGTTGCCAACAAGGAAAATGGCAAGCGGAATTAACCACCACCACATACATTTCACCCCCTAAAGAAGTTTCCTTCAATAAAATTTCAGACTACTTTGAACCATCCATCATGCGCCGGAGATCTTCCGGATGCATGGTATGGTTGATTGCGTCTTCATAAGTGATCTGCTTGTTGTCATAAAGATCAAGCAGGGACTGTTCCATCGTCTGCATACCATGTTTAGAACCGGTTTGCAGTGAATTATAAATCTGATGGGTTTTACCTTCACGGATAAGGTTTCTTACCGCAGAGGTTGTTATGAGAATTTCAACCGCCGGAACCCGGCTGACGCCTGAAGCGTGGGGAATGAGCTGCTGTGACACAACTGCTTCGAGCACGCTGGCGAGCTGGATTCTGATTTGCTGCTGCTGATGCGGCGGGAAAACATCGATAATACGGTCGATAGTCTGGGAAGCGTCGGAGGTGTGGAGGGTTGAGAACACGAGGTGTCCTGTTTCCGCAGCGGTCAGTGTGCCGCCGATGGTTTCCAGGTCTCTCATCTCACCTACCAGAATGACATCCGGGTCTTCACGCAGGGTAGCTCTGAGGGCTTGCGTCCAGCTCTGAGTATCCTGTCCCAGCTCTCTCTGGTTTACCATTGATTTCTTATGAGGATGGATATACTCAATAGGGTCTTCAATGGTGATAATGTGGTTGGCTCTCTCGGAGTTGATCAGATCAAGCATACAGGCGAGGGAGGTTGATTTTCCCATACCTGTTGCTCCGGTAACGAGCACCAGACCGTGGGGTTTCTTTACGATATCGTCCAGTATCGGGGGAAGATTGAGTTCAGGCCTTGAAGGTATGGAGCTGGGAATAGCTCTGAGAGCTGCACCGACAACTCCTCTCTGCCTGAAAACATTAACGCGGAAGCGTCCGAATCCTCTAACACCGTGGGAGCAGTCAAGTTCCCAGGTTTTTTCGAATTTTTCCTTCTGTTTATCGTTCAGAATACTATATATGAGCCTTTTGGTCATATCAGGCATAAGTCTGGGATATTCAGTAGGTACGAGCTTTCCGGCCACACGAAGCATCGGAGGCAGTCCCACCGTAAGGTGAAGGTCGGACGCTCCCCGGGCAACCGTGGTTTTTAATATTTCATCCATTGTAAATGGAAGCTGTTCCAAAACGGCCATTCCTAATCCTCCAAGTTATTAGTATTAATACTCCTGACCTTCGATGTAAACGACACGCAGACATTCTTCGATGGTGGTTGTTCCGTCGAGAACTTTTCTGAGACCGTCGTCCTGCATGGTCTTCATACCTTCTTCTACAGCTGCCTGGCGGACTTCTGAGGTTGAAGCTCTCTGAAGCACAAGGCTGCGTACTCTGTCGGTAACATTAAGCAGTTCGAAGATTCCGGTTCTGCCGCGATATCCGGTCATTTTGCAGTGGTCGCAGCCTCTTCCCCGATAGAAAGAAATTTCAGAATCGGTAAATGCTGCAAGACCAAACTGCCTGATGGATTCGATAGGCGGAGTATAAGATTCTTTACAGTTCGGGCAAATCAGACGGGCAAGCCTCTGGGCAAGCACGCCGATAACCGAGGATGCGCACAGGAACGGCTCGACGCCCATTTCCACGAGACGGGTAATGGCGCCGGAAGAGTCGTTGGTGTGAAGTGTGCTTAACACAAGGTGACCTGTCAAGGCTGCTTCGATGGCGATCTTAGCTGTTTCCGTGTCTCGGATTTCACCGACCATGATGATGTCGGGGTCCTGACGAAGGAAGGAGCGGAGCGCCGAGGCGAATGTCAGGCCTGCCTTTTCGTTAATCTGCACCTGATTGATGCCCGGAAGCTGGTATTCCACAGGGTCTTCGATGGTAATAATATTTACGCTTTCGGTGTTGAGTTTGTTGAGACAGGAGTAAAGGGTCGTCGATTTTCCGGATCCGGTAGGACCGGTTACGAGGATCATACCGTAAGGTTTTTCCACGCAGGCTTCGAAGACTTCCTGAGTGTCTCTGTAGAAGCCGAGTTTGTTGAGACCCAGCAACACCGATGATTTATCAAGAATTCTCATAACCACTTTTTCCCCGTGAACAGTGGGAATAGTGGATACACGAAGGTCAAATTCGCGGTTGTCGTGTTTAAGGTGGATTTTTCCGTCCTGAGGCACGCGGCGTTCGGCGATGTCGAGGTTGGCCATAATCTTAATACGGGAAATCATAGGGGCCTGAATGTGTTTGGGCGGGGACATAACATCGTGGAGCACGCCGTCAACGCGGTAGCGGACTCTTACCTGTTTCATTTCAGGTTCGATATGAATATCGGATGCGCCGTCGTTGATAGCCTGTGAAATAATGAGGTTGACCACGCGGACGATGGGAGCTTCGTCAACCATTTCCTTGAGTTTGTCGAGAGCGATTTCTTCTTCGACAGCTTCTTCAATTTCCACGGGACCGAAGTCGGTGGCGCTGATGTCCTTCACCGTTTCTTCCACCACTGCGATATCCGTAACGCCGAACTGTCTGTTGATTGTTCTGAGAATTGCTTCTTCTGTTGCAATAACAGGATCAATATCAAATCCGGTAATGAGGCGAATATCGTCGATAGCAAGTACGTTGAGGGGATCGACCATTGCAAGGGTCAGGCGGTTGTCTCTCTGTGCAACAGGGATAACTTTGTAGCGCTGAGCGAGATGTTCAGGTATGGAACGGGCCATTTCCGGTTCCAGGTCTGTGTTTTCGAGGTCAACGAAATCCACGCCCATCTGTTTACCAATAACCTCGGTAATATCTTTTTCTGATACAAAACCGAGCTGGACGAGAATTTTCTGCAGCGGTTCACTGGAAGAAGCCATCTTTTCGCGGGCTTTTGCCAGCTGGCGTTCGGTGATAAAACCTCCATCTATGAGAAGTTCACCGATGTCCTTATTCAAAGCACGTGATATCATTGAATTTTCACCCCGTTAAATATTTTGCATTGTACGAAATAGCAAAAACATTGTATCATAAGCCTCAGCGCCCGACAGCAGGCGTATTTGCCGCAAGGCAATGTTTTTCATATAATAGACTGATGTTCATGGTTTTCAACGGAAATTACAAATATCCTTTTTTTAATTTAACATGAGAACCATTTTCATGGTGAATTATGTAGGGTCCGTTAAATTCCTGCAAGAATGGATTTGATTTTGGAAGTCAGAATATCGATAGCTACAGCATTGCTTCCACCCTCAGGCACAATAATGTCTGCGTAGCGTTTTGTAGGCTCCACAAACTGGTTATGCATCGGACGAACCACTGTTGTATATTGATTTATAACCTCTTCGACATTTCTGCCTCTTTCAACCAGATCTCTCTTTAGTCTGCGGATAAACCTCTCATCGGCATCTGTATCCACAAACACCATAATATCAAGAAGATCCCGGATTCTGGCATCTTCAAGAATAAGAATCCCTTCCACAATCATGATATTGGTAGGCTTGACATTTATCGCGTCTGGTTTTCTGGTATAAGTGATAAACGAATAGATAGGCACTTCTATTGCCTTGCCTTCAAGGAGCGATTTAATATGTTCGATAAGCAGATCGTTGTCAAATGCAAGTGGATGGTCGTAGTTGATCTTTTTACGGTCTTCAAGAGACATATGACTGCCGTCTTTGTAGTATGAGTCCTGCTGGAGTATAACAAACTTATCACGGGGCAGTTGTTCGGCTATTTTGCGGACAACCGTTGTTTTACCAGAACCGGTTCCACCCGCAACGCCAATAACCAGTTTATTCATATAGAACCTCCCGGCATTTTGCCGACATTACTTTTTATTCTCAGTTTTTCACAGCATTTCTTTATTAGTAAAGAAATATTAAGGCACTATTCTGAAAACCCTTATCTCCTTCTGATTCACCAAAACCAGTTTATTACCTGTTTTTGAAAAACCGGTTGAATAAGGTTCTTTAAAGGACTGAACCTTTACAGGCTTTGAACCTGAAGCTCCGAGACAGATGGAAAAACTTTTTCCGTCTATTACTGCAAGGCCTGTGAGATTGTTGTCCATAATTCTGCCTGCAATAGCTTTGCCTGTAAATATGGTTTCTTTTTTGCCGTTGATGTAATAGCATATATCATTGGTTTTACTATTGGTGCGGCTGTAAAGAATTCTCACAGGATTGCCATTGTAGTCGAAGGGAAAGATTCTTCCGTTTTCGTTTTTATCAATAAGATGAAGTTTTTGATTTTCATCCATTGTAAACAGATAATCGGTAAACTTTGCCTGTGAGGGGTATTTGCTTTTAAGGATGAAAGCCATGGATTTATCGTCAAACAAACGGATATAGTCGATCATGAATTTCCAGTTGCCGGGAACCTTGTCAAAGGCAGCAGCAAGGGCGTTTTTCTTGAGTTCCTTAAATGAAACCAGTTCCTGAGGGGATGTGGATCCTGTTATAAGAAGAGCGATAAACGAATCGGTGACAAAATGCTCTTTGTCCCACTTATCCATCAGACTGAATGCTGTGGTGTTGTTGATAAATACAAGAGGTGAAATAGACAAAATTCCAAGTCCGGGTTTGCCTTCTGCGGGGTTTGAATACATTTTGCTCCAGTTTCCCGATTTGACATCCAGCCCGGATATTCCCGAAGGATAGCGGGTTGAAACCATCACTTTGCTGCCATCGGGCGAAACCGCATAATCGTTGAAAGCTCTGAATGAGCAATTGCCTTTTGATATGATTTTGCCTGTTGAAGAGTTGATATAATACCATTCGAGTTTTCTTGTTTTATTATCTCTGGCAAAAATGAAAAGATTGCAGTCGATATCTGTAAATTTGGTCATATCCACAGCAACAACCTTATCGCCAAGAAGTGCTTTCAGAGATTTTTCATCAAATGTTTTCTCTTCCTTCAGACCTGCTGCGCAGGCAATGCCGGTGAGAAAAACAAAAGCTGCCATCAGGCACATTAAATACTTCTTCATATCATTATTCCTCCCATATTATAATGTAAATTTTTCTTTATCCTGAAATATCCCTGCAAATGAAAAGGGATCAGCTTCCTGATCCCTTATATTTAACAAACCTTATGATTATCTTTCCTTACGGAATTTTCTGGTTTCCATAGTTGCGGGCCACCAGTCCCACATTGTGCGCATTTCGCCTGAGGTTGTTTCGTATTTGCTGACATAGTCTTTGTGGTTTGTTGAGATTCTTTTTACATTGTAGTCGGCAACATCTTTGAGTTCCGAAGGCTGGCATACTGCATCGTTGTTTTCATCGACCCAGATTTTCACGCCTTCAAGTTCTCTGCCTTCCACCCAGCCATTGTTGTCTTTGTCGCATACGAGGGCGAGCTTTTCATATCCGTCTTTGTATCCGCCGGCAGTTCCGAAGAGCTGAAGCGCCGTATCAACTTTGCCTTCTTCGGGAATGCAGAGAAGGCCGTCTTTAGGTGCGGGCATCATCCATTCACAATAGTCTTTTGTGCCGTCGCCGGTAATATCGAAGAATTTGGCTGACCATGTGTGGAATTTAGGTGCGTGGGGTCTCCAGTCATTTTTGGCAACATCGATTTTTCCATTGTTATCGAGGTCGAGAACAAGGGGTGAGCTGTCATAAACTGAAAGTACGAGCTGATAAGATACATCTTTAATTGTGATAATTGTTGTTTCAACTTTTGTGATGATTGTTGTGTATGCGTCCAGTTTTTCAGTGATATATTCGGTAACAACTTCTCTGCCAACTTCGTATGAAGTATCGGAGAATCCTGAACTTGAAACTACATGGGATGTTACATCGATATACCAGCGTGTTCCGGCGCTGAGGTTGAGTGTTCCGAGATATGCTCTTTCTTCTGATGAAAGGTTTGACCAGCTTCCTGATTCTGCATAATCCCAGTCGTTACTCAGGAAGTTTCCCAGTGCCCGGGCTGCGTATCCTGAAACTATATCATGGGTTTCACTTTCGTGGCTTTCCTGGGTTTTTGACCATGTTCTTTCGATGGTCTGGCTCTGGCGGATGGTTCCGGAAGCAGCAAATGCTCCCATAGCCGTAGCAAAAATTAAGATTGCTACCAATATTGCTGCAAAACCTTTTTTCATTTCTAACCCCTCTTTCCAATATTTTTTATTTATATCTACTTTAATTTTAGCACTACATGATGCATGTTTTGTTAACAAATTGTTAACAAACAGTTATTATTCCTTAACAATACGTTATTTATATTGTATGAAAGACTTTTTTCATCTATGCAGAATTATGAAACATATAATTATGATCGAAAGCTGTGTGGTTATATGAATATTATCACATTAAAACCAATAGGTGTCATACATTCCACATTCACCAGGCAGGATGGCACCCCTATTCAGTCGTCACTTGCAGGGGGTGAGCGGGCGGAAGTTGAGATATTTCCTGAGTTTCAGGCGGGTTTAAGGGATCTGGACGGATTTGATCGGATTTATCTGATTTATTATATGCATAAAATAAGTGAAGCAAAAATGGAGGTAATACCATATCTTGATGATAAGCTTCATGGAATATTTGCAACCCGCTCACCCTGCAGGCCCAATCCCATCGGTTTGTCCTGCGTCAGGTTGATATCCGTTAAAGGAAACATTCTGGAGATTGAGGGGGCGGATATGCTTGATGGAACTCCCCTGATTGACATGAAGCCTTACAATCCGGATTTTGATGTGTTTGAAGTAAGGAGAAAGGGTTGGTTTGAAACGGCGGCGTTCAGCAGGGATAAAGCGGATGCAAGATTTGAAAAAAAGCATGAATCCATTTCCTGAATTTCACATCTAAATATTAGAAAAGTTGACAACAGGAGGATCATATTTTATGAGAATGGACAAACTAACCGTTAAAGCACAGGAAGCTCTCTTTGAAGCTAACAATATAGCATCCCAGTACAACCACCAGCAGGTGGAAACCGAGCACCTCCTCCTTGCACTGCTGAAACAGGAAGATGGAATTACATCCCCTATTCTGCGAAAAGTAGGGGCAAATCCGGATACCATAGCGGGCCTCGTTCAGGAAGAACTTTCGAAAATGAGCAAGGTTTACGGCGGCGGAGGAACCAACGGACTATATATTTCCGCAAAAACAAAAGAAGCTATGGAAAACGCCTGGAAAGAAGCGGAGAGAATGAAGGACGAATTCCTCTCCACCGAGCATCTTCTCATCGCCATTGCTTCCCAGAAGGACACCCCTTCGGGCAAAATCCTTGCCAGAGAGGGAGTTACGAAGGATTCCATATATAAGGCGCTTGCGGAAATCAGAGGCAGCCAGAGAATAACCGACCAGAACCCGGAGGATAAATATCAGGCTCTGAAGCGGTTTGCAAAGGATCTCACCGAGCTTGCCCGCAAAGGCAAACTTGATCCGGTCATCGGAAGAGACGGCGAGATACGGCGTGTTATTCAGGTTCTTTCAAGAAGAACCAAAAACAATCCGGTTTTAATAGGTGAACCGGGTGTTGGAAAAACCGCCATAGCTGAAGGACTTGCCCGGAGAATCGTTTCCGGAGACGTACCGGAAGGTTTAAAGAACAAAACCCTTGTGGCTCTTGATCTTGGTTCAATGGTGGCAGGTTCAAAGTTCAGAGGCGAATTTGAAGACCGGTTGAAGGCGGTTCTCAAGGAGATTGAAAGCTCGGAGGGGCAGATAATTCTATTCATCGACGAGCTTCATACACTTGTGGGAGCCGGAGCAGCTCAGGGAGCCATTGATGCTTCAAACATGCTTAAACCCGCCCTTGCAAGAGGCGAATTAAGGTGTATCGGAGCGACAACCCTTGACGAATACCGCAAGCATATCGAAAAGGATGCAGCTCTTGAGAGGAGATTTCAGCCCATTATCGTCGGAGAACCCGGCGTAGAGGAAACCATAGCTATCCTCAGGGGACTCAAGGAGCGTTATGAAGTTCACCACGGCGTGAAGATTATGGATTCTGCACTTGTAGCTGCAGCTTGTCTTTCAGACCGATATATTACGGACAGATTTCTGCCCGACAAGGCAGTGGACCTGATTGACGAAGCAGCATCAAGGCTTCGTATCGAGATTGACAGTATGCCCCAGGAAATTGATGTCGTCGAAAGGCGCATAAGGCAGCTTGAGATCGAAAGACAGGTTCTTGCAAAGGAAAAAGACGAAGCATCCGCAGAAAGGCTTGCAAAGCTCGATGAAGAGCTGGCGGGGCTCAAGGAAAACAGTCATTCGATGAAGGCTCAGTGGCAGGTTGAAAAGGAAATAATTCAGGCTATCGGCAAAGCCAACGAGGAAATCGAAGAACTGAAACATCAGGAGGAAAAACTGGAGCGTTCCGGGGATCTCAACAAAGTGGCGGAAATCCGCTACGGAAGAATCCCGGCGCTGAAGAAAAGTCTGGAGGAAAACAGCGCGAAGCTGGCGGAAATCCAGAAAACCCACAAATTCCTGAAAGAGGAAGTGGAAGAAGAGGACATTGCGGAAATTATCTCCGGATGGACGGGAATCCCGGTTTCAAGGATGATGGAAGGCGAAATGCAAAAACTGGTCCACATGGAAGACAGGCTCAAACTGAGAGTTGTGGGGCAGGATAATGCAATTACAGCTATAGCAAACGCCGTCAGACGTTCGAGAGCAGGGCTTTCCGATCCCAACAGACCCCTCGGATCCTTCATATTCCTCGGTCCAACCGGTGTGGGCAAAACCGAGCTTGCCAAAACTCTGGCGGAATTTCTCTTTGACGACGAAAAAGCAATGACCAGAATCGATATGAGCGAATATATGGAAAAGCACGCTGTATCAAGGCTTATCGGAGCGCCTCCCGGTTATGTGGGATACGACGAAGGCGGACAGCTTACGGAAGCAGTGAGAAGAAGGCCCTATTCAGTCATTCTCTTTGACGAAATCGAAAAAGCCCATAATGATGTGTTCAATGTGCTGCTTCAGATTCTGGACGATGGAAGACTGACTGACGGGCAGGGCAGAACCGTTGATTTCAAAAACTCCATCATTATCATGACCTCAAATGTAGGAAGCCAGTGGATTCAGGATCTGGGAGGAAAAGATGAGGAAGAAATGCGCCGCAGGGTTATGGAGTCGCTTAAAGTGGGATTCAGACCGGAATTCCTCAACCGTATCGATGAAATAATCATCTTTGGCAACCTCGGAAAGGATGAAATCAAAAAGATCGTCGATATTCAACTCGAAAAAATGAAAAAGAGGCTGGCAGACAGGAAAATTACCGTTAACCTGACTGATGCAGCAAAAGACCGGCTCGCCGATATCGGATTCGATCCGGTTTACGGCGCAAGGCCCCTCAAAAGGGCAATCCAGAAATATGTACAGGACCCCCTCGCCCTCAAAGCTCTCTCAGGAGATATCAGAGACGGAAGCAGCGTTCTTGTGGACGCCGCAAAGGATGATTCAGGGCTTGTGGTGGAAATTGAGTAGAAACCGGTTTAACCGGTATTTTGGTAAAGTTGCATAAAATCGAAAAAGGATCCGCCGGGTTATCCGGGGATCCTTTTTTATATCCAAAAAGGTATTATTACCAAGCATGCATATCGCCAAACCGGCAAAGCTGAAGCTTTGCACTACGGGGCTACTGGTTATGCCGGGACTTTTGCTTTTTCGAGGGCTACGGTTATGGCGTGACCGTCGAAGGAAAGTTCCTTTGTCAGGTCGGCATTTGCTGCACCGTCCATGCCTTCAGTCAGTTCCGAGGCGAGGACTTCGGACTTGATATGAGGAGCAAATTCCTGCATAAGGCTTGCGAGTTCGCCTTCTTTTGAATAAGATATGACGATTCTGTCAGCCACATGGTAATCAGCTTCTTTTCTCAGATCCTGAATGCGATGGATCAGTTCCCTTACAAGGCCTTCTTTTCTAAGCGATTCATCGATTCTTGTATCCAGAGCGACCATCCAGTTGTCGTCTTCCGACACTTTGAGATGTTCAGGTGAATACTTTTCGATAATAACTTCTTCCTGAGTAAGGGTGAACTCCTGACCTTCACAGTTGATTACAAACTCATCTTTGTTGAGGATGTGTTCCCTGATGTGGTCGCTGGTGAGAGTTTCCAGATATGCTCTGATCTTTACCGCATCCTGACGGAATTTTCTTCCGATGATGGCAAGGTTGGCTTTGGTTTTCAGGCAGATAAGATCTTCAGAATCCTGAGTTACATAAACGACTTCCTTAATGTTAAGTTCGTCTTTTACAAGATAAATCAGGTCTTCGTTAAGTCTGATCTCTTCTTTGCCTTTGGTAGCTACATAGAGTCTTGCCAGAGGCTGTCTTACTTTAAGCTGGGCATCGTTACGGGCGTTTCTGCCGAGGCGGACGACATTCATCACATGATCCATCTGAGCTTCCAGTTCGGGGAGGATGAAATCCTCATCAGCCACAGGATATGCACTGAGATGCACGGATTCCGGCGCTGAAGGATCTACCTGACATACGAGGTTCTGATAAACCTCTTCCGAGAGGAAGGGCAGAATAGGCGCATAGAGGCGGTTGACCGCTTCCAGAGTCCAGTAAAGGGTGAGATAGGCTCCGGTTTTGTCGGAGTCGTTTTCACTCTTCCAGAATCTTCTTCTGCCTGTGCGGATATACCAGTTGGAGAGATCATCGATGAACTCTTCAAGAAGTCTGATAACCTGAGCGGTATCAAAC
The DNA here is from genome assembly GCA_021287065.1 of Bacillota bacterium. Lineage (GTDB taxonomy): Bacteria > Vulcanimicrobiota > JAJTBE01 > JAJTBE01 > JAJTBE01 > JAJTBE01. Next base: position 74,280 of record JAJTBE010000201.1, read on the forward strand.
TCTTCCATCCGGTTGCGGCAGCGGTTGATCAGTGTGTTGAGCCTGGAGAGAAGCCATCTGTCCATAAGGGGAGCTTCGATATGGTTCATACTGACCTTTGTGGGGTCGAAACCGTCCACTGTGGCGTATGTAACGAAGAATTTATAGCAGTTCCACCAGGTGAGGAGTTTGCGGTAAACTTCCGGTCCAAGTTCGTATCCGAAGTTGAGGTTGTTAAACGGATTCTGTGCTGCAAAGACATAGCGCATAAGCTCCACGCCCATTTTTTCCGCAGCGATTTCGAACCAGATGGCATTTCCCTTACTCTTGTGCATATCCTCGCCATGAATGTCCTTTACAAGAGCATGGCCGAGAATTGTGCGGAAGGGTTCGTGGTTTTCAAGCACTGTGCTCATGGCAAGCAGTGAATAGAACCAGTTGCGGAACTGTCCGGGGAAGCATTCTGTGATGAAGTCTGCCGGATACCACTGTTTCCAGTATTCGTTATCGGTGAGGTAATGCATTGTGGAGAAGGGAACAATACCCGCATCAAGCCAGGGGTTTCCTACATCTGGAATCCTGCTGATTTTATCCCCGCATTTTTCACAATTAATCTTAATATTGTCAACATGGGGTTTGTGGGGTGATTTGCCGTCGAACTGTTCCCAGCCTTCAACAGCTTTTTCCTTCAGTTCTTCCTTGCTGCCCACAACATGGATATGATCGCATTTGCGGCAGTAGAAAATGGGAAGGCACAAGCCCCAGTAGCGTTTTTTGGAAATGCACCAGTCGTGCATATTGCGCAGCCAGTCAAGTTCTCTTTCCATACCGAATTCGGGAAGCCACTTTATTTTTTTGGTAACTTCCATAATCTGGTGGCGGAGTTCGTCCATATTGATGAACCACTCGTCAACAAGGCGGAAAAGCAGTTCTTTGCCGCATCTCCAGCACACGGGGTAACGGTGGAGGTAATCTTCCAGTTTATAGAGTCTGCCTTTCTGCTCCAGGCTTTCAAACACATAATCGGCAACTTCGGGAGCTGCTTTTCCTGTGAACCAGCCGAATTTTTCGACATAAATGCCGTTTTCATCCAGAGGAGCAATAACTGAAAGGCCAAATTCCTTTGAAAGACCAAAGTCTTCCTTACCGCATCCGGGAGCAATGTGGACTATGCCGGTTCCTTCTTTTTCGGTAACTTCCTTCCAGGCGATGATCTTATGTTCAACGCCGTTCTGAACGGGAAGTTCGTCAAAGGGTCCGCTGTATCCCCATCCCAGCATATCTTTGCCGGAAAGGGTTTCTACTATTTCATATTTGCCTTTGAGAATTTTTGTAAGTGTTTCGAGAAGATAGAAATATTCGTCATCCTGTCTGACTTTTACATATTTCAGATCGGGATTTACTGCTGCGGCTACATTGGAAGTAAGAGTCCAGGGGGTTGTGGTCCATACAAGAAGTGATTCCTTTTCCCTGCCGTTTAACGGGAATTTGAGGAATACTGATTTGTGCGTGATTTCCTTATAGCCTTCCGTAACAATTTCATGCTCGGAAAGAGCGGTTCCACAGCGCCAGCACCATGGCATTACATCTACGCCTCTGTAAACCCAGCCGTGATCGTGGCATTTTTTGAGGAAATGCCAGATGGTATAGTTGTTTTCATCGGACATGGTGTAATATGAGTTGTCCCAGTCCATCCAGTAACCAAGTCTCTTTGACTGTTCTGTCTGAATGCCTGAGTATTTTACAACTCTGTCTTTGCACATCTGCACAAATTTTTCGACGCCGTAGTCTTCGATATCTCTTTTTGATTTGAAGCCAAGTTCTTTTTCAACTTCCACTTCAACCCAGAGTCCCTGACAGTCGAAGCCGTTCTGATAACGCATGTTGAAGCCGTTCATGGCGTGGTATCTCTGATAGATGTCTTTGTATGTTCTGCCCCATGCGTGGTGAACGCCCATGGGGTTGTTCGCAGTTATGGGTCCGTCCAGGAATGACCAGCGGGGGCCGTCCTTGTTCTTCTCCCTTGATTTATTAAAAATCTGATTTTCTTCCCACCATTTAAGGTATTTGTGCTCCATCGGTATTACATCGAGGGCTCCTACTGAGTTGAACATGGACATTTCTCCTTGTGGCGCAATTGTTTCCGCAAATTATATAAAGAAGGAAACTCCGCGGATATTTTTGTTAGAATACCACAAAATATTTATCAGATCAAGGGTTGAAGGGAGTTGATGTGGAGGAGAGTGAATATTCCGTGCATGTTCTGCCCGAATCTAACAGGTATTTTTCAGAACAGTTTTAAAGAAAATACTTAATATTTACCAGAGTCGTTTTTCAGAGAATATAATAGAATCCGGGAGAATTAATGGCAATGGCAATGGCAATGCCCATGAATTAAGGCATGGATTTGTCTGATCTGTCACGAGTATTGGATCGGTATGCCCAGTTCCCAGAGGAAACTTTTTTGAAAAAAGTTTCCTCCGGACCTCCATCCCAAAACTTTTGGAATCAGGGACCGTGGGGATTTAGGGACCGTCAGAGGGAACCACGCTTTTTTAAAAAAGCGAGGTTGCCCTCCGAACCTCCCTCCTTGAAAAACAAGAGTATTGGGCTGGGGGATTTGAATAAATTATACTAATTCTATGGTTTTGGGTTGGTTCCAGATGCATCTGGTTTAGCGAAATGTTGTCAAATTCAATATCAAAACAGGTTTGGTGCTTATAAAACATACTTTTTTACACAATCTCCTATGGAAAATGTTTTCGCAAATTGTTATGCTAATTGATGACACCAGAGCAAATAAATAAATAATTGAGGGGGGTAATCCGATGAAAATATTTATTGTCCTGTTTTATATTTTTGGCCTGTTTGCCCACGGCAACACTCCAAAATACAGTGAATATACAATAAATACAGTGTGGAAAAACAACAATGAAATTTTACTCCATAAAAGGATTGTTGAAGTCAGATATGGGGTGGATGATACGTTTGCATGGAAAAATGAAAAAATTCTTATTTATGATCTGTTACAGAGAAGAACAAGAGATTTTCTGAATGGAAGATACTCAACAAAATCAAAATTTGTTATTTCTCCGGATGGCAATCGTATTTTTCAATACTGTTATTCTGACAAGATGATGTATCTGTTTGACAACAACTGGAGAAAATTATCGATGCTGCCGCAGAAAAATCTGATTATCAACCCGAGAGATGACAACTGCCAGATTTATGATAAATATCTTTTCAGGAATGAATATGCACAAAATAAACCAGCTTTGGCAGTTACGGATCTTATAACGGGAGAGACAAAAATGATACCGGTAAAGGACTCCCTTCTCCCCGCTGACATTCCGATGTTTGATATGGAATATAAATTTCCGGTATTCAGATCACAAAAAA
>JAJTBE010000100.1 GCA_021287065.1 Bacillota bacterium
CGGCCCGGTTAACAATATTTGCCGGTATCAACTGTAGAATCTGTCTGAAAATTGTGGTATAATTTTTCATAGAAATAGCCATCGATTTTGTTTGTTTTGCAAAACTATCATAACAAAAATCATGGCTATTTTTCAAATCACAATTTCTTTGGACAGCACTGGGGAAACTATGGAAAAATCATTATGCTTGTTTCGTCAGGAGCGGATGTAAACAAAATGAATAATCGGTGCGCAACCCCGCTGCATATTGCAGCACAAGCTTTTTATAAAGACAACTGCACAATCAGGCTTCTGATTTTACTGAGAGCATCTGTTAACACACAGGACAAAAATGGAATGACTCCGCTTCATCTGGCGCAAAGCCCGCAAAAAGCAAAAGCACTTGTTTTGGGCGGAGCTGATATAAATATAAAGGACAAAGAAGGAAGAACGCCACTTAAAATTGCTGAACTGATGAAGAAAGACGATGTGGCGGAATATCTGAGGAGTATTGGGGGGAAGGAGTGATGGGGATGGCAGTTGCACCCGATGCCCCCCCCTTGCAGTTGGAAGAAAATCCGGAGCTCAATATCCTACTGAATTTAATGGTTAACTCTATCAGAGATAACCTCACAGATGGCAGACGACAGTTTAACCAATTTGAAAGAATAATAAGAAGTAGGTGAGGTTTCCTACGCTATGGCTGTGTTATTGGTTTGCACAAGGGATTTTGTAACAAGGGGGGGGTGGTCGGGCTGTTTCAGAAACTTCTTCTCAACACCAGATTCAGGGTAGTGCTTTTTGTGATTCTTGCCGCTATTCTTTTTAATGGATTGTGGCGGTGCTATAAAGCCAGCATCTTCAAAGGTCCTGTCAGGACTATCTTCAGCATGAATTTTTCACCTGACAGTAAATATCTTGCTATTTCCGCACCCTTTCAGGTTTGGGATATTGAAGCAGGAAAACTTATCTTTCAGGATCAGGGGAATGAAGGAGTCTCGAATGAAGCGTGCTTTTCACCTGACGGAAAACATTATCTTCAGATAAACAGAAGAATAAATATTGTAAACCTTTATTCAATACCCGGTTTTAAAAAAACCATGGAGTGTAAGGGCAGCGCAGCTTGTTTTGACAATGAAGGCAAGCGGGTTTTTGTTTTTGATGCCGGTGTGGTTAATGTATTCAATACGGTATCCGGGAAAAAGGGAAAAATTACGAATACAGGCATCAAAGCGGACAAAGAAGGTTCCGTTTGGACAAAACTCATTAAAGTGGACAAAAAAGGTTTCGTATTGACAAAACTCATTTTTTCACCCTGCACAGACGGAGGCAACAGGCTTATTCTGACACAGGAAGAAGAAAGCAGCGATAAGCGTTTGTATCACTTGTTTATTATTAACGCAGGGACAGGAGCTTCAACCGAATTAAAACAGGATGAATACAGAGATCTGCCGCTTCTGGTTTCTGGAGACACAATTTATCGGCAGACAAACGACAGAATCATTAAAATGGAATTTGACAGCAGGAATGCAAAAACAACTGTAATACCTTTCAATAAAGGGACTGTTGACGATATATCAAAGGATGGAACCCTTGCTGTGGTGACAACAAGGGAGTATATCACAATTTATGAATTGCAGACAGGCATAGAAAAATTCAAATTTCCATATTGGTCGGAACATGGGCTGATCCGCTCGGCAAAATTTTCCCCCGACGGACAACTTCTCGCCACAGGTTCCATATATACATATATTGACTCAACAGCCGAAAGAATAAACGGAATGGTGAAAATTCACAGAACTAAAGACGGTGGTCTGTTTCGGGAGTTTTAGCAAGGGGATATTACTGGTTAATGGCATGGATTGTGAGTTAATTAAGTAAAAACGGAGTGATAAAATGCCAAATGACAAAAATTTTCTTCTCAGGCTTTTTCTGTATATTCTATTTGCCTTTATCATACTCCGGATCTATTTTGTAGAAGGTCCGAGCTGGCTGGCTGCTCAGGATTATAAGAGTTTCGGAAGTTGTGGACAGAATCTGAATGAAATTGAAAGAGGACTGGCGGTATATAAAGAAAAAACAATGTTTATCCCGACAGTCTGGATATGCTTGTTCAATCAGGCATAATGTAAGCAATTTCTGCCTGTCC
>JAJTBE010000132.1 GCA_021287065.1 Bacillota bacterium
ATCCCAAAACTTTTGAATCGAGGGACCGACCATGGGGGATTTAGACCGACGGGGGTTTGGGGGATTCTTCCCCCCGTTTGCCAACCTTTTTGAAAACTGCGAAGCAGATTTCAAAAAAGTGAGAATAAGCAAACAGCAATAAAGTCAGTATGCAGAAAGCAAAATAAAAAAGATCGGAAAAATGATGCACCGAAAGTTTTTGCCGGAAGGGTTTGGGAAACGAGCTTTTTTCAAAAAGCGGGTTTCCCAAAAAAAAAGAATCATAACCATTCACCCAGTTCCCAGAGAAAACTTTTTGAAAAAAGTTTCCTCCGGACCTCCATCCCAAAACTTTTGAATCGGGGGACCGACCGGGGACCGTGGGGATCGGGGACCATCAGAGGGAGACCATGCTTTTTTGGAAAAGCGAGTTTCCCTCCGAACCTCCCTCCTTGAAAAACAGGAGTATTCAGGCTGGAAATTGGAGTAAGTTTTACTAATTCAGTGGAATTGGGTAACCGGCTCTCTGTCTGAAGGTCATCAATACATCTGCATCTTTACAATCCGCCAGGTTCCTTCGATTTTTTCGAAAGTAAAGGCTGCTATTCTGAGTCTGACTTTCATTGTTCCCACAGATACCATTTTTGTGGCTATTACCGGTACCGGACTGGCGGCGACAATTTGTTCGCCTTTTTTCTTGAATATCAGGCTTTGGGTGTTAATAGGTTCCATACCAAAGCCCTCGGCTCTGAACACATCGTTTTTTGTGCCTTTAAGGGCGTAATAGACTTCAATAGCTTTGTATTTTCCCCGTTCTTCCATGTCTTTTGCGGATCTTGAAATAGCTTCTTCCTCAATCTGCATCACTTTTTCCAGATCACGGTTGGAGTAAGCATTGTAAAGGTCGGTAATTATTCCTGTAAGTATCTTCTTTTCTTCGGGAGTAACCTTTTCCTCTGCGGCTGAAGCATCATTACCCTTTGACGCACCGGCTGTTTTATGGGTTCCGTCGTTTTTTACAAACCCGTCTTTACTTGAATAATAGAGTGCCTTCATACCAACTTTTTCAGGATGGCTGACTTCAAGTTTGTATGTTTTATCACGGTTCGAACGGATATATTTAATTTTCCCCGCAAGGCCGCAATCCATAAATACTGAAGAATCAGCAACTTTTTTACCGAATACTTCTGAGATATACCGGTTAAAATCAGAAGAATAAAAAACCTTTGCTTCCGGGTAGTCGCTGTAATGCTCATTGGCATAAAGCTCAAGGGCATTAGACAGAATTTTGATATTGTATTCACACTGAGCCAGGCTTTTTTCAACCTGCTTTTTGTCCGGTTTTGCAGCAAGACAGGCTGAAGCTGCCGAAAACAGGAAAACAACCCCAATGATGAGGATTCCGATTTTTTTCATGATGCCTCCGGTTATAGATTATTATTGATCCCCGTGCATTTTAATTAAAACCTGCGCTTATAGTACCGGCGCAGGCGATTCCTCTTTATTCCCTGAATTTACAGGTTCTTCCGGTGGATTTTCGAATTTTTCGCCTTTTTCGGGATGTTTTCCAAGAGCAAAGGACCAGGCGCTCATGGGATTTTTCCCGGGAGGCTGTATTTCAGTAAGGAGAAGGGTGGAATTGACACAAGCTACCCTGATTCCGCAATTTTTCACGACATCGGTAATGGTACCGGGTTTTTCGCTGCAACCTTCATTTTCAGGTCTGCATTTCAGGATTTTTACATTTTCACCCCTGAAGAAAGTATATGCACCAGGCTTTGGATTATATGCCCTTACTCTGTTGAAAATCTGGCAGGCAGTCTGATTCCAGTCGATCAGGGCGTCCTCTTTTTCGATTTTTGCAGCATAACACACTTCGGCGCCTGTCTGGGATATTCTTTCAAAATCGCCTTTTTCGATGGAATCAATAGCTTTGATAACAGCATCGGGAGAGAGAACAGCAAGCCTGTCTCTCAGTTCGCCGCCGGTTTCCTCAGGCAGAATATCATGTTCTTCCCTGAAGATTACATCACCGGTATCAAAGTCGGAAGCAATGAAGAATATTGATATTCCGGTCTTTGTTTTTCCGTCCAGAATTGCTGATTCTATAGGACTGCAGCCTCTGTATTCGGGAAGCATGGACGGGTGAAGACAAATCGAGCCGAATCTTGGTCTTTCAATAAAATCAGGAGGAATCAGTTTTCCATAGGCAGCAGCAAGAACCAGATCAAATTCATATTTGCCAAGTTCCTCCCTGAAGGAAGCACTTTTCAGAGTCTTAGGCTGCAATACGGGAATCCCAAGCTTCTCCGCAGCTTCTTTTACTGCCGTTGGAGAAACCTTCTTTCCCCTGCCCCTCGGCTTATCAGGCTGGGTTATTACTGCAGCAATTTCATGCTTTTCCGCCACTTTCAGGAGAGTTGGGACTGCAAACCTGTCCGTTCCCATAAATAAAATTTTCATATTTCCTCCGATTAGTCTGTTTCTCCCCAGCCCCCACCTCCGGGGGTCTGTATTGTAATTCTGTCTCCGCTTTGAACCTGTATGGATGTCTTTCCGGGAAGTTCGATGAGTTCACCGGTTGCACCCTTCAGAAGCAGGTTGCTGCCGGTAAGACCATCCTTTCCGCCCTGAAGACCCCATGGGGCAAGTTTTCTTCTTTCACTAATTATACTGACCCTGCAGGGTAAAAGAAAGAGGTATTCCCTGATAATACCGTCTCCTCCCCGATGCAAGCCTTCACCGCCCGAATCGTCCCTTATTCCGTATTTTGTAATCATAAAGGGAAACATCGATTCAAGAGCTTCTATTGAAGTGTTTCTTGTATTTGTCATATGCGTGTGTATTGCGGACATTCCGCTGCCTGAAGGCCCTGCACCTGCGCCGCCTCCGATCGTTTCATAATAGGCAAAAGTTTCGGAAGCTCCCGGATTGCTTCCGATAGCTATATTATTCATTGAACCGCAGGAAGCTGCGGGAATTTTGTCAGGAAGAATCTGAGCCAATGCTTTGAAAATCAGATCAACCACCCTCTGGGAGGTTTCCACATTTCCCGCTGCAACGGCAAAAGGTTTTGATGCGTTAAGAACACATCCTTCGGGTATTTTTACGGTTACAGGAGTAAAACAACCGGCGTTGGCAGGAATATGATCTCCGGTAATACATCTCACTGCGTAATAAACAGAAGCTAAAGTAACCGGAACCGGTGCGTTGAAATTCCCTTCTCTTTGGGGAGAAGTGCCTGTGAAATCGAACATTATCCCATCATTATGCTTATGAACAAGAACCTTGACCGGAACAATTTCCCCTGTTGAATCATCTTCCAGATAATCGACAGCGGCCGCAGAACCATCGGGTAATCCGGCAAGGGCAAGCTTTGTTAGCTTTTCTGAATATGCAATAAGCTGCTCTGCCATTTCGATGCTTTTTTCAAACCCGTACATTTTTACCACCCGGGAAATCCTTTCAGAAGCAACGGCAAGGGAAGCAAGCTGGGCGTAAAGGTCGCCAGTTCTCTCTTCAGGTGCTCTTGTATTGGCGGCAAAAAGTTCGAGAACCTCCTGGTTCATTACGGATGCTTTTCTGAGAAAAAGCGGGGGTATAATTATGCCTTCCTCATAGATGGTTTTGCTGTTGGGCATTGAACCGGGGGTTGAGCCTCCGATATCGCTGTGGTGTGCTCTTGCCGCGGCAAATCCCCACAGTTTTTCTTCTGTGAATAAAGGTTCAACAAGGGTTACATCAGGAAGATGAGTACCTCCCTGAAAAGGATCGTTGGCAATTATCACATCGCCGGGCTGAAATGAAAACTTTTCCAAAATCCTTTCAATCAGCACGGGCATTGATCCAAGATGAACCGGTATATGGGCTGCCTGTGCTATCAATCTTCCGTCGTTATGGAAAAGCGCGCAGGAATAATCACGCCGTTCCTTTATGTTGGGAGAGTAAGCAGACCGTTGCAATCTCACTCCCATTTCCTCGGCGACGCCGGTTAAAACATTTCTGAATATTTCAAGCTGAACTGATAATGACATAATTTTTCTCCTGACTGATATTTTTCCCCGGTGTTTTCCATAGTCCTTCCTTAAAAAACAAGGGAACCAACCTGAGAATCACAGTAAATTACTTAATAGTTAAATAAAGGTTTTCACAATAGTTATCTCTAAATATGCATTTAAAATTCGATGCGGAGAGTTTAAATGGCAAAGAAGAGTATTTCGCCAAAGACAGCGGCAAAACTTATGGAAGCGATGCTGAAAGCCGGAGCACTTAGCTGCATGTATATCGATGGTACAAGCATGGAACCGTATATCAGAAATGGTTCCAAAGTCATTGTCGATCACAGGGTCAAAGACTTTTCCGGAGGCGATGTCATACTCTTTGAAAGAGAAGTTCAGACCGGCAATAATGAAGAAAATTCTCCCCATAATGAAACATCCCAGACAGAAACTGAAAAATTCTCATATATCCATCGTATTGTTGATATTAAAGGTGATTTTTACATCACAAAGGGCGATAACAGGTTTTCCTTCGACCCTCCGATAAAAAAAGAAAACATAAAGGGTCTTGTTACATCTGTGGAAAACGATGGTCATAAAATTTTTCTCAATGAAGAACCATGGCTTACTATCGGAAGAAACACAGCGTTGCTTTCGGTAAAAACAGGACTTCTCCACTCTGAACTTTTTGAAGAAAATTGCCCGGGCGATGCTGAGGAGCTTCATAATAAAGCATTCAAACTTTATCTTGACGGGCAGAAAGAAGAATCTCTCGCTTTTTTCAGAAAAGCTCTGGCTCTTGATCCAAAGCGCGCTTTATCCAGAGTGGATGCAGGAGAGATACTCAGACAAATGGGCAAATACAGCGAAGCTCTCGTTCATTTGCGCCTTGCCATAGAAATCGATATGAGAAGAACTGAAGTGTCTGCACAGGCATACAACATCATCGGCAACACTCTTTTTGATCTGGGAAAAATAGAAGAATCCCTTGAAGAATACACCAGCAGCATTTCCATCGAACCGAATTTTGTTCCCCCTTATATAAACAGAGCCTGGGCATTGTTAAAACTGGACAGAGTGGTTAATGCGGAAAAAGATCTGGAAAAAGCCCTCCAGCTTGAACCGGAAAACTTTAAAGCCCTCAAGTATTTGGGATTGCTATACCTTAAAACAGAGCGTACCGATAATGCATTTGAATCATTTATGAAAGCAACAGGGATAAAGCCTGAGGATGCGGATGTTCTGAATTATCTTGGTATAATACATCTGAAAAATACTGATTACGACAAATCAAGGGAAATGTTTGAAAAAGCTATTTATGCAAAACCGGATCACTTTGACGCTGTTTACAACCTCGGTCTCCTTTTTGAAGCTACGGACAGACTGGAAGAAGCAAAAAAAGTTTTCAAAGCTTTGATGGACAGCTTCCCGGACTACGAGGGACTTAAAGAAAAAGCGCTATACTTGACATGTAAAATTAACAAAAAGTAAATAAAGGTTTTCATGCAAAACCTGCAGAACTCAATATGTGAGGATGGCTCAAAACAAGATTGTTAAGCCGTTTCAAACTTGTTTCATATTTCCGGGAATCCATATTGAAGCAATTTCGGCTTTACAGACAGATTGGGACTCCTCAGTAATAAAAATAGAGAGTGGTTAGTTGATGCTGAAAAAAAGCACAATTCTGCCAAGAATTCTGCATGTTGACGATGACCAGGAGTTTTTGCTGGCGTTTTCACTCACTTTTAAAGATCACTTTAACATAACCTCATTTGACAACCCATGCAGCGCTATAGACATTCTGAAGAATGTTCATTTTGATCTTGTAATTTCAGATTACGAAATGCCTGAAATGACAGGTATTGAATTTATGAAGGAAATTAAAAAAGATCTCCCCGGGATTCCTGTGATTTTTCTTACAGGACAGGGAAATGAGCAGGTTGCAAGGGATGCCTTTGTATCCGGGGCTTCCGATTATTTTCCAAAAGATATATACGGATTTGCCTACAAAGAAAAACTAATCAACTCTATCAGCAACCTTATCGAAAAAAACAGAGCCATCGAAGCTCTGAAGGAAAGCGAAGAGCGTAACAAATCATTCCTGAATCACTTTCAGGGTGTAGCTTTCAGACTTGATCATAATTTCAGACCTATCCTTCTGAAAGGTGCCGTTAAAGCAATAACCGGATACTGCAAAGCGGAAATTCTTAATGA
>JAJTBE010000168.1 GCA_021287065.1 Bacillota bacterium
GTTTCAATCCTTGTTTTAATGGATCTTGGTCTTATACTCTTAAGAGATTCTATTCTGTCCTTCAAATCATTAGTTTCAATCCTTGTTTTAATGGATCTTGGTCTTATACAATTCATACATTTACAGTCCCGACAGTGGTGGAATGTTTCAATCCTTGTTTTAATGGATCTTGGTCTTATACTCCAAAATTTCCCCGGGGCTTATCATTGCTTGAACCTGTTGTTTTTCTTGTTCGGTTATATTCGTGTTTTTTTTTGGGAATTCCTTCTTCAAAAGCAGCTCAAAGCCAATAAAAAGATCTGAGAGACCAATTGGAATAAGGCATGAACATTGTGATTCCCCTGTTTTTGCCGTTTTTGCCAATAAAAACATACCGTTCCATTTTTCTGATATATATTCGGGAGCTTAATTGTTTATCTATTTTGAAAACCATGTATATGTTCGACGCAGCGGATTGATTCCCTTACCGATTCGATTTTCCACTTTGTCTCATAATACGACAGGGCATTGAGCCACCTGCAATTGCATTGAATTCAGGCATGGATTCATCTGATCACTCACGAGAATCATGTCCGCTTGCCAAGCTCCCGGAGGAAACTTTTTGAAAAAAGTTTCCCGCGCCCACCCTGCGGGCTGGCACCCGCCATCCCAAAACTTTTGAATCGGGGGACCGATCGGGGGGAATTTCAGGACCGACCGGGGGGATTTGGGACCGTCAGAGGGAACCACACTTTTTGGGAAAAGCGAGTTTCCCTGCGAACCTCCTTCCTTGAAAAACAGGAGTATTTGGGCTGGAGATTTGAGCGGTTTTTGTTAATACGATGGCAGCACAGCGTCTGCGATTCGGTGAATCATCGGTTGTGAGGGTTTAGGGGATTCTGGCGTCCGGCTCTTAAAAGTTTATTTCATCCACAGCAGATGTTTTTGTATGTACAGTCTGTACATCTGGCTGTGTATCCGGTGCCACAGGGGAAATAGCCTTCTTCTATGATTCTGAGCATTTCGCTGATTATTTTCCTCAGATTCTTTTTATCTTTTTCTTCAAGCTTTATTTCCTTGAAAGTATTTGAACGGGTATAAAGCACATATCCTTTTTCCACAGGTAAGTCATAGTTTTCTTCTATAAGAAGTCCGTAGCAGACAGACTGAATCCGATGGGTTTTATATACTTCATCCTGAAATTCCGAAAATTTGAAGTCCATAGGAGCCATTGTATCATCATCAAGAGTAAGGACTTCATCAATTATGCCTTTCAGATTGAGCCTGACAGATGACAGGTAAACAGAGGACTCCCGTTTTTTGCATCCGATTTTTTTCCAGAGATAGCTGATATTTGACGATTGTTTGATTTCGTGGATTTCCCTGCCTTTTTGAACTTTGTAACGGCGCTGCTCCTGCTGTGGAACTCCTGCAGCATAGATATAATAAATAAAGCGGGGACAGAAAACATACTCCATTATATCTGATGGCGTAATAAGAGTTACCGGATTTAAGTCCATAATACACCGCCTAAAAAAACAGTGATTTAATTTCGTCAGTAACCAGTTCTTTGTCGAATGCCTGTCCGAGGAGTTTTACCTTTTTAAAATCCTGATCACAAAGAGGAAAAATATAAACGGAATCAAGCTCCTCATCAATTTCTTCTTTTATTCGGAGATTCATTTCGTCAATCTCCCCCACCTCCAGTGTCCCAAGAAAGACTGATTTCTGCACCCGGTATAAGCCCATCTGTTTGCAAATCTTCGCAACAAGGCTCCTCGGTTTGTTCTTCGTTATATCGTAAATCACCCAAACCAGCATCATATTTCACTTCTTTCAGAATCTGATTGGCTATCTGATGGCATCTGAACTGAATTACATTAGACCTTTTTATATTTCGTTTCTGAAATCTTTCGGTTTTTTCAAACATTTCGCCAAGGGCTGCAATCAGCACTTGCTTGCCCGGCTTATCGAGAAAAACTCCGCCTTTTGATTCTCTGAAAAAATCATCATCAACCCTTCGCCCGGTAAAGAGAAAAATAACTGTTTCCTCAGCCCAGGGCCTGAACATTTCTATAATGTCGTAAACAAGGGATAATTTGTTGTAATTATCGGTGTGCAGAATACCAACATAAGGGTCAAGCCCTGCAATGATGCAGGCGCTTTCCACTTTTGAATAAAGGACGCCGTAGGCATAATTGAGCATAGCATTGAAAGGATCTTTTGCGGGATTTTTACTTCTTCCGTTAAACCGGAATTTGGACGGCAAAGCCTGAGAGAGTATGGCAAAATAATTTCTACCACAACTTCCTTCCACACCCATAATTTCACCTCTGCAGATTCCCGGAGTTCCCCGTACCGCCCCAATCCGGCCTGCAGCCTCCTCAAGTTCGGTTATTACCGTATCAAAAAGTTCTTCCTGCACTTTTCGCCTTTTTTTCATCTGTTTTAAAATCTCAACTCTGCCGGTAATTTTTTCCGAAAGCCATTCTTTAGCCATTTCAAGACCGAGTGGGATTCTGTCGAGATAAAGCTGAAGCCTGCGGATCCGGTTGGTGCTGCCCGGACGGCAATGCCAAACCCTTGCAAAAGGTTGTCCGCTGTAATCGAGCATAACTACTTCGATATTATTTTCTATAGCAAGGTGAAGTGCATCGGTTGTAACTACTGCAGATGTTGAAATCAGAATCGAAGATACCTTTTTGGGAGAAACTTCACTTTTTTTATCGTCAACGGAAACGAGAAAATTATCATCCTTCTTCCTGAGAGAAGCTCCGTAGGTGTTAATGACAAGCTGCATAGAACCTCCGGTGGGTTAGAAGAAAATTTCGGTTGTTTTGTCTGCCTCCGAGTAGCCGGTAATATTGCTGTAGTTGTGCATATAAGGTTCTTCCAGAAGGATAATCGGCTTTTCTGATCCTGAATACCAGGAAATTTCACTTTCAGGAACGGAGATTACATATTTCAGGAAGTCTCCCTTAAAAGTATTGAATTCGGATTTTTTATCAAAGTGTTTAATATCAGGATTTGATTGTAATTGTTCATATTTAGTCCAGAGGAGCTTAGCCTGTTCATCTATGGGAATAAATAAATCCTGAGTTCGGAATTTTTCATCAATGAGGCGAAAACCGGATTTCACTTTAATAAAATCAAGTGCGGATATAGCATCAAGAACAAGGTCCCCTTTCTGGGTCGAGGTTTTTTGCATGACGCCTTTGTAGTAGTTTCTGCTGAAAGTAAAAAAGCTACTTTCGGGTATGGTGGTGCTTGTTTCAAACAGTTCTTCCGTGATACCGAGAAGAACCGAGTCATAAATATATTCGGCGTATCTTTTGGATCTGCGCTCATCAGAAATAGCAAAAATATGAACATCTCCTGATTCAGACAAACTGTTTCTGTTACATCTGCCTGAAGACTGCATAATTGAATCCCAGGGGGCGAAGTCCCTTATAACCTCTCTGAAATCAATATCCACACCTGCTTCAACCATTTGCGTGGATACAAGCAGTATGTTCTCTCCGTTTTGGAGAGCTTGTCGTATTTCGTTTATTCTTCTCAGTCTTTCCAGAGGAATTAATCGTGTGGAAAGATAGAACATTTTTCTGTTGTTATTCTGAGCTTTCAGTAAATTAAACAGCTCTCCGGATGATTTTATTGTATTCATTATAAACATCCGGGATACTCCGGAGTCATTTTCCTCAGCCCAGCGGGCGAGTTCCCTGATGGTCCCCACACCGCTTTTCAGGTGGCTGTGCAAATTTACTCTGCTTTTCAATTTGCCGGTATATAGTTCTTCTTCATCCGGACAAAGGGACGTAACTTCCTCCCCGGGAAAAATAAAAGGTTGTGTTGCAGAAATAAATATAAAATAGCAGTTAAAAATTTTCGAAAGGGACTTCAGAAAATTTCTGATCAACGAAAAATATTTATGGCTGATTGCCTGAACTTCATCAATAAGAATAATACTGTTGGAAAACCGGTGAAACTTTCTTAACGGCCTGTTTCTGTTTTCAAACATCGAATGAAAAAGCTGATACAGTGTGCTGACAATCACCTGTCCATTCCAGCCTTCCGCAGAAAACTGCCTGTCTTTGACAAAAGAACCTGAGAAAGTCTGCGATTCGTTTTCTGCCTCATTGCCGTTGTTTGTACTGTTTTTGTCCGAGTAATCGCACAAATGATGATGTTTAATCAGGTTAAATTCAGGGTTCTTTTCAAAATCCGCAAAGACCTGTCTGTAAACTTCATAATTCTGATCGATAACAGATGTAAAGGGAAGGCAATACACAATCCTCGGATAAGCTCCATTGGGCAAATCCATTCTTTTAGCAATTCGTAATGCAGCATTAAGGCCGGTAAGGGTTTTTCCGCAGCCTGTGGGAACCTGAAGAACTAAAATTCTATCTTCAAGAGAAAAACTGTCCGCTGTTTCACTGACTTTTAACAGAATTTCATCCCGCAGTTTATTCATAGGATTGTTTACTGACGGCAATTTTTCAAGATATTTTGATACCAAATCATAAGGGATAGGCATGCATTCGTTTTCCATTTCCGCATATTCCCTTTTATAAATGGTATGTGTTTTATCAGAGTCAAGAAGCAGAGAATAAAGATAAATCTGAAAAATATAGTAAGGACAGGAAATTTCAGGAGGTTGTGTTTCAAAAAGCCACTCGGAATTATACCAGTCAATACTGTCATCATCGAAAACTTCTTCTTTTAAGTTTTTAAAATCGTCCGGTAATTCTACCCATGCATATTTATTTCTGAGCCTGCTGATCGCAATTTCCATAAAAGGTTTCATATCTTTGTATTGCATCTCAAGATTATTCAGCTTGATTTTATCAGATTCTTCAATATCATCTTTGGAATCACCCATTTTCCCATGATGATTGAGTATGCTCAAATATGAAAGAATTGGAATCATTATTGCTGTTTCATCCGATAAACAGTTGCACCGGCCGATAAGTTTTTTGACCCAGTATTTTCCAATAAACGCTGATATAAGCGCATGATTTTTCAGCTTGATGTTTCCGGTTTTTCCCAATGATCTGAGATAATCCTGAAAATAAGTAGTACCTTTTCCCAAATCATGCGAAAACAGGGTAATATAGATAATATCCGCAGCCAAATCCGAAGAGCAGCCCTCAAAAAAGGGAAAAAACGGCGGATGTTCCCTATACAAAACCACGCCGTTTTCAGCTACACTTTCAAGATGCTCAATAAGAGGCATATCAGGGTGAGAATAATAAATCATAAATCACCGGTTAAACAAAACTAAAGGAAAACTATATTTTCAGGTTCCGGCATTAGAACCCGCCCATAATTTGCAGTTTTGCAAAGAATAGCTTCACCATTGTTTTCATAAACTATGTTTGCGTATTCGAGGGTTTTTCTGTGAAAAACAGTTTTTTCCTCAATAACATGAGGCATTCGGCTTGAAAAGTATTCCCCCTTGCCGGTTGTTCCTTCTCCGTCAAAGATAATCTCAGTTTTTCCATCCATTACAACAACAGAGTTAATTCTGGCTTCCTGTCTGTCGGCAAAATTGCTGATTTCCACCGGAAATTCGCCGATATAATTGTAATCAGCCAGAAGATAAGCTAAACCGAGGCAGGGAGTGAATTCAGTTTCGTGGTTCTCAAGGAGCGATTTCAGCCTGCCATATATTTTTTCATCATTATGATGAAAATAAATACGATAAGCAGGAGATACCAGAAACTCCACAGGAATCTGCTTCCTGTTTTTTATTATATAAAAAGACTTAAACCCGGAATCAGTATTCAGGTAGTTGATTCCGATTTTCAGTTTCCTTGTTTTTCCCAATATCCGAAGGGCAATCCGGCAATTATCAGGAGAGAACAATTGGGAATATTCATCTCTTTCGATACCCATAATTGCCCCTATCAAGCCGCACAAAGCGGGCCTCGGTGGAAAGGGATAAGTCAGCGGGGATGTTGTTGTATAAGGCTTTCTGAAATGTCCCATATTCCCGCTGACATCAAAGACAAGCAGTTTTTCCATTATTCCTCCCGCTGCCTAAAATCCGGCAAATAGTTTGTTAATCCCCAGTGGCTTGAAGTCGGGAAGTATTTTAAACTCACTGTCCTGACGAATATCGATGGATTCGATTTTTTCCTCACAAGCTGACAATCTGTTAAGCAAAGATGAAATATCAAGAGCGTAATCATCAATACTCCTGATGGACTCAGGCGAAGCGCCGTTAGTGGGAACCATTTTAAGCCCTCTTTCCAGCTCTCCGAGGAAAAATCTCGAATACTCAGGCTTATAGTTGACTTTCAGAAGAAGCCTTGGCATTTGACCAATCTTACTGCGGGTAGTAAGATTCAGGGTTCCTTCCCACAATGCTTCCATAAGCAAATCTATATCTGCACCATTCAGAGGAATCCCCTGACGGATAGCGGTTGTGGGATTAACAACACCCCAGAATGCAATAAGCGAATAGAAAACCTGATACTCCATCCGCATAGAACCCATAGCCTCTTTCCCGGTGGATGAAAAGACGGAAGTTCCCTGAAGTGCATTTACAGAAACAGGATTCAGCGAACGTCCCATATGAAACTGCACTGGACCGGTGAGGCTTGAAAGCGGCGAATCGTCTTCCTCTTCAGAACCTTCTCCCTTTTTGCCTTTGCTTTTTTTCCTTTCGATTGCAAGAGTTCCGCCAAAAAGTCTGACATCCCAGCATTTCAGGAAATCCTGAGCGTTTTTAAAACCCAGTTTCTCTGCTCTTTTTGCGACATTAAGCCTTGCTCCGCTTTCTTCATCCGTATCTTCTATAATGAAAATCCGCTTATCCGAAAACTCAGGTTTATCCTGATTTGGACCAAAGACATAATTGTGTACATAATCTCTTACCGTTCTCTTCAAACGGACATCTGTAACAAGATTTGTATCTGTTTCGGGATCAATTCTCGGTCTGTTCTCATCAAGGGGATCCCCGTTCGGATTACAGTCTTTTGCATCATAAATAAAGAGAATTTCGCTTCTTGACAGATCTTTGTTTTTATCCATTTAAAGCCTCCGTTTTGTTATCTTTGTCATTTTGTACCCGTTTTGAATAAAGTAAACCACTGTGAAGCCCCACAGTGAAAATGTAACTGATTTTATTTGAAGAAAGGGAGAAAGGTTTTGGACATTGCTGCCAATATTCTGCGATCATCTGTTTTAGCTCGTGGTAGTCATAATCGCTCCAGTATGAAAGCCCGTCGATGAGCTTCGGGTAAAGTTTTTCTGTAATATACTGATGGCTGAGTTTTAATCCCCTCAAGTGTTTTCTGAAAGGAGAATCATTTTTGCTTCCTGCTCCACGTTTTTTTCTCTGTGCTTCGAGCAATGCATCAGTCAGCAAACCTGTCAGAAATACAGCTTTTTCTGAGGGTCCGGTAAAGAAATCAGGCAGTTTTTCAAAATGTTCTCTGATAATCTGAGCCTGACTTTTTTTCTCTTCAGACACTTTGTGAACCTCCTTAGTATTTAAGAATTCCTATTTTTTCAAGAAAATCCATAATAATTCCGGTTTTAACCACCGAGAAGTATTCATTTCCATTTTTTGAAAAATCACTTCTGATTTTACGCATAGACCGATCTAATACGAAATCATAAGAAACCGGCTGCCCCATAAGGATACTGCGCAAAATTTCAAGATAATCCCTCATCAGAAAATTTGTTTCTTTTGATTCAAGCACATCTTTCAGAAATCTGAAAACAGAATCATCACTATTCCAGGTTTCAGGCAGCAACTCTCTTGAACTCTGCATCAATGAGTTGATTTTTGTAAGCCTTGATGGCAATACATCCTCAGCATACATAAGTATTTCAAAATTTGCTTTTTTCTCTCTGAAGAACAGAAAACCAAGAGTTAGCCAGTTTCCTTCATTTTCAAAATACCTTAACAATCTGTTTTCAGTTTTTTCTGCAGTATTGAGGTTATCTGCCATCGACTTTCCATTAGATGTAAACAATCCTCTTAACTGAGCCATTCTTTTCCAGTCGGAACTTTCGTTTTTACCTGCATTTATTAACTTGGGGATTATAAAACAGTCGCTCACTCCAAAAGCATATCTAATGTGAAAAGCTTTTAACGCCTCTACTCCTTTTTCAAGCAATAATATGCAGTTCAGACAAAGGGGAAGGTTGTTGACTGATCGTTTTGGCGTAAAACCACCTGTTACAAACCCCGGATTATCAACAGTGTAAAATGAAAACGGAAATCCGAATCCCATGGTTTCACCTGTTTTACCACATGTGCAGCAGGGTATTTCTCTGGAATCCGACTGGCAGCTATATTTGTAACGGAATTTCTCCAGACTTGAATTTCTGAAAACATCAGTAACATCTGCCATAT
>JAJTBE010000064.1 GCA_021287065.1 Bacillota bacterium
CCTGGTCGGTCCCCCAATTCAAAAGTTTTGGGATGGTGGGTGCCCGCCCGCAGGGTGGGCGCGAGGAAACTTTTTTCAAAAAGTTTTCTCCGGGAGCTGGGCAAACCGCTCCAATTCTCGTGAGCGAATAAATAAATCCATGTCTTAATTTATAGGCATTGGGGCAGGGGAGGGCGCTGTTTTGGGCGAAGCTGCGGGAGAAGGTGGATTTTCAACAGGCGCTGATGTCTGCAATGAAGATGGAGAAGGCGAGCCTGTCGCTTCTGCAGTTGAATTTCCTGATACATTCTGTTCAAGATTGAGATAGAATTCCCGTTTGCCGCCCATTTCTACCGAAACCGGACCTGCTTTTGCTTCTGCATATCCATCTTTTTTTGCGATTATATCGAAGGGAACCTCTGCTTCCACAGGCATTTCGAATTTTAAGTCCGGTGATGTTGTTTTTCCTTTTTCTTCATTGCCTATGTAAATAGACGCTTCCACATTGGTTTTAACCGTGATAACAGGTTTGGGAAGTTCAGTCATTGGCTGGCTGATATTATAAGAAATGCCTGTTTGTATAACCTGATCTTTAATTACCAGATCAGTAAAATTCTTTTTGGCTATCTTAATCGTATATGTTCCCGGAGGAACCTGAATATAAACAGAAGAAGCTGGGCTTGCGCCGGCAGCGGCATTCAGAAGTGAATCACCTTCGTATGTCATTGTTCCATTTTGTCCGAAGTTGTCGGGATCTTTTGATGTCACTGTAATGAGTGAAGCCCTGATGTTGGTTTTGTTAATGTCAATTGTGATAAAGCCGTACTTGTTGCTCTCGGATGCCTTGGTATAGAGAAACGGCAAATATTTCTGGATAGTGCTTTGGGGCAGATTGTAAGCAGCAAAAGCAGATCCTGCTATAATCAACAAAATCACCGTAACGAGAACCGCAGGGAATCTTTTCTTCTTTACTTTTATTGCAGGCTCAGGTTTAGCCTTGGTTTTTGATTCTTCCTGTTTGGTTTTTCTGTCCGGCTTGGCTTTACTTCCTGATTTTTTATCCTGTTTGCCGTCATATTTCCTTACTTCGGCGTCAGCAGTCAGGGCAATGGGAATTGCAGCCCTCTGATCAGGTTTTATTTCGCTGGGTTTATCCTGCAACTGTTTTTTATCTGCAGATATGCTGCCGCTTCCGTTAGCGGTTTTTGATGCTTGCTTGTTTTCAGTTCCGGGTGTAGAAACAGTATTCTGTACAGATTGTGCATTTTCCGGCGGATTTCCCTTTTTTCCATTACTGCCATTACTGCCATTACTGCCGTTGCCGCCATTACGGTTTTCAATCTGTTGTTCGCTTCTTTGCAATTGTTTTTCACTGATTCTTAAATCGAACCTGCCGCTGTCTTCGCCTATGGAAGTAACGGAATAAGGAGTTTTTGTTTCTTCGATTTCTATGGGTGCTTCAATAAAAGCCCTGAGCTGATCGTCCTGAAACTCTTCCAGTGCTTTTCTGACTTCCTGTGCTGTCTGGTATCTGTCAAGGGGATTAATGGCAAGCAGCTTGTTAAATACCTGCTGAAGCCCTTCGGGTACATCATCCCTGTATTTGGAAAGGGGTGGAAATTCGAATGGAATTCTGAGTCTGGGGTCTTCACCCGACAATAAAAAATGGAATGTAACACCTGCGCAGTATAAATCGGAGCTGAGTTTGAATTTTCCTGAAAAGTGTTCGGGGGAGGCGAATCCGTATGTGCCGACTCTTGCTGTACCGACGCTTTCGGAATCAAAAGATCGGGCAAGGCCAAAATCAACAAGAACCACTTCACCAAGATTATTAATCATGATATTTCCCGGTTTTATATCCCTGTGGATGACCGGTGGGTTTTGTGAATGCAGAAACTGTATAATATCAAGAACTTTATCGAGGAAATAGATGCATTCTTCGATGGTAATTTTGCTGTTGGGCCTGCGCTTGATAAATTGAGAGAGGTTTTCTCCCTCAATATACTCCATAATTATATAAAAATTTTGTCCTTTTGTGAAAAAATCAAGAACCTGAGGAAGTGCGTGATGTCTGAGTTTATACAACAGCATTCCTTCTTCGTGAAATCGTTTTTCAAGATATTCCAGCTCTTCATCGGTTTCAGCAACAGGAAGCATTTTTTTGACAACAACCAATGTCTTGGTTTTGTTGTCCATAGCGAGGTAGATTTTACCCATACCACCGGAAGCGATTTCCTTTATTATTTCATACCGCCCGCGATTAAGAGTGGGGCCTCCTTTGCGAAGCCTCACTGTCGGCGGTGTCTCTTCAAGGCTGGATGATCCGGCTTCCCCTGTGAATTCCGTTGGCGACATATCGCATCCACAGGTGTTGCAGAACATTGCCGTATCTTTGTTCTGTGCTCCACAATTGGAACAAAGCATTTGTTATCCTCTTATCCACCGGATAGTTTTATCTCTTCCGGTTTATCCGCCAATTTTGGCCTGTTGCTTATTATATCAGTATTTTTCTCTTTCTGGTAAATGCTTTATGCTGCAATTAACAAAAATTAACATTTGTCATTTTTACAGACAGATTCCGGTTAAACCTGCCAGTGTTGATGAGAATTTAAGCTCACCTGCAGAAAGCATCTGATTGCCTGCAGTATAAAGAGTCAGAACTCCTTTCATTATTCCTTTTGAGTAAACAGGGAAGAAAAATGCCTGATTAAGATCTTCTACCGTTCTCAGAGGTTTGTGGAGTTCCAGTGAAGATCCTTTGATTTTCATTGAATGAAAACCGTTTTCCATTTTTGTTTTCAGATAATCGGGACATTCTATAACATCCTCAATTATCTGATAAGCTTCGCTGCATTGTGTGAAATCATCAAAAACACAGGAATGCTTCATAATCAGTTTCAGTTCTTTTTCACTGAACATGCTTAATGTGCAGGCTTTTATATTAGTTAGTTCAGTCAGCCCTGTAAGAATTTTGGGGATAAATGAATCTGGCTCCGGAGTGGAGTTTATGTCTTCAATAATGTCTCTGACAAATGAATCCCTGTTCTGGATAAGTACATTGTCGTTGGCAATGGATATAAACGATGATATTGCGTTGAGATACTCTTCCTCTTCCCTCGAAAATTTGTGCCTATATGAGGCTAAAGCTCTTATTGTGCCTGTAATGTTGCCTTCGCAATAAAGAGGCACCGATAGGAAAGAGCAGATTCCTTCGAGGATTGACAGATCTCTGAACTGGACTCTGTCATCATTGCAGACATCTTCAACCTGGAATGTAATTCCTTCTCTGACAAGATTGATGATATTTTCCTTGTCAATCTTCACATAGTCGGCAAATTCCTCACTCAGCCCATGATAAGCACCGACCAGCAGGTTTTTCTGGTTCCGGTCGAAAAGCATTATGAAGCAGCCTTTTACATTCATAACCTCAGTAATATGCTGTGCGGCCATTTCATAGATTTCATCGGGATCTTTCATCGTGGAAATTATGTTGCCCAGCAAATTTATCGAGTGAATGCGGTTCAGTCTTTGTGCATTTTTAATAATCAAAGCGCTGTATGATGCAAATGTTTCAAGAAATGCCGTCTCTTCAATAGTAAATCTATGGGGTGATGATGTATAGGCTTTTAATACTCCTATAATATCATTGTCGGATACCAGAGGTACGGAAAAGGTGGAAACAATTCCTTCAGAAATAAATGCTTCCCGGTGCTGCGAATCCGCATCTCTTGCGGCATCAGTGCTCATGATGTTTTTGCCTTCGAGAATCCGGGCGATAATGTATTTGTCTGAAACAGGACCTTTTTCAAGAAAATGGTGCGACAAGCCCCTGCTTACACAGTTAATCAGTCTTTCTCTGTGCCTGTCAAAGAGTTGTATGCTGCATCCTTTTATTTTCAGTGCTTCGCATACACCATCAGTCACAATTTTCAGCATGTCGCTGATTTCCTGATAAGAAGCAGCCTGGCTTCCTGCATGATAAACAAAACTGACTTTGCTTATGGTTTCTTTTTCTTTTATTGAAATAGCTGTAATGACGGAAAGGATTTTGAGCCAGGAAATTTCTTCATTGGTCAGTCCTGAATCGCTTTCGGATAAAACAATAATTATGCCTTTGATGTCCCTGTCAAAAATTATGGGAATAAGACTGAGGTTTCCTGTGGTCGGTTTTTTTACAGGAAATATATGTCTTAAAAAGATACTGTCTTCCTCAAGGTTGATAGTAACAGGAGTACCTGATTTAAGTTCGGGAAAATCGTGTAGAAACGAAGGTTTCAGGTTATATCCCATATTATTCCCGTAGGTTGCGCTTAATACAAAACTGTCCCTTTCTCCGGGAAGATAAAGGGCTGTGGCATTCGCCTCAGTGTTTTTAAAAATGTGCTCCGTCACAAAAACCGGTATCTGGTCTTTGTCGATTCCTTTGATAATTCTATCAACCATCTCAGATAAAAAAATCAGGATTGATTCAGTTATTTCCATTGGCAAAGGACTCCCGAAATGCAAAGTTCTTAGAAAAAATTATGTTCGTTATAATAAGATTATTCCCTTTAATACAAAAAAGTTGCCTTTTAAAAAATACATGAAAAAATCATGATAAATCGTGTTAAATTTCGAAGGTAAAATAAAAAAATTGTAGAATAGATTATCCCCAGCCTGAAAATTGCCGTTTTTAAGCGGTTCTTACGGAAACAGGAGGATTAATTATGGCTGATACCATCAAACAGGCAGAAGAAAAAAACTCAACCGGTGAAAAATCAAGAAAAGCTGGCTCGGAAGCTAAAGTTAAGAATAAACAGGAGAATGCCCGCAGGCATCTTCTTAAACAAATTTATACACTTGACACCCGTCATCTGATTGCCAAGGTTGGATTTATTCTTAATCAGTTCCCGGAAACCAGGGATAATGATAAGCTCCTGACCGTAGAGATCTACAAAACATTCTACTCGGATTATCTCGAAGACGGTGACAAAATCAGGCTTAACGACCTGCTGATTTTGCCCAAGAGCTATGAAATGCAGCGCTACCGCGCACATATCCAGAATGTACTTGGTCTTTTCAAAGCATCACCGGATGTCCAGAAGAGAAGAAAAGTCCGCAGAAAAGAATGGCGCGAAGAAGAAGCTATCGTCCTTTCACCGCCGGTAGAAGTATTCACCGGTGAATCAGGAAGCGATTCAAGCCATCTGGTTATCGGAAGCCTCTGGATTTATGACAGGCTTAAAAATCATTCCATTCTCAAAGAACTCAGGGACTTCAGGGAAAGCGCAAAAAGCGTACCCAGCAAGTTTGACAGAATCAATCAGGGAAACCTTCCCGCTGCTAAGGAATTTCTCAGCATTATCATGAAATATGCCGATGTCATCGGCTTTGAAGCCCACATTTTCGAGAATTACAAAGAAAAAGTGGACAGCGTTCATGAAGCTTTCCTGCACCATGTTCTGGAAACCATTGATTCAAGAATTGACAAGAAAATCATCGAACTGCCCAAAGCAATTTCAATCATTAAAAACCTCGAAATTGCCGACGACGGAACGATGCTTGAAGATATCCATAAAGATATGAACAGACTCCTCAAAGGCAAATACGATGAGACTGTTTTCATAGATCAGCTTTTCTCAATCGAAACCGAAAACTCACCTCTGCTTCAGATGACCGATTTCTTCACCGGCGCGCTGAACCAGCTTTACACCCGGAAGAGAACAAGCTCAGGCAAGAGCAGAGACGAATTTGCCGTCGAACTATGCAAGGCACTCGGTATCAAAACCGAAACCCTGTCACCCAAACGTGGCAACAAAAAGGTTTCAATCAGCATTATCTGATTTTTACAACTAATCCAGTTTTCTTATACGATCGGACAGAACTTTGATTATTTCAATAGAGATGTCCGGTTTTTCATATATAAGGTTTATAAAGTGGTCTCTTTCGATACAGAGAAGCTTAACCTGACCTACAGCCTTTGCTGAAGCTGATCTTACATCTGCTCCGAAAAGCGCCATTTCCCCAAAGAAATCATTCTTCTTCATAATAGTCAGGCTTTTCGGAGGTTTGCCGGGGAGGAATATCTCAACATCACCGTCTGCAATTATAAACATGGTATATCCGGCGTCGCCTTTTTCAATAATCAGCTCATCAGGTGCATAATCCCGCTCTCTGCTTATGTCCGCAATCACTTTCAGTTCATCCATTTTCAGCGATTTGAAAAGAGGCGCGCTCTTCAGATAAATAACTTTTTCGATTGATGTAAGCATATTGTTCAGTCCTATCTGGCTTTCAGTTTTAAGAAATACGCTCTTTGCAGCTTCCTTCACAAGAGGATCGCTGTGCTTCAGAAACAACTCCAGTTCCGCAAATTCATAAGTGTTGCCCATCAGGCGGTACTCCTGAAGCAGCATCAGGGCGGCGCATATATTCCAGCGTGGGTTGACAGGTTTGAGGTGAACGGAAATTACCTCGCCAATGTCAGGGACATCCCTTCCGGTGAAGCTTTTCGCCATTTCGAGATCTTCCTCGGGGCTTGATGCATTCAGCAGATACACAAGGCTTCTCACCTGCTTTTTATCCCACAGGTTTTCGAAAAGCTCCAGCGCATTAGAAATCAATCTCGGATTTTTGGTTATCAGAGCTTTTTCTATTGAAACCACAACCTTCTGATGAAGCAGAATTTCAAGAATCTTCAGAATCATAATTCTGACCTGAGCTTTGCTTCTGTTTAAAAGCTCCGCCATAAGCGAATGTTCTAAACCAGCAGAGGCAAGGGTGTGATGATCAAGGGTGCTGACAAAAAAGTCGGACATAAGGTCCTTTAAAACATTTTTAAGCTTTTCTTTTTGTTCATCAGAAAGTTCAGGCATTTTCTGAAGAAGCAGAATCATGTTTTCCTTCAGGGTTAAAGGAGTAAGATGATCATCAATTACTGATATAAATTCATCTGTGGAATTTGAATAATTGCGGGAAATTATTTCTATTAACAAATCTATCAGAGGTTTGGATGTATTATCAAGAAGCTTCATAAGAAGCTGCTTTTCCTTCTGACCGGCACGCTTTCCAAGAATTCTGACTGCAGCTCTGGTTTCGTGGAAAGCGCCTTTTTTAATCAATTCATCAGCCAGCGACAATATCTCAGGCACATCCTTATCTCTTGTCTGATAGATTTCAGAAAGAGTATTGAGAGCTTCGATCGCCGTCTTTCTGTTTTTATCCGATGCTGTTTTTTTCAGATAATCAAGATATGTTTCATCATACATCTCACGGATAAGAGCGAGATTTGCCCAGATGATTTCGGTTTCGTCGTTCTGAAGTCTTTCCCTGAAAATTGCTCTGGCTGTTTCCGCAGCGTCATTCTCCATAAGTATGCAATATCTCACAGCCTGATTCTGAAGCAGGGGATCAGTGCCGTCGGTTATGAATGTCCTGATTTTTTCATCAAATGAGTTGTCACGGGTTTCTATTAAAAACTCAACAACATTTCTCTTTACCGATGGTTCACTGTTATCAAGAACTTTGCTTATAAATGCGCTGTCTGTTGCGGCACAGCGTTTGAAGTAGCTGTCTAAAAAATCTTCCTGCGCAAGCGGACCCCATTTAAAGAAACTCTCGGTAAGCTTTGCAAAATCAATATCCTCATCAAGGTGGAGCAGAAGTGTGAGTGCATTGTTTCTTATGGTTTCATCGTCGGATTTAACCATTGCATAGAGATCTTCAAGATCCTTACGTGAAGCTTTTTCCCAGCGCAGATTTTCGAGATCGTCAAGGTTTAATGTGTTCTCCCTTACCATTTTCATCAACTCATCTACATAGCCCTTATTCTGCCATTGAGTAACAATGAAAAACAGTATGGAGATCACAAAACCTATGATGGCAATATGCTGAAATCTCAGAAGGCTTGAAAAAAGCTGAAGCATGATACTTCCCGAAATTTCTGACAAAGGCTTAATCATGCCTGAAGAAAGTGCTTTTGCCCTTGCCCTTTCGTTGTCCGGAACTGCATTGTAAAAAAGAGTTTCAACAGGGTCCTGAAAAACCGATTCAAGCTGTTCATCTGCAAATCTCGCCCATATAGCTGAGAGAATACCCGGAAAGAACAGCAGTCCTGCAAAACCGGAGGAAAAAGCAACCGAATATGTGGTGTTAGTGGCTGCAAGACCCAGAGTGTTAATAAGTCTGCCGGCTATGGTAATCTGAAGGATAAAGCCAAGAATGTTTGCAATGATGATATAGATACCGTAAAAAGCTGTGAGTTTATCCTGATCCGGAAATATAGTTGCAAAGGAGCTGCTATATAAAAATTTTATAATCAAGCTTAAAAATCCAAGAAGAAACACACCTGAAGCTAATGCTTTCAACAACTGGGATCTTTTAAGAAATCTGAAACCGCTCCGGATGTGTTTGAAAAACTCGGAAGTTTCTTTTGAATGCTCTTCAAAGTCGAAAGCCTGACATTTGAAATTCTTCGAAATAAACCATATTACAACGCATGATGCAAGTAAAGATAAAACCAGTATGAATAGAATGTT
Source organism: Bacillota bacterium (assembly GCA_021287065.1). Classification (GTDB taxonomy): domain Bacteria; phylum Vulcanimicrobiota; class JAJTBE01; order JAJTBE01; family JAJTBE01; genus JAJTBE01. Next base: position 8,496 of record JAJTBE010000064.1, read on the forward strand.
GAGGGAGCCAATGACAGGGGTGCAGAAGGTAAGAATAAGGCCCGCAATAAGCCCGCCGAATCTTGGACCTGTATAAATAATGGGAAAAAGCCGCTTCGCCTGCATTGTGTCGAAGTATTCGGATATGAACACGCTGAAATGAAGATCCACCGACGCCTTTATGAACTCACTTAGAATATAAAGTAGAAAACTTGCTATTCCCGGATGGCTTCCAAGCAATATCCTCAAAGGAAACACCATAGTAACCGCAAAACCCAGCAAAAGATAAAAAACTGTTTTATTCCCCCTGCTGGCTGTGAGAAACATATAAGTAATGACAACACAGAAATTCAGTATTGCAGCAAACAGAAAAATCAGTGGGAGCTTTGATGAACCTGCGTATGACAAAAACAACGACATGGAAACACCGGAACCGATTTCCACTGAAATCATAAGAAAAACAAATAACAAAAAGAAGAAGAAAAGCTTCCTGCCTTCTCCTCTTTTCACAAACAGCACTTTTTCAAAAAATCTGTTTAAAATAACATCACTCTTTTCTATCCTCAGGAAAGGGTTTCTATTGCGCCTTTTAGTTTCCTGTTGTGATAGGGAACTAATGTGATCAGTAATTGTTATAAATATTAGCATGTTGCAATTTGGTTGTGAAAATGTTAACAATTCTTAATTAAATGAGGAAAAATACGATAACAGTTGTATAGATGTGTAAAGGTATGTTGCTTTGATATGGAGAAGTAAAACAGGATTAATACTAAAGTATAAAAGGTTCTCAAACTAAAGGAAGGAGGGGAATTAAGGTCCCGGAGAGTATATAATCAACAGGAGAATAAAAACAGGACAAAAAGGAGGATAAAAGTTGAAGAAAGAAAAAATGCTCAGACTTCTCGGTACCATAGTGATGATAATGGCGATGGTGTGCATTATTTGGGGATCACCTGTATTCGCGCAGGAAACACAGCAGACTGCCAATGAAAATCAGGATGCTCAGGTTACTACTACCGACGAAACTTCCGCCATTCAGCCGGAAACAGCAGTTAGCGATTCAGTATCTGATACCCTCGTAAATAATGAATCACTTAAAGATCTGAATAATTCTTTCGATGTTCAGCTCGAAAGTGCAAAAGCTCAGGAATATGATCTCGTAGCTGACAACAAATCAGTAAAGAAAAATGAAAAACCCCAGCCGCAGGCGACTCTTCATCTCCACTACTGGAGTGAAGTCAATACCCAGAGACTCGATTATTCGATGTATTTTGCCGTAATATCCTACAAGGATCTTATGTTCAGATATGATTATATGGACTTCTATGATCAGAAGCAGGATCTGAACCGCTATTGGATCAACTACGGTAAATTCCCGGTAGTGAAAAGCCCCGATGTCCAGATTACTCTTCAGCCCGGTGTTCACTGGGATTCAAAGTTCAATACATTCTATGGCGGATACATTACCCTCAACTTCCCCAAAGTGGGACTTAACATCAGCCAGAGAAGTTACGGTGGAGAACACCTTGACAAACATTATACATTTGCTGATTTAAAACTGGCAAAAACAGGAAATGTGACTGCTTATGCATCATACTACATTCTTGCCAGAGGACTGACTTCACCTGATGCATATCTCGGACCCAAAGTAAAACTGGGTGAATACTTCTATGCCTGGTACGGATTCACAGTATGCCGTCCGGGAGCAAGTATGTTCAACACTTCAGCCATCATTAAATTCTGATCCTGACAGTTACATCTTCAATAACTGTTTAAAATTTAGCAGATTGCCGGATTTAAGTGAATTTCCGGTAAATCTGCTCCCCTCGTGGGAGATACCACCCACAAATCGACCACTGCAGCGGACTATGGGAGAGAATAAGCCCAGCTTAAAATATCAGGGCTGTTAAATGGAATTAGATTGTTTTTTACCTTATCTCTGGTTAGTATTGTACATTTTACTGTTTTTGATTGCCCTCTACTGCAATATTCAAAATAAAGGGGAGAGAATTATGAAGCTGAAAAAGTTTAAGGATTGGGCAATATTTACAAAAATAATGTTCATTTCCGTTGTAACGTTAATAATAGTAATATCCGGTACCATGTTCTATATTCTGCCATTCATTAAAAACAAACTTCTTGAGGAGAAGCAATCAAAAACCAGAAATCTGGTGGAAACAGCATACACAATAATTGATAACTTCGGAACTCAGGCAGAAAAAGGAACTATGACAGTTGAAGAAGCCAAAAAACAGGCTATGAACAATGTTGCAGTTCTTCGCTACAATCAGAAAGATTATTTCTGGATTAACGATACTCAGCCGGTTATGATCATGCATCCCATCAAACCGGAGATGAATGGTAAAAGTCTTGCAGAAACTAAAGACCCAACAGGCAAGCTGTTCTTCGTGGAAATGGCTAATGTCGGAAAAAGTGTCGGCGAAGGTTTTGTAAATTACCAGTGGTCAAAAACAGAAGGAGCACCGCCTTCTCCCAAGATTTCGTACATAAAGCTATATAAACCCTGGGGATGGATTGTTGGAAGCGGAATTTATATTGATGATGTGCAGGCAGAGATGAACCAGGTGCAGGGCAAAGTGATTCTTGGTCTCGCTATCTGCACGATAGTGGTAATTCTACTGGCATTCTTTGTGGCACGTTTGATTTCGAGACCTGTTAATGAAGCTCTGGAAATTTCAAATAGGTTTGCCGATGGTGATCTCACCATTAAGGTGGAATCAAACAGTTTTGACGAAACCGGAAGGCTTCTGGAAGCTATGAAGAATATGGTGGAAAAACTTCATGGAATCGTCAATGAAGTAAAACTGTCGGCGGATAATGTTGCTACAGGCAGTCAGGAATTAAGCTCTGCATCGGAACAGTTGTCTCAGGGGGCATCTGTGCAGGCTGCCTCAGCAGAAGAACTTTCTTCCGCCATCGAAGAGATTAGTTCGAACATTAAACAGAACGCACAAAACTCCCTTGAAACCGAGAAAATAGCAACTAAAGCTTCTACGGAAATGGATGAGGGAGGTAAAGCTGTTTTTCAAACTGTTGCTGCAATGAAAGAAGTGGCGGATAAAATCAGCATTATCGAAGATATTTCCAGACAGACAAACATGCTTGCCCTTAACGCAGCTATCGAAGCTGCAAGAGCGGGAGAATATGGAAAAGGCTTCGCAGTAGTAGCGTCTGAAATCAGAAAACTCGCTGAGAGAAGCCAGTCAGCGGCTGGAGAAATCAGTCAGCTTTCCGCATCAAGTATTTTGATAGCTGAAAAAGCAGGCGAATTACTCAGGAAAATAGTGCCGGATATTAAAAAAACATCTGATCTTGTTCAGGAAATCAGCGTTGCCAGCAATGAACAGAGTTCAGGTGTTGGTGAAATCAATAAAGCAGTCCAGCAGCTCGATAAAGTTATTCAGAGCAATGCAGGTTCATCTGAGGAAATTGCATCTACAGCAGAAGAACTGAACGCTCAGGCTGTTCAGATGAGGGAATTAATAGATTTCTTCAAACTTGAGGAAGCAACAGGGCATGCGAGGTTTAGAACACAGGGTAACACCGGGGAATCTTCCTTTAGAAAGGAAGCTTCATCCAAAACCTTCAAAAAACAAGCGCTGTCTGTTCCCAAAAAAACTGAAACTGCTATGAAGACAAAGACTGGAAGAAAACCGGCTATGATAGTACTTGATGATGAAAGTGAAGATCGTGAATTCATACCATTCTGAGTTTTACTGCTGACACTAAAGACAGACTGCCAACTTAATACGGCAGTCTGTCTTTTTTTTGTTAATAAGCCTTAATATGGGGGGAAAGGAGATTGATGCGGAAAAACGAATCTATAGCTATTGTAAGATTCAATGTTACTTAAAATTCCTGGTTTTTCAAATCAGGGTAAGGAGAGCCTGATGAGGGAAAAAATTCTTGTAGTGGACGATGAGGAAGCTATCGTTGATTTTGTATCCAGCAACCTGAAAAAAGAAGATTTTGATGTTGTTACCGCATATTCAGGTGAGGAAGCAATAGAAAAGGTGCAGTCTGATTCTCCTGATTTGGTTCTTCTTGATGTTATGCTTCCTGAAAAAGACGGTTTTCAGGTTTGTAAGGAAATCAGGGAGTTTACATCGGTTCCGATAATTATGCTCACAGCAAGAGATGAGGATATGGACAAGATTATAGGCCTTGAAATGGGAGCTGATGACTATGTGGTAAAACCATTCAATCCCAAAGAACTTGTTGCCCGGATTAAAGCAATCTTCAGAAGACTTAAACCCGCAGCAGAGCTGGTAAAAGATCAGAAGATAAAAGTCCTCAATCTCGTTCTCGACGCATTCCGCAGAAAAGCTTATGTCAGTGATAAACAGGTGGAACTTGCCCCCAGAGAATATGACCTCCTTCTTATGCTCGCTTCAAACCAGAATAAGCTGTTTACAAGAGAAGAAATACTGAAAGAAGTCTGGGGATATGAATATGTGGACAACCGCTCGGTAGATGTCCATATCAAATATATCAGGGAGAAACTTGGAAAACCCCTGTCCGAATGCATACAGACTGTTTGGGGCAAGGGGTACAAATTTGTAGATATTTCCAAGCCTGTTGAATAATGCTTTACAGTATCAGAAGCAAGCTGATATTATCATACATTCTTATCGTGATTATTTCACTGGGTTTTACTGTTCTTTATTTTCAATGGTCCATGAAATCCATCCTTGAACAGGAACTTATAAAACAACTGAAAATTCAGAGCGAAACATACTCAGGCTTCATACATTCAAGAATGTCCGGACCCGATGATTTTTCCATTCGGGCGGAAAGCGTGGTAAGCGAATTTGTTGAAAACAGACGAAACACCCTTAATGTATATGATCTTTCCGGCAATCTGGTAGCTTCTTCAAATCCCACACAAACAAACATCACACTGCCTAAAGAAAAATCATCGGAAATTCTCAAGGGTAAAACTATCTATTGGTATGAAAACACAGATGGCCGCAGGATTCTCCATGTAGCATCCCCGGTTACTCTTGTCAGCTTGTCAGATAATCAGTATGTGGGTATAACGGACCTTCAGGCTCCCCTGGATCAGCTTGATTCAACTTATCTGCGCCTGAAAAATCAGCTTCTTATGGCCATTGCTATTTCTGTTATACTTACGCTTCTTGTCTCCATCGTTTTGTCAAAGAAAATTACAAATCCAATTTCCCTGATTGCACAGATTGCCCGCAGATTTGCAGGAGGAGACTATTCCGTAAGAGTTTTTTACACCGGTAGGGACGAAATCAGAGGCTTATCCGATACTATCAACGAAATGGCTGAACGCATAGAATCCAATATCTATGAAATTTTAGGCGAAAAAAATAAAATGAACGCTCTTCTCTCGGCCATGCCCGAAGGAGTAATAGCCCTCTCAGCCAGCGGAGAGATACTTTTTCTCAATGAAGCAGCTTCCCGATTTACCGGAATATCCATCGAAAATAATGAAAAATGCTCCCTTTTTAAAAGCTGGAGTATTCCGGAAGTGGAAGAATTCTTCAGGGAAAGAGAAGGAAAAAATACAGTTATAACAAGAGAAATTTCCGTGCCGCCGTATGTGTTCAAGCTATATCTGGTTCCATTCGGAGAAGATCACGACAGCGTTGCAGGCACAATGATGATAATCAGGGACATCACAGATCTCAGAAGGCTTGAAGAAACAAGAACACGCTTTCTGGGCGCAATATCACATGAACTGCGGACTCCTCTGACAATCATCAAGGGATATATTCACACTATTATTGATGAAGATGAAATTCAGAAATCAGAGTTTATAAAAAAAGCCCTCAACACAATGGACGAAGAAACTGACCGGCTAACCCGCCTTGTCAATGAACTTCTTGAGTTATCCCGACTTCGCAGTAAAAAACTGTCATTTGATATGCAAACTGTTAAAATCGAACAACTAGTTGAAGAAACCTGTCAGCAAATGAAAAACAACGCTGCCAGAATGAACATAGAGCTTACTTATGACAAACCGGATACAGAAACTGAAATAACTGCTGACAAAGACAGAATAAAACAGGTGGTGATCAATCTGATTGATAATGCCATCAAATATACGCCTTCCGGAGGAAATGTAAGGATTGCAACAGGTATGGCAGGGAAAAACTGGTTCTTTGAGGTAAAAGACAACGGAATGGGAATTGCAAAAGAAGACCTTCCCTTCCTGTTTGAGAGATTTTTCAGAACAGAAGATAAGAAAAAGAAAAAACTGGTTTCGGGAACAGGACTGGGTATGGCTATTGTTAAGGAAATTATTGACGGCCATAACGGAGAAATAAAAGTGAAAAGCGAGGAAGGCAAAGGAACAGAGATCACGGTTCTACTGCCTGCCAACTACTGAATAACCCCGACACATCCGGATTAAAATCCCCTGAATAACAAGATAAATTAATCTTTGTATTCAAGGGGGGAGCAATGCAGCAGAATTAGTAAAATTTCCTCCGATTTCCAGCCGAATACTCCTGTTTTCAAGGAGGGAGGTTCGGAGGGCAACTCGCTTTTCCCAAAAGTGTGGTTCCCTCTGAGGCTCCCAAATCCCCGTCGATCCTAACCCCTCCTGTCGGTCCCCCAATTCCAAAAGTTTTTGGATGGCGGGTGCCTGCCCGCAGGGTGGGCGCGAGGAAACTTTTTTCAAAAAGTTACCTCCGGGAGCTTGGCAAATGGTTATAAGTCTCGTGAGTGATTAGATAAATTCATACATTAATTAATGGGTATTGGGGGAGGACCCCGAACATCAATGCTCTTTATATTGGCGGTTTATTTGATTCAAATGAAATATAAACAGACAGGAGGGATTACTGTATCTTTTTCGTACAGCTATCAGCTTTCTCTACTGAAAATCAAGGTCTGAAGAAATATTAATTCTTTATTGAAAGCCTGTGTACCGGCAAAATGAACAATTAACCTGACTTATCAGTATGCCTTTTCTGGCAGTCTGAGCTTTTTTCTACCGGATTACTGACAAAGAAAACGATAATGCGAGGTATTATGAGTAAAAAATTAGTAGCTATACTGGTTATTGGAATTCTTGCAATTTTGATTACTTTGGGAGTCAACAGAGGTATTGAACAATATAATCAGGATATGATGAAAACATCTGATAACGGAATAGGATTAGGAGTCGATGACTCAGAGAAAGACAGGCTCGATATTGATGCCCTTGTGCAGAGTTTTGACCCTGCAAAGGGTGAAGTTATCATTCGATACGAATTTTCACCACAGGGTGAGTATAGTGACGAATTCGGCAGATTTAAGAGAAAAATCATCATAGAGACAAATTCTGAACAGGGAAACATCGAATTCAAAAAAGGGGAATGGCCCAAGGTTACTTATGCAACTTACAAAATTTTCGATGGAATTCTGGCAAATTATCCCTATGATGTCCATTCACTGACTATTGACCTGATTCCTTACTCCTATCTGGCCGGACAACAGGAAGAGGATGCAGAGTCTGTTCCTGTGAATATGTCGGTTAAAGGAACCAGCTCCGGTTTGAAACTGGAATTTAAGGAATTACCTCCTGAAAAAGACTTCAAAGAACTCGCAGGCTGCTATTGCAGCTACGAAATTAAAGCTTCGCGATCAACTGCAACTAAAGGAACTGCTGTCTTTGTGATTATAATGCTCTGGATGATGTCTCTTTCAGTTGTGGCAATAACTCTTACAGTAGTTATCGGAGGCAGAAAACTTGAATTTGGCTCATTCGCCTGGATCGGCGCAATGTTGTTCGCTTTCTTCAGCTTCAGGTCCGCAGCCCCCGGAATTCCACCCATTGGAGGCTATTTCGACTTTGTATCCTTCTTCTGGGTCCTTCTTCTTGTCGCTTTGTGTCTTGTTGTTCTCGTAGCAACATATATAGTGAGGAAAGAAGCAAAATAAAGTCAAACTAATTGAGAATTTTATCTGAAATACTACAACACCAATAGACCGGCACAGAAGTTCAAAACAACATCTGAGCCGGTTTTGTTTGTTGAAGTAAACCTCATTTACAAAAAAGTTTTGCCATCTGCATAGACAGGGCCAATCTAACCGCCTCATACCCAGCTGCTTCCAACCGCCAGCAAGCCTCATAACCACAAGCATGGCAAGGATCGTAGGAGGGGTTTGCAACCCCGACGCGGACCCGCAGGTCCGCCCACCCACAAACCTATACCGGAAAATCCCCTAAAAAACACGGCACCTCTCCGCCAACCCCGCCTAATCTCCATCATCCCCAAAACAGCACCACATTCCAATAATTCAATTTATTGTGGTGACAGGGTTGATTTCGAGCGGCAACATTGGCACCGCCCCTGCAGCTGTCAAAAATTTCTCATTGCGGAGAGAAAACGAGTTTGTTTTACGGGGGGCAGGCGAGACGCCTGCGATCCGGCAGTCGTTGGCGTTTTGTTCCAGCGTATTCGGAAGTTTTTTGGGCATAGGTTTGCACCGATAGCGGCCCCTTTGGGCCCGTTTCGGGCTTGCAGAGATTGTGTAAAAACTATGATTTTCACAACTCTAAACCCATTTCGACATCGGATTTGGTAGGTTCTCACTAAACCTGATGCCCCTGGAACCAACACCGGGTTTCAACCCGGTGGAAAGCAGAACCGCATAACCACGGGCTTTAAACCATTTTAATGGTTTCTCTTGTAAGGATTTTTCCCTAATCCAAAGCTATTAATTTTTACCGGATTTGATTTTTTAACCTGAAAAATGCCTTTCGAAATGGGTTTTTACACAATCTATCCAAACCCAATATGGATCCAAAGGGTTCGCCTGCGACGCTAACCTATGCCAGAAAACCATCTGAAGGTGCTGTAACAAGCCGCCACCAACAGTCGGATTGCTTCCATCCTGCCTGTTTCGCCGGTCAAACAACCTCACTTCCCCCCCCCCAATGCTACTTAATTAGTAAAACCTACTCCAATTTCAAGTCTGAATACTCTTGCTTTTCAAGGAGGGAGGTTCGGAGGGTAACCTCACTTTTTTAAAAAGCGTGGTTCCATCTGACGGTCCCCAAATCCCCGTCGGTCCTAACCCCTGCGGTCGGTCCCCAATTCCAAAAGTTTTTGGATGACGGGTGCCTGCCCGCAGGGTGGGCGCGAGGAAACTTTTTTGGAAAAAGTTTCCTCCGGGAGCTGGGCAGACAATTATATTTCTCGTGAACGTGCAGATAAATCCATGCCTTAATTCATGAGCTGCGCTTTCCCCCTGTAATTTAAAAAACACCAACAAAACTCCTACTGTAGAGGCGGCGTCGGTGTCTCCGCCCGCCACAACCTCCTGCTAACCGCCATCAAGCCCGATAGCCATAAGTATTCGCCAATGATTATATGGAACCAAACGGATTTTCTATGAAGGGTAGGTAAAAACAATTACAACAAACCTGAAGTAGGGTAGGGAATGAAAAAATTAACAATTCTAAAAGTGAGTATTCATAAACAATCTGTTTAATTCATCTGAAAATACAAAATCAGAAGATTTTTTCTGATGATTCAGGCTTTAAAAAAGAAACATCTAATCAGGTAAATAGCTTGTAAATTTAAACTTTTTTTTGCAAATGTGGATTTAAAATGCCAGCAAAGCACTGTCAGACAAGGGCAGAGGCTAATATGAAAAAATATAAAAAAAATTTAAATAAGGTATTGACCAAAAGGGGGTTATCCATTATAATAAAAAACGCCGCAAGGGTGGTAACAAAAACCCCCAAGGCACAGGGAATGCGGGCCCATAGCTCAGCGGTAGAGCGGTCGGCTCATAACCGATTGGTCCCTGGTTCGAATCCGGGTGGGCCCATAAATTATGATGCGAACCGGTGGACGCATTCCAAAAGAAAAATTCTCAGGTCAAAAAGAGTTTTTCAAAACCAAAGGTAATGACAAAGAAAAGACGGCCCCATCGTCTAGCGGCCTAGGACACCACTCTTTCAAGGTGAAGATCGCGGGTTCGAATCCCGCTGGGGTCATCAAAAAACAAAAGATGGAGTAACCTCCACTTTTGTGTTTGAAGGAACGGAAAGCAGAAATGCTAACCAATCCAATTGGGCGGGTAGCTCAGTCGGCTAGAGCATCTGACTTACATTCAGGAGGTCGGGGGTTCGAGTCCCTCTTCGCCCACTAATAGAAACCCGTTAAATCAAGCGATTGACGGGTTTTTTGTTTTCGGGGAGGAAGGGTGGAAAATGGAAAAAATGGGGGTAAATGGAAGCATTTTGGCACAAATTTGGCACAAATTTAAAATTACACGATAAAATAAATATATGGAATTGGTATAAGAATTGTAGCAAATGGTATTGCGTAGCAAGGAAAGTATCTATATCATTTTACTATAACAGTCATCTTTATTCTGTCTGTTTTTAACCTGGAAAATCCATTTGTTTAACCCGGAGAAACTTCCAAAGCCACTTTCTCTTCCACAAGTCTTTTCTCCGGGTTTTTCTTTTATCACTTATGTGCCAAATTTGTGCCGGGAGAAGACCATGCCCCTTACGAAAGACGAAAAAACACGGGAACAGGTTATCAGCCGTTATTCTTTTGCTTATGTGAATGTTGAATTAAAAGAAACCCTGAAAAACGGCAAAGTGTGCTTCTATATCAATATCACTGAATTAGCAAAATTTACTCTAATTCCGGACCTAATACTCCTGTTTTTCAAGGAGGGAGGTTCGGAGGGAAACCCGCTTTTCCAAAAAAGCGTGGTCTCCTCTGAGGGGCTCCTAAACTCCCGGTCGGTCCCCCAGTTCAAAAGTTTTGGGATGGCGGGTGCCCGCCAGCAGGGTGGGCGCGGGGAAACTTTTTTCAAAAAAGTTTTCTCCGGGAGCTGGGCGTGCGGTTATAATCTTCATGATCACTCTGATAAATACATTCCTTAATTCATTGGCATGTGCTTCTATATCGGGACGGTTAAGCTTGTCAAAGAAAGTGGTTTGTGGTTCACCAATGATTTTATGTTTACGCCAAAGGAGAAGTTTTTGAAGAATCAGGCGGAGCGTGAGAGGAAGAAAAACGAACGGCGGGAGCAGGTTTATCGGGAATTGGTTGATCCTGAACTGAGC
>JAJTBE010000018.1 GCA_021287065.1 Bacillota bacterium
TTTGGAAAAGCGAGGTTACCCTCCGAACCTCCCTCCTTGAAAAACAGGAGTATTGGGGTTAGGGGTTGGAGGAGATTTTACTAATTCAGTAGCATTGGGGTTAGCCTAATTTGTGGTTATGGAGTTTGCTGGCGGTTGGCGGGTGGTTTTGGGGACCGGGGGACAGGCGGGACGCCTGCGATCCGGCAGTTGTTGGCGTTTTGTTGCCGCGCTTTCGGGAGATTTGCGGTTTGAGTCTGCAATGAGGGCGGACCTGCGGGTCCGCGTCGGGCTTACAAAGCCCTCCTACGATCGTTGGCGAAGCTTGTGGTTATGGGGTTTGCTGGCGGTTGGCGTTTTTTTTGGGTGCGGGAGAGCACATAGGCTCTCCCCTACAGGATTTCCTATATTTGCGGGATGGTGGAGATTAGGCGGGGTTGGGTATGAGTTGGCGGTTGGCGGGTGGTTTTGGGGACCGGGGGACAGGCGGGACGCCTGCGATCCGGCGGTTGTTGGCGTTTTGTTGCCGTATTTTCGAAAGAGATGAGGTTATAGGTTTTTTTTCATTTTTTTGTATGCTTCTATGGTTTGAGATGCTGTTTTATCCCAGGAAAATAATTTTGCCTTACGGGGTCCTTTCTTTTTCAGTTCTGCTTTCAGTTCATCGCTGCACAGAACTCTGTGCATAGCTTCAGCTATACTGTCTATGTTTTTCGGATCAAACAGAACCGCTGCGCTTCCTGCTATTTCAGGGAAAGATGATGTTCCGGAAACTGCACAGGGTGCGCCGCATGCCATTGCTTCGAGAAGGGGGAGTCCGAAGCCTTCGTAAAGGGAGGGCATAACAAAGAGGTCTGCCTGAGAGTATAGCGCTGCAAGTTCCTCATCAGGCACATATCCGGTAAAATGGACTCTGTCGGTCAGTTTCAGGTATTCCACCCTTTCCTTCAGAGCCTGAAAATGGAATCCATCTGCCTTGCCTACAATGACAAGGGGAATATTTATATGATATTCCACATTGAGCAGAACAAGAGCTTCGAGGAGTGAATTCAGGTTTTTATGGGGTGAAATACCACCTACATAAAGGGCGAAATGTTCGGGCAGAGTGTATTTTCTTCTTACGGATTCAAGAAAAACCGTATCTTCGACGGGCTGGAATAATTCATCTCTGCCGAGGTGGGTTACGGTTATCTTTTCCTGCGGTATTTTCATCAGTTTTACCATATCTTTTTTTGTATTTTCTGATATGGATAGAAAATGGCCTCCAATAGGGACGCAGGAGAGAAGATGATTGAAAACCGGTTTGAGAAGCGCTCTTTTTTTTACGAAAATAATGTCGGAAAAGAACTTTGGGGTAAGATCGTATATGGTAAGGATAGATCTTTTTCTGTGCTGTTTGAGATCAAAATGAATTTTCAGCTCAAAAGGGCTTGTAAAGTGAACAATATCAAGGGAATGCTGGTCCACTACCTTATGGATGTTCATTTTGTCGGTGATAATATTGAGCTGATTTTCGAAAGTCATTTTTACTTTAGCAAATTCGCAATCGAAGCCCGGGGCAAAATCGATATCAGGAATCTCCCTGCCTTCAACGGTGAGAAAAACATAACGGTTTTCCCTGTCCTGAGCAGAAATTGATTTTACAAGATTTTTTATATATACCCCGATACCCATCACTGATGACGAAAGCTGCAGGGGCCGCAGGTCAAATCCTATCCTCATTTTAAATCAGCTACCTCTTTTTTTCCTTTGAAGAGAAGGGGTGAAGCACCGTTTTTTCAAGGACGCTGCCAACACCGCTGAAAAGCACTCCCGCATCTGATGTGGCGCGCTTTTTCCATAGATTTTTCATACCCACTTCATGAAGTTTCTGAAGAACCTGGGGATCAAACTCCTCAGTTCTCAGAAATGTGCTTTCAAGAAGGTAGTCCCGGTATTTTACGGGTCTGATAAAGAGTCCTTCCTTATTGCATTGTTCCTGAAATGGCGTTCCCGGGAAAGGAACCGCAAAGAACACTTTTACATCAGCCACTTTGAATTTACTGATAAAACTGAAAGTTTCCATAATTTCCTGCTGTGTTTCTCCGGGGAAGCCTATGCGGAAATTGACGGCAACTTCTATGCCTGCCTTTTCAAGAGCCAGAATCATATTGGCGGCGATGTTTCTGTCATTTGGGCTGTTCAGGATTTTTCCCAGCACATTGTCGCAGCCTGATTCGAGATTGAGGGTAACCCGGTAACAGCCGCTCTGCTTCATAAGTTCGATAAGCTTGTTGCTGTAGCCCCTTGCGACAAGGCCTGAGTGGCATCCCCATGCAAGGTTCAGCTTGTTATCGGTCATTTTGCTGCAAAGTTCGGTTGCAATATCGAGATTTCTGAAGAAATTGTCGTCTTCGAAACAGACTTCCTTAATGGCATATTTTTCGATAATTTCTTTCATTTCCGCTATGATGTTGTCCGCAGAGCGGGGGCGGAATTTTCCTCCGAAGCAGCCGGGGACTGTGCAGAAAAGGCATCTGGAATCACATCCCCTTGAAAGAATCATATTGGTTCTTTCAAGAAATCTGGGTTTGAAATAGCTTTCCGCCTGAAGATATTTGTCCATAAGCAGCAAATGGCGGGCAGGGAATGGAATTTTATCCGGGTTATCGATATATTCGGATCTTGGGTTGACCATAACTTTGCCTGTGTGATCCCTGTATGCGAGGCCATGAATGCCTGAAACATCCATATTTGACTGAATCGCCTGACACAACTGGAACATGGGGATTTCGCCCTCTCCGGTAACTACAAAATCCACATCCTTATGCTTCATTATGTCGAAGGGCACTGCAGTGGCGTGGGGTCCTCCCACTACGGTTATGATATTTTTGCCCCTTATTTCGGCAAAGCGTTTATAAACCGCAGCAATATCAAAAATCACTTCCTCCTGGGGAGAATATGTGCAGGAAATACCGACGATATCAGGCTCCCATCTTGTAACGCGGAGGTTGAGTTCGTCGGGGTCCACTCCCCAGCGGTTTATTTCTTTGGTAACATAGCTCTTTTTTTCGAAGCCTTCTGCAATGCAGTCGGTAATTTTAACATCAAAAGCTTTTTCAAGAACTGCAGCCATGTATGCCAGTCCGAGAGGCGGAGCGCATACCGGTTTTTCGGAAACATGATGAATCTGAGGAGGATTTATCAGCAGAATTCGCAGTCTTTGCATAAGAAGGCTCCTTTGCAAAGTAATTTTTACATGGAGGGTTTCAACAGCACCCTTTATTTCCCTGTCCCCGTTATCAAAGAAAAAGGCTGCGCTTGCAGCCCTCTTAAACCTGGAGGTTGTGATTCACCATAAACATACTGTATGGAACCATAAGACTATTCATCAGCGCCCGCTTCTTCAAGAATCCGGGCGATCAAACCGTGATTGTGCTGTCTGGCAAGCTGCAGCGGAGTAACTCCCCTGCCGTCAGGTTTATTCAAATCAGCTCCGCATTCCGCCAGCAATTCAAGAACTTCCTTCTGTCCCCGTATAACCGCATAATGAAGGGGAGTCATTCCATCGTCATCCTTAACATCAACATCGGCATTACGAGCCAGAAGCATATCGGCTATAACCGGGTCAGGGGCTTCGTGCAGCGGGGTTTTTCCTGTTTTATCCCTTGAATTTGGGTTAGCTTCCAGCACAAGGAGAAACTCAACAATTTCCCCAAAACCTCCCTGAACGGCAGCCCGTAAAGGAGAAAAACCCTTATCATCTCTCGCTTCAAGGAGCTTTTCATCCTGTGCAAGCAAGGAATCAACCTTATCAATATTGCCTTCATATATGGCAGAAAAAATTGTATCTGCATCAGCCATAAGCATTTAACTCCCATATATAAAAATAATCCAATGCAAAGGCATGATCAGAAAACCGGGCAAAACATGCCGTTACTGCATTTCATACCATTTTGGCAGAATAACTGTCTGATTATTACATCATTACAATTATTCCGGAAAAATGCTATCAGATAATGGCATGTTCGAGAAATCGGGGATTTTATCCTCCGGGAATTATCGTTCTGAATCCAAACCGGAACTTTCAGAACCCATTACATAATCACAGTTGAGCCGGTCCCTTCCAGCCGCCTGTTATACTCATATACAAGTATAATTTTACACAAAACCAAAAGGGTCGTCATTACCCAAATTCTTAAATTAATGTTAAATGAGTTTCCAAAATGTAAACTTTTTCGGAAATTATGTTGAGGGTGAACTTTTTACCATATTTTTGAATAATGTGATTTTATAAGGAACACTGTCATTATGATGCTTTTTTTCCTTTTTTCTGTTTTTTTCAGGGAGCAGCCTGAGGATTTTTTTCAGAACTTTATCACTTCGTGCATATGATCTGCAATCATCCTCAATCTTTATTGCTTTTGAAAGATAACGGACAGCTTTCTCCTGATTTCCCAAAACATAGTAAATCAAAGCTACATTACAGAGTAAATATGCATCATTATCCACTACGGATAGATATTTTACATAATGGGGAAGAGCTTTTTCATACTGCTGCATTTCAGAATAAAGGTCTCCCAGCTCTCTATGGCTGCTTAACTCCCGCGGATTTTTCCTTATCCGTTGTTTGAGAAAGCTTATCGCTTCATCTGTTTTGCCCTGTTTTTTCAGAATAGTCGTGAGTTCGCCAATCCCCCAATCTTCTGATTCATTAATTTCCATTCTTTTTCTGAATACTGCCTCAGCTTCATCATATTTTCCCATATGGAAATAACACATACCTATACAGTATTGATAAAGACCATAATAATGAGGCTTCAGACTACAGGCTTTTTTGTAGTATTCAATCGCTTCTTCATGTCTTCCGCAGCAATCAAGGGTGTTGGCAAGACTGTGAAAGGCTGAACAGGAATCCGGCTCCGATTTCAGATATAAAAATAAATACTCCGCTGCTTCTTCGTAACGGCTTATTTCATCCAAAGCACCGGCTATGGAAAACAAAGCGTTTACATCTTCAGGATTCAGGGCATAAGCTTTTTTGTACCACTCAATACCTTTTTTGCAGTTGTGGATTGTCAGGTAATAATAATCACCGATGATATGATACAATCGATAATCTTCAGGGTGTGTTCTAAGCAGCTTTTTACATAGTTTAAATGCTGCTTCGGATTTCCAGCCCTTAATCCGGATCGATGCAAGTCCAGTCAGTGCGTCCATTGATTTTTTATCAATCTTCAACGCCTGTTCATAATAATGTTCGGCCTGAAAATGGAAACGGTAGTTGCTGCGGCAGTAATCGCCGGCTTTAATCAATTCATCATAACAATCAGGCTTATACTTTAAATAGCAGTTAAAATACCATACTGCCCTCTCCGGATTGTCTGACAGCATAAATGCTTCGGACAAATGCAAAAGAAGATCGGCATTTTCAGGAATATCTTCGATAGTATTTTCGAGACAGCGAAGAATTTTTTCGTAACTGCCGGATTCAAAATATTCACGACAGTTGGGGCAGTTGGGGTAAGGTAAACGGGAAACCAGCTCCATTATTTTTTCAGGGAGCAGTTTCTGTTCGGGTTTATGTAATTCAGACATACAACAAGCTGCAGGGCCATAGTTTTGAACCTTTTCAGGTTCGGGCGTGCAGCTCAGCTTTTAAAGTTTCTCGCTCTTTTCGATCTCTTCGATTCGATCTTCATATCTGGCTCTTAATCTGTAGTAGCTTTCTTCCGAAATTCCGCCGTTAATGAAGCTTTCTTCCAGTTCTTCGAGGAGCTGGACATATTTTTTCTTCTGATCATCCTGTTTGGTATCAGTTTTCTTCTTGAGTACAGCTTCCTGAATTTCCCTTTCGATCTGCCTTTTGATTTCCGCAAGGCGTGCTTCGTCATCTTTGGTTGTTTCAACCACAGGAGCCTGAGTTTCGAGACCGTAGCCGGTGTTTCCGAATGCGGAATTTATGAGTTCCTCATCTTTTTCGGTCATATCCCAGCTTTCTTCATCCTGAAGAGGCGCAAAACCTGAAGCGTCAAAACCGGAAAGGTCGTAATCCCCTTCGGTCAGGCTTTCGTCAGTTTCATAAATGCTCTGGCGGGAAGTCTTCCGATTTTCCTCAAAATGCTGAGGTTCATGAGCTTTTTTCCGGTCTCTTGGTGAAAAGTCAATTTTAACAACAGGCACCGTTCTTTGCTCTTCTTCAGCAATATCCGGTTCTGTTTTTTCACGAATGCTTTTTTTGACGCCGATTTCCAGTTCGAGTCTGTCGGGCATCTTTTTTCTGCGGGGCGGAGGAGTTCTGAGATTGGGCAGACTTATTTCCGCCATGGAGGGAGCACTCTGCTCGAGTTCAAGTTCGTCCTCATCCACTTCAATTTCCACAGACGGTATATATTTCTGCAGTTCGTCCTCAAGGCTGATGATTTTTGTATCTGCTTCAAGGAAAGATTCAGTCAGTGGCTTTTTCTGGGTTCTGTCTTCAAAAACCAGGGGTTTGTCGCTGAGGTCAACAGTTTCGAACGAAATGAGAGCAGGGCGTTTCGCAGATTTTTCCTGAACCGGCGGCGGAGCGCTTAGGGATGAAGTGGGATAGCTGTCAATCATTCTTGTTTTGTCGCCGTAATTGGCTTCTGCAATTTTATTGAGGGCTTCCCTTTCCCTGGCTTCAAGAATTCTGCGGCGTTCTATTTCACCAGAAGCTGAAGCGTCATCGCCGAATATAAACTGAAGATCTCCCTGTTCCCTTGTTTTGGGAGCGAGAGGTTCATCCTGTCTTGATCTGAGCTGTCTGCTTTCCAAAGCGGTTTTGGAAAGTTCCGCTGATTTGAGTTTTGCTTTTTTATCCTTCAGAGTCTTCTGTTTTTCTTCAAGGACATTTTTCTTTTTATCAATTTCATCATCGATTTTCTGCTGTTCCGACATCATCTGCCAGCGTTTTGCATCTATGGCGATGCTGTCTTTGCTTGTGTGAACGAGTTTGACTTCGCCTTCACTTCTGGTAACCAGAACAATATCATCACTATCGGAAAATACAGTCTGAAAATCAAGTTTAAGTTCCCTGAGGGGAGCAAAATCGAC
The DNA here is from genome assembly GCA_021287065.1 of Bacillota bacterium. Classification (GTDB taxonomy): domain Bacteria; phylum Vulcanimicrobiota; class JAJTBE01; order JAJTBE01; family JAJTBE01; genus JAJTBE01. Next base: position 7,036 of record JAJTBE010000018.1, read on the forward strand.
TTCCTGAACAATGGAATTATCATATCTTTTAAAAATAAGCCTGGGTTCCATGCGGGACTGGAAAGCGACAAAATCCTTACCCAGATGTTCCGCTCTGTATTCGTTGGAAATAGTAAGTTTGTAAGTGTGGGATCTCGGAGTGCCCACAAGTAGTTCCCTCGGTTCCCGTTTCTGTGGTGAATCGATAAGATATGTGCCGTTACTGTTTATCATAAGTATCCACTCAGTCAGTCCTTCAAGAACGAACTGATCGAGGATGGAATTTTCGATAACACTGGCAATGGAGAAGCGGGTTTCCGTTCCCTTAAAGACTTTCTGTGCTTCTGAAATGATCAGATAATGGAAATCTCTGGAAATACTCCATGTAAAGGCATGGGGCACTTTCCTGTCTATGGCGAATTTGTGGAATACTGTTTGTCTTCCGGAAATGGCATCATAGAAAAGAAGCTCGTGGAGAGCCTGTCCTTTTTCCATTTTGGGTGAGGATGAGAGTATTTTGAAAAGCTTTTCCGTCAGTTTGCTTTTCATGCTCATTTTCTGAACGCAAAGCCTCTCTCCGGACTTGTGCATAACTGCTTTGACAATGGATGCACCCTCGTTGGAAAGTGTATTATTGTCGAGCCAGGGAAGAATTTTTTCAGCAGCAGCGGAATCGGGGGGAAAGAGAACAATACCTTCATCGGCTTTGATATAAACATTGCCGTTGTTGCCAACTCCGAGAACCTCGAAGTTGTTGTATTTTATTTTTCTTTTCCAGACATCCCTGTTTTCCTTGACTAAAGAGATATCCCTCCCCTCCAGTCCGAGGAGAAATCTTGCATTTTCGCTTGAAAAGAATATAATCTTCATGTTAGTTCAGAAAGTCCTGATTTTTTTTACTTTTTTCGACCTGCGCCACTTTCTTCCTGCAGGCGGAAAGAAGGTAAAATACTGATTAACAAGAATTTTATTAATAAATCAAAGAAAGGTAATCAGGATGGAAAAGTTCCTATTATATCTGGCAGCGGCTGAAGCTGCGATTTTGGTTTTAATCATTGCGGCATGGGCTGTGTATAACTTTGTAAAAAATAAAGTCGGCGACTGTAAAATTCAGTGGGCTGACGGCTATCTCAAACTTGAGGATCCTTCATACAACGGAGATTTCGAAGCGACTCTGAAGTTCGGAATACCTGTAAAAAGCATTGGAAGGCAGCAGTGCCTTGTAATAGACTTGTTCGGCAGAATTCATCCCGAAGGCGACAAATACATGGCGCTGGAAAACGATATCCATGTTTTCCGTTCTGACAACAAAAGACAGGACCGTTACTGGGAATCTTCACTGATTAAATCCGGCGACACAATGATTCTTCAGGGAGAAGTTATGATCCGCTCCCTCGACAGACCCATTAAAGAAGTTATGGCGGAGCTTTCCCATATCGATATAGATCTTTATTACAAATACTATTGCCGTTCTCCCCTTGCCTACGAGAGAAAAATCATCAGACTCGACCTTGGCAGACTTCCCGGAATCAAACCTGTGGACATCACCAAAAAGTATGTAACTATCGACAAGGGACAGAAGGCGCTGCCTATCAGAACACCCCTGCTGGTTCCCGGGGATGATCTTTATTCGGTTTTTGAAACCTATGTAAAAACCCATCTTAAACCCGGGGATGTGCTTGCAGTATGCGAATCAGCCCTTGCTATTATGGAAGGCAGATCCTATTATTGCGAGGATATTAAACCCGGTTTTCTGGCTACTCATCTCAACCGTTTTTTCAAAATGGACTCTTCGCTTTCATCGGTTTACAGTCTTGAAATGGGTATCAGGGAAGTAGGCGCGGCGAAGATAATTTTCTCCGCAGTTATGGGCGTGCTTGGTAAGCTGGTTGGCAGAGCCGGAGATTTTTATCTCTTTGCAGGAAGAGCAGTAGCCACAATTGACGACTGCACAGGAACTTTGCCTCCCTTCGATAAATATGTTGTAATGGGACCTGCAAACCCGATTAAGACCGCACAGGAATTCAAACAGAAAACCGGCGTGGGGCTTGCAGTTGTCGATGTAAACGATCTTGGCAAAGTGGATGTTCTGGCAATTTCCGATCCCGCAGACAAACCCAGAGTGGTTGAAGCTCTTAAAACAAACCCCCAGGGAAACGCCAACGAACAGACTCCCATTGCGCTTATCAGGGCATAAAAGGCATCTGACGGTGCAATAAAGACAGTAAAAATCCGGTATTAAAAAAAAATGATAAAAGTCCGATAAGATAGAGGGAAAGTATGACCCGTCCTTTAAATATATATACAGAGATTCAATGGGGTCTCCTCGATCTTATCGTACTTCAAACCGGAGCATATCAGAATATGATTTCTATTTCAGAGAGAATCCGGGTATTATGAAACCAGAAGAACTGCTCAGAGAGTTTTTGCCGAGGGTCGGTAGTATTACCGGTTCCGGCAGAATACATATTTGTATAGCAGCCGAATCTGCAGGAGATTCGGACTATGTTTGCCGTTGGACTGAAGGCGAAGGCATAAATGAATATTTTGGCCTCGAAAAAGTATTCGAAAAACAGTCTGACTTTCTGAAAAAGACTATGGCCCGGGGAAATACGGTAATTGTTGACGGAACCACCAACTCCCTACCCTATGAAATAAAAATGATATTCAACCGCAGCGGCGCAGAGAGCCTCATCTCAATGCCCGTGTTTATCGAGGATTCATTCAAAGGCTTCATATTCCTCGAACACTTCGTAAAAGACATCAAAATATCACAAACAGAGCTGGACGAAATAGCCAATTTGGCAAGAATTCTCGTTTTATCTCTGGAAAATGCACTGAATATCAGACTCCTCGCCCAGATGAAAGAAAAACTGGGGCAGGCGGAAGCAGAGGCGGAATGGGTTAAAAGCAGGCTGAAACTCAAGAATGAAATTATCTTCAAACTTTCGGGCCTCGACAACATAGACCAGATGATGGAAGATTCCCTTGCAATGCTTATGAAGTTTTTCGAAGTGGAACAGGGAGCTTTCTACCTTCTCAAAGAAGACAGGCTTGAAGCAATTATTACCAAAGGACCCACAGGACGCTCGATGTGGCATACCATACCGCTGCCCTGGGAATTTCAGGGAGTGCAGGCTCTGGATATGCACACAGTTATTGACGAAGTGGAAAGGGTTCTGGCGGTTAATTTCAGCTGCGATGACAACTACTGGACTTCAATCCCCCTTCAGGCTGAAAATTCTTACCTCGGTTCAATAATCCTCAACTCTCCTGATTCTGACAAGCTGAAAAAAGCAGATCCGGAATTTCTTGAGGGCCTCGGCGCTCAAATCGGGGTTTTCATCCAGAATACGATTTCAACGGATAATCTCAGGGAATACTATTTTGAGATGGACCAGAGAGTCCGCCAGCGCACATTCGAACTTGAAGCTCTTTACGAATTGTCAAGGGAAATTGGACATTCACTGGACTACGGACAGCTCCTCGAAAGCGTGCTTAACACTGTCAACCGAGTTATGCAGTATGACATAGCTTCATACATACTCTGCATTGAGCAGAAGGGCCGTTTTGTTATCAGGGTTAATTCAGCTATCGATAAAGATCTTCTTTCTGCATATAAGAGCGACATTCTCAACCGTTTCCTCGAAATGCCCTCTGAACTGATGGGAAGCTGCCCATTGGCTCCCACCTGCATTGTCCGGGGTGTTGACTATGACGACAACCTTCCGCCGTCAGAACAGAAAATTCAGTCAACCTACTACCTGCCCCTTAAAATGGACGATAAAGTAGTAGGCGTCTTTAATATTTCCTCACTTCATGTCAACAGCTTCACCGACGAACATATCAGAATTCTCAACACAATCGCCCTGCAGGCTTCAATTTCCCTTACACAGCTCAAGCAGTTTATCGAAACCAGAAGGACCATTTTCGAGTCAATTCTGGAAAACATCGGCAGCGGCGTATTTGTAATCGACAGAGATTATTTTATAAAAATGTCCAACTCAGCAGCAAACGAAATGCTGAAGATTCTTGCAGTTACCGAGGAAGGCAACAGAATCAGATCCCTCGGTTCCTTCCCCATAGAAGAGCTTGTTAATGAAATACTCTGGGGAAGAGCCTATGTGAGAAAAGAAGAGATCGTTATCTCAGGCTTTACCAACTACTATTATTCTGTAGCTATATCCCCCTACAAAGCCAGCGATAACAGAATTATCGGGGCAATCGTCGTTGTTCAGAATATTACGGAAGAAAAAGTGGCAAGCCAGCAGCTTATGCAGCTTGCACGAATGATTTCCGTCGGAGAGCTTGCTGCGGGCGTTGCCCACGAAATCAACAACCCCCTCACCGGAATCCTCGGTTTCTCCGAGCTTCTCCTTCACGATCCCAAGATCGAAAAAGATGTAAAACCGATTATCGAAGACATATATTCTGCAGGTAAAAGAGCGGCGCAGATTACGGAAGATCTGCTCCTGTTTGCAAGAGAGCAGAAAGAAGTTCAGAAACAGGTTATTCTTGTAACCGATCTGGTTAATAAAACCATCAAACTGGTGGAAAGCCAGTATGCCAAATTAGGCATTACCATTATACGCAATTATGAAAATCAGAAATTAAGCATATTCGGAAGCCCGGGAAAAATGCAGCAGGTAATTCTCAATCTGCTCAGCAACGCTAAAGATGCTATGGTTTCCGCCCGAAAAGGCAACAACATCGTCGTCAGCATATACAAGGACAAAGACGGCAAGGTTGTCGTATCGGTTAAAGACAACGGTCCCGGTATTCCTCTGGCAATCAGGGAAAGAATCTTCGACCCGTTCTTCACAACCAAGGATGTTGGCAAAGGTACAGGTCTCGGTCTGTCCATTACATTCCGCATTGTAAGCGATCATCAGGGCAAAATCCTTGTGGAATCAGAAGAGGGAAGCTACACCCACTTCAAGATCTCCATACCCGGAATTCAGACTGACGAAGACAAAGATAAGGGCAAGAAGGAAGAAGAAGCTCCCCTTAAAGAGGAATTCAGAATACTTGCAGTGGATGATGAAGTTCTCATCCTTAAATTTATCCAGAAATACTACCAGCGCCTTGGCTACGATGTTAAAACCGCCAGCACTCCACACGAGGGAATCAAGCATGTGGAGAAGGATTACTTTGATCTCGTTCTCATCGACTTCAGAATGCCGGAAATGAACGGACAGGAGCTTTACGAAAAGCTTATCGCCATCCGTCCGGATATAAAAGAAAACATCATCATTGTTACAGGTGATGTTCTCGGAGACGAAGTAAAGGGATTCCTCCAGAAGACAAACGCCAGATACCTTCTGAAACCTATGGATCTGAAAGATCTCAGAAAACTGGTGGAAAGAGATTCTTAAAAGTTATCTTTTGTTTAGTTTCAGTTCTATTGAATAGACCAGACCTGAAGGAAGCTTTTCTTTTTTATTTTCGTAGAGGCGTAGTATCTGTTCCGGCATTTCCTTTCCGAACCAGATAAAGCTTGAGATTGTTTCTGCAGCCGAATCCCTGTATTCGGGTTTTTCAACCATAGGGATTATCGCTTCGAGAGCTGCATCCACATCTTCTTTTTTCAGATTCTGAGGCAGGGATCTGAGAGTATGTAAAGCGGCATTTTTAGCAGCAACACTTTTGGCAAAACTTAAAACTTCCAGCCTTTTCAGGTATTCCAGCCTGTTCCCTGCACCACCGCATTTTTTTATTGCTTCTGTAATCATCGGCGTAAGGTGGGGAGCTTCTTCCTCACAGTCATCTATCAGTTCAACTACAAAACCGTGCATAAATGTATATCCCACATCAAAATGGTTTCTGAGAAAACCGGCAAACCATTTCTGTGTGAAGGAAGAAAGACAGGGGAATCTGTAGATGAGAATTTCCATGCATATCTGCCGTTTTTCGTTTTCGCGGCCTATTGCAGTCTGAACTCCGTAAAGAGCTTCCTGAGCGTATTCCTCATCACCGGCTGCCACAGCCCATTCTGCAATTTCCAGAAGAAGCTTGACCGTAGCTGCATCGCCGAGGGAAAGGGCAAAGAGAAGGCCCTTTGAGCCGGGGGACTTGAATCCGTAGTATTCGCCGGCATCTATGACTTTTCGTCTCAAATCCGTTTCACCGCTGCAAATGAGCTTTCCGGGAAGGCCGCAAAGCGCCCTGTCCAGTTCCTCATCTGAAACAAGCATAATTTCTATTATGGTGGATATCAGTTCAGCGGAATCACTGTTTGCATGCCTCCAGCTGTCAAGTGCCGTTGCCATGGCAAGCTTTTCTTCAGGATCACTGCTGTTAATTATTCCGTTAACAAGCTGACGGGAATTCCAGTCGTCATATTGTTTGCTTTTGTCACCTTTCTCCTGAGGCACAAAGGCGGCAACATCAGGTTCAACCCGGCGCAGGCTTCTTTCAACCTTTACATCAGCACCGCAATAAGTGCAGTTTTTTATTGCAGACAAACTTTCCAGTTCGAGAGGAGCGCCGCAGGCGGGGCATACGGCATATCCCGAACGGTACCAGCTGGATTTATCTTTTATTGTTTTCATTATTATTCAGCTTTTCTGAAGAAATTTCGATCGAGTTTGCAGCGGAGTATCTTTCCTGTGTCCTGTGCGATATAGAGGCAGTTGTTTACAAAAATTATACCTTCCTGTTCATCTCCGGGAAGCGCCCAGGATCTTATGATTTTGCAGTCTCTTGTAAGTTCGAATGCAACATTGTTAAAATCACTGACAACAAACAGTGTTCCCCTCTCAGTGCAAAAAGCTGCAGCGCTCAGGTCTTTAACGGGCATTGTGGTTACTGATATGACGGTCAGTTTTACCGGGGTGAGGTCCTGTTTGTCCGAAGGCGCTGGTGCTTTCATCTTGATTACATTGGGAGGATCATCCTGATTACATACGATAATGACATCCTCTTCAGGTTTTTTACCGGGCATAAATGCCAGTCCTTCGGGTCCGTTGTCTTTGGGGTGCTTTTCATAGATTGTTTTTGTTCCGAATTTCTGCGGGTAGGTAAACACTCTTTTTACTTCGAAGTTGTCGGGGTTAACTTCAAGGACGGCGTCAAGCTTTTCGCTTAATACATAGAGGACGCCGGTTCTTGTGTTTACGGCAACATCTTCCAGATCCAGTTTCAGAGAGCCTGGAAGAGTAAGCTTTGCAGATCTTTTTACTACTGCTTCGAGATCGGTTTCGAAGATAAAATCGTCATCACTGACCACAAATAGTGATTTTTTTGCCGGATGATAAGTTATTCCGGAAGGTTCTTTTATCTGCCTGTCCTTATCGAGAACATCCTGACCAACAACAGGAAACATAGAACAGGTATATGTTACGGCGAAAATGGGGGCTGCCCATACAAGGGTAAGTGCAATCAGAAACAGAATCCGGGCGGATTTTCGAAACATATCAAACCTCTCAGAATTATGATTTGCCTTATTTTCTATAAAAAACGACAGAATGATATTTCGATGGCTCCCTGCATTAATCCCTTCTCTGCAGATAATGGGTAGATCTGTTAACAAATTTACAACATGAAAAAACCATTTTTCGGGGAGGAAACCCTCTGTTGTCTTTGAATTTTACTGTTTTACCAATAATATACAAAGGGGAAACAGATGATGAAAATGCTCAGGCCCGGCAAACAGACACTAATAATATCTTTTCTGCTGATTGCTCTGTTTTTTATCGCATCCTGCGGACAGACTTCAGACAACAGCACAACCCAGACAACAGGAAACATTGATGAATTTCTGTCGGATTTATCATCAAACAGTTTTACCGTTCAGGAAGGCAAACTGCAGATGATCCCCATTATGGATCTTGCAAGTGAAGGACTTGTCCCTTCCTGTTTTGGCAACAATGCGGGATTTCCCTACCTCAGCTTTATTCTTCCTCCCGCACCGGGACAGAACCCTGCCAATGGGCAGAATCCTCCGGTAAACTACAATGCCGATGATCCCGGTAATTATCCTGCAAATCCCAATATTGCACCACCCGGCGTAGCTTATAAACTTCGTCCCGATGAGGCAATCGTGCTTATAGGAAAAACACCACCCAAAGCGAGATATTTCAGTTACAGAAGCTATATGGCACTGACTGAGAATAAACCGGGCAAGGATTACAGTGATGTATTCACAACCGGAGATGATATTGTGGGACATTATCATCGTATTTTTGCAAGCCTGGGGGATCCGCTGAACCATCTGACGATAAAAACGGAGAACACACCAAACGGCGCAGAAGGAGACCCTTTCAGCAGCAATATGATTCTGATAGTATCCGCAAGCCGTGATACAAATAACAGGGTCAGACAGTCTCTGGAAAAAGCCGGTTATAGTTCTTCAATTATCAATGATGATATTATCACACCTGAATTAACAAAGATGGGTCTTGAAAAGGGCAAAGATACTTTTACCTATCTGGTAAGGGCTGCACTGTGGGAAGATAACGCAGCGGGTCAGGATTTCCTCAACAATGCGGACAAATACAACCGCGTTTTCAGAGTAACGCCTCAGACAGAAAGCACAGCTAATCTCTATAATACACCGGAACTCAGAAAACGGGGCACAGGACAGTCTGAGTTCAATATTATCCAGAGCGTGGACAGCGATTTGGAAACCATCCGTCAGGGAGTTCTCAGCAAATTTGCAGTTTCAGGCTACACCTATGACGAGCTTCAGACTGACATATGGATTCCCGAGGGTTATACAGGAATAGCTCAGGACATTGATGTTCTTGCAGAGGACAGAGATACTGTTTATCTTAGAACCAACGACTTCCAGCTCAACAGTGATGATGATTTTGTGGTGGTTTATGGTGTGAACCACGAAACAACCGGAAAAAGTCTTTATTGCAACTTCAGCTTCTATGGCGAAGAACTTCTCAACGGCTGCGCCGGCACAAACAGCTCAAACTTTGCAGGCACAGCAAACGAATATTTCCCGTCAGGCTACGGCAATGCAGGTTATTACTACACCTACAGGCTTGGCAGAATCTGCACATCCGGGGAAAACTGCGTTATTGTTGAAAAAAGCACAGGCAATCCCAAAGGTAAAGCTTATGGCGTAGATAACAACAAGGATGCGTTCCTTGCATTCAGAAGCTATATCGAAAAAGTAAACAAAGTGGGACCTGCCGCTTACGAACTGGTTTATGACAGAGCAATCGTATTCCACAAAAACGCAAACGGAAAATAGATAAAATCAAAAGAGGCTGTCTTATCAGGGCAGCCTCTTTTTTTTATTATTATCAGTTATGTGTTGTTTTATCCTACAGGGGGATAATCGGTGTGGATTGGTTCGTATTTGTGGCTCTTGTTATTCTTGTCCTTTACTCCGAATAGCAGGTTGCCGGAAGAGATAACATTTCCGTCTTTGTCTTTAAGATCCACAAACAACGCCCATTTTTCACCGGGAGCCGAATCTTTGGGAATTTTAAACTGAGCTTCGCAGAAGCTTTCCGATGAGTCAGCTTCGATATCTTTGCCGAATGAACCGGAGATTATGGGTTTTCTTTCCGGATCGTCCTTTTTGCAGAACTTCCATTCGATTTTAGCACCGCTGATTTTGTCATACTGATCGTTAATGACCCACAGAGGAGCTTTGAATGTCTCGCCTGCTTTGAAATTGGTTTTCTTCCAGTCTATTGAAACGATGGTGGGAGCCATTGATTCCTTCAGAGCCTGGAATCCCATCTTGGGATTGCGGTTGTGGTCTGCAACAGCCCATGTAACTGAGGGCCAAGCTTCTTTAAGCATAAACTGGTATGCCCCTGTTGATGGTTCGTATTTATGGCGGCGGAAATACTCGGTTATGTGCCTGTTAAGGTCGAACTGGTATTTCTGGGATGCTTCGATGAATTCATCCAGATTCTTATATTCCTTATAGTCGCCGATGGATTTCTGCATTTCAACGGGCTGGTAGTCGTGATACTTCCATACATTGTCATTCATAGGCCACTGGGCTTCTTTGGGAATATACTGTTTTGCGGAAAGAGGTATAGCCTCCGAACCATATTCAGTGGGGAGTTTTGCATGGTATCTTGTGATGTCGGTGAATTCATTTCCGTACCATTTGTACCATCCGGGATAGAAATGATCGAGGAACGACGAATCCTGCTTGTGTGCTCTTGTGGGGTCGAGTTCCTTACCCATTTTGAACAGATCGTTATCCATAAAATGGTTGTAGGGCAGTGATTCGTTATGTACATTCCACATCCAGATGCTGGGGTGGTTTCTGTAATTTTCAATAAATTCCTTATACTGTGATTTTGCTCTCTGCTGGGTATCCTTATCAGGCTTCATTCCCCAAATCATCGGGAAATCGCCGTAAACAAGAATACCTTCCTTGTCAGCCATATCGTAGAACTGGTGAGGAAGAACATGGGCGTGGACTCTTATGGAGTTGAGGTTGGCATCCTTCATCAGTTTTATGTCTTTGGCATAATCATCATTGGAATATGTGGAAAGCCACTGGGTGGGAATATAGTTGCTTCCTCTCTGGAAAACCGCTTTGTCATTGAGTTTGAGGAGCATGGTTTTGGGATCGTAATCCAGCTTGCGGATCCCAAAATGAGAGCTTTCCATCTGGGCGACATTTTCGCCGTCAACTATTGCGGTCTGAATATCATAAAGCTCAGGCTTACCGTGGTCCCAGGTCCACCAGAGGTGTGGATCCTGCTCTGTGGCAGAGAGGGAAACCTGATTGAATCCGGGTTTCAGATGAACTTTTTCGCTCACAAGTTTCAGATCTTCAGGTTTGTCGGACGACTGGGGTTTGAATCCGATGGCGACTTCCACATCTTTTTCCTTGTTTTCGTGGTTAAAAATTGTGTAGTGGAAGCCCAGTTTTGCCTCTTTGTGATCATCTGAGAGTTCTGAGGTTACATGAGAGTTTTCGATTGTCTGCATTCCCGTGCTTTTAAGAAGCACATCGTTCCAGATTCCGCCGGTGTTTCCGATGTTTGAGGATGCGCCTTTTCCGCCGGGCCTGGCATCGTGCTGGCCAAAAATGCCTTTAATCTGTGTTTTGAGGAAGGGAGCGCCGGGATCCTGATCCGATGTGACTTTTACTTTGATGACATTTTCCTGATCGGTTTTAACTTTGTCTGAAACATCGAATTTGAAGGGGGCAAAGAATCCTTCGTGTTCGCCGAGTTTTTTGTTGTTGAGGAAAACCTCAGCTTTGTAATCCACACCTTTGAATTCGAGTTCGAGCCTCTTGCCGGGCTGCATCATTTCAGGGGTGACGGTAAACTTTTTCATATACCAGACATTACCGCCGTGGTTAAAGAGGGACGAATCCTGCAAAGCCCACTGTCCGGGGACTTTGGTATCAAACCAGGTGCTGCTGTTGTCTCCGGGTTTGTCGGGAGCAAGGGACATTTTCCAGCCGCCGTCAAGCATTCTCACATCGCTTGTATCGTGTGCGGTTGGCTGTGCCGGGACCGGGATATATTCATCCGAGGGAACATATTCTCTGCGTACTTTCTCCATTTCCGGAGAAGATGCTTCTTCCATTTCTCTTCTTATAGCCTGAAAAGCTACTGAACCGGCGTTAATATTGTCGCTGATAATGCTCACAAAATTCACCCCATATATAAAATGACGGATTACAATTATCGTCCATTAAAAGTATAGCATGGCCGCAAATCGAAAGTAAAGATTTCCGGGGGTTGGCGAGGATCAGGATACTTAACATGCAAAGGATTAAAAAAACGATTCTTTCGTAGATTTCATGAGGTTTTCCCAAATCAAACAAGCTGTTTTCCCAGCATGGAAAGTTGTTAACAAATTGTTAATGTTTGTATAAAATGCAAAAAAAATGCTCTTCCAAAGATTATATTTGGGAAAACGCATCTTTGAAAAAGCTTTTTTTTAATAATATTGTGATAATTGCCTAAATCAGAACCTCTGCCACGAATCCACTTTGATAACTTTTATATCATCGGCAAGCTTTGATAAAGCTACATCATAGTGGAATTCGGGGTTTCCGTGGATCCAGATGGTTTTGCCGATAAGGGCGCCATACACTGTGCCGTTGCCCCTGAGATTTATATCGGCATTGGGAGCATAAATACCTGCATAGGCTTCGGAGTGGCCTCTGAAATCGAAGTTTGTGCAGTTGGCGGTTCCGTATATTCTGAGGTCGGTTGTTTTGGGAGTACCGTTGCTGTTCTGGTTAAATATGCCTCCGGCATTTGCACCGCCGGTCATATTTACGGAACCGTCCACATAGATTTTTACAGGACCGTTGGTTGTATCCACTCTGAGTTCTCCCTGACCTGCAATATCAATCCCCTTAAAGATATATGTGCCGGGACCGGTGAGAGTAACAACCTGCTGGCTTGATATATTCAGTTTTCCGTTGTAGTTTGCAGGAGTGAGGGTAAAGGTGTTTGAGCTTGAACTGCTGCCACTGTTGCCATTGCCGTTGCTGTTACTGTTTCCGTTTCCATTGCTGTTACTGCTTCCCCGGTTCGACATTGCAACAAACTTGTATTTCATATCAAGATAGCCGTTTATGTCGGAAGGAAGGTTCTGGAGAGGAAGGCCTGAGGGAAGAACCACTTCCGGCATAGGATTGGGCTGGCTCAGCACCTGTTCTCCGCCGGTTATTGTAGGATGCCCTGTTATAGTAATGGCGCCGTTTGTTCCAAGATTGGATCCGGGACCGGCATAGAGAGTGCCGTCAACGCTTCCTGAAGAGCCATGCATTGTAATGGCGCCTTCCTGATTGCCGTTGGTTCCCGCATCTCCTTCTCCGGGTTTCTGCTGGCCTGTAGAAGAATCATAAGCATCTATAGAAATTGCGCCGTTAAAAGTAACGCTTTTATCCCCGAAGACGCCGAAGTTGTCAAAGGGAGTTCCCTTATTAATCATCACTGCTGCATATTTTGAACTGCCGCCTTTTCCCGAAGGACCGCTCTTTCCTTCGGAAACGATATAACAGCTTCCCGCCGGAACTGTAATCCCTTTGAAGCAGTTGGCCATGCTCGTGGTTCCATAAAAGTTGTTGAATACCTGAACGGAGTATTTGTCGGTTCCGGGCTGAAGAACCACATCACTAAAGGTCTGAACTTTTTCAGTTCCTCCGTTTGTTCCATCCCAGGTGGAATCAGTTTTCAGCTTTGCAATACCTTTGGCAAGACCAGCTTCAGCAACATAAAAGGCTCTTGTGTTGTAAGAATCCCTGTTCATAAATCCAAGATTCTGGACACCGAGAGTTGCAACAGCAATGCCGATTACAACAACAACAGAAATAACCATTAATACAAGTGCGATTGAAAAACCTCTGGCAGATGATTTGAATTTCATATATATATCTCCCCTTCGGATGGATTGTAAAAACAATCACTTACCTTTATGAAGCTGCTTTGCTGATACACTAACCGTTTCTGACAGTAAAAAAGGTGTCTTAATCTCCGGCACCTCGCTGATTGTCCTGGAAGAGCAGTAAGTTTGAGGTTCAGTGCAGTTAGAGTTGTTGAATTGCAATCATGCTGATACACTTATAGTTCTGACTAATTTATACCCTGTTGCAGTTAAAAATATTCACTATTTTTCCAAAATAATCCAACATGAAAAAAACTATCCCTATAAAAAGGATAGTCTGAAAATCCGATTTTATTCCCTATCATCAGAATCTCTGCCAGGATTCGACCCGGATAACCTTAACATCATTGGCGACTTTTGAAAGGGCAACATCATAATGGAAAGCAGGGTTTCCGTGGATAATTATGTCTTTACCTATTAAGGCTCCGTAAACAGTTCCATCGCCCCTGAGATTTATCTGGGCATTGGGGGCATAAATACCGGCATAGGCTTGTGAATGTCCTCTGAAGTCAAAATTCGTACAGTTTTCAGTTCCATAGATTCTTAAATCAGTGGTTTTTGGCAATCCCACATTGTTGATATTATAAATACCTCCCACATCAGCGCCACCTGTGAGATTAACTGAACCATCAACATAGATCTTTACAGGTCCGCTGCTGGTGTCCACACGGAGTTCGCCCTGCCCCTGAATATCAATACCTTTGAAGATATAAGTTCCGGGTCCTGTGAGAGTAACCACATCTTTGTTTGAAAGACTTAGTTTGCCGTTATAACTTGCGGGAGTAAGCGTAAGCGAATTGGTATTGCCTGTTATTGCAGGTATGTTCATAACAGGAAGCCCTGTGGGCAGAATAACCTCCGGCATGGGATTTGGCTGGAGAAGAACCTGTTCATCTCCGGTGATGGTAGGCTGTCCGCTTATACTGATAGCGCCGTTTGTGCCAAGAGTGGAGCCGGGACCGGCATAAAGAGAACCATCAACATAACCGGAAGTTCCGAGAACCGTAATCGCTCCCTGCTGGTGGCCGTTTGTTCCCGCATCCCCTTCACCGGGTTTCTGGGTGCTTGTGGAGGAATCGTACGCATCAATTGACATATTTCCCTTGAAAAGAACGCTGCTGTCACCAAAAACTCCGAACTGATCGAAGGGAGTGCCCATACTGAGCATTACCCCGGCATATTTAACAGAACCTCCACTGCCCGGTGTACCTGTTTTTCCACCGGCAACAATGTAACAATACCCTTTGGGAACACTGATGCTTCTGAAACAATTGGGCATATCGGCTGTTCCGAAGAAATTGTTGTAAACCTGAACCGTAAATTTATCCCCGCCGGGCTGAAGAACCGTTTCATTGAAGGTAAGAGTGGTTGTTCCGGTATTGTAACCATTCCAGTTATTATCGGTTTTAATTTTTGCAATTCCTTTGGAAAGGCCTGCTTCAGCAACATAAAAAGCACGGGTGTTTCTTGAGTCCTTGTTAAGAAAGCCGAGATTTCTGACGCCTATAGTGGCAACGGTGATGCCGATAACAAGCACTACAGCAATCACAAGCAGAACAACGGCGATGGAAAACCCTTTACGGGCGCGCAAATTAACAATCATACGACCTCCTTTTCCCCCCTGCCAAGGGTCAGTTTCTGGTCTGTATGCGGGTAGCAACCTGAAGGCGGTTGGGTTTGGTGGTATCAGTGGTCTGATCGAAAATAATCTCAAATGAATAGTTGCCTGTAGCCTGCTTTGCTATGGTCATGGACTGAATGCCTGTGGCTATGGTGTCTGCTGAAACTGTGGAATTGGCAAATGCGGTAACTGTGGAATAGGGGCAGGCTCCCGGATTGGCTGTGGGAAGGCTCAGAGGTGCTTCTTTTCTCATAAGGCTGTATTTCCCGTTAGTTTCCTGTTTAAGGTAGTAGCAGACCCATCTCTGCCATTTGATTTTGCCGGTGGAATCAAATTCGTAGCTCCCGTCGCTTTTTCTGGCTGAGAGAAAATACAAACCCGACGGAGCGGATCCGATAACAACGCTTGTTGATTTGGCTCCGGGTGTTTCAGAAAAGAGGTTTGCCATGGAATTCATTGCGTTCTGATGCATGATGGTTCTGGCTTCCGTAACCCGGTAATATTTCATACTTGATATAAAAATTCCGTAAATTCCTGTCAGAATAATTCCAAACAGAAAAGCATATATCAACAGTTCAGGGAGAGTAATTCCCTTTCGGTTATTCAGACTTTTCATGTTATCTCTCCTTTCGCCGCCTCATCTTCTGACATTTACTGCTTTGGATTATTGATGAGGGTCTGCAGTTCTATATTGTTGTATTTATTGCCCCCGGGAGTGCCGACAATCCAGCTTATCTGAACCCTGACCGTTTTGATATTGTCCGGATCATCCGCCAGAGGTTCCACACGAATGGTAGAGTTGAAGGTAGTAGTATGCGTAATGCCGTTGCTGGTTACAGTTAAAACTGTGGGGGGCCGATCCGTTACTGCAGTGTTTTCCATATTAAGATCATCCCACGACAATGTCTTGAGGTATTCCATTTCATTCTTTGCCACCTGATTGGCAAGGAATACATTTTCTCCCTGAACCACTGCTTTGGTCGCCATAGGGAATATTCCATAAACTGCCAGAAGGCAGGTGGCAAAAATTCCCAGAGCAATGAGAAGTTCAAGAAGACTGAATCCGCTTAATTTAACTCTGCGCTTTTTCATATAATCACCCCTGATCATTATCGGCTTTGCAACTCATCAATAAAGAACATTTAGAAGGATTAAAACTATACTTTTGTATAATTTTCAACTTTTATTCCGCCGCGATGCTCTGTAAATCCATAAAACAATGTTCAATACTGTATATGAAGTATTCAGCCGGGGCTAACCCCGGTATGTCCGCGTTGCTGCAGAAATGATTATGTTTGCGGACGACAGCATTTTCAGTCAGATTTCATTCAGGTTACAAAATCCGGAAGTTTCAGTCAGATTTCAGATTTCAGCTTTGCCGGAGGCTTCTTCAAAATAATACAGTAGCTGCTGTTTAGTTATTCCCTGTTTTCAGGGAAATACCCATTTCACTTAAAAATACTGCCATGATCCCACAGAAAGGTTGTCGAGGCCTGCCTGTTTTTTCAGCGCCGTATCGTAATCGTATTTGATGGAGCCTTTCATGGAAATTGCTCCGGAGACCGAACCTCCGTACATCTGAGTGTCTCCTGTAATACTTAACTGCGCGGAAGGCGCATAAATTCCCCCGATGAAGCTTGATATGCCGGTTAATTTAATATCTTTACAGTTGCCGGTCCCCAAAAAAATGAGATCGCCGGGCTTCGCCGCAAGGCTTCCCGAATGTGTAATCGTAATCCCTGACTGTCCGGAAAATGATACATTTCCATTGAGATAGATCACCACCGGACCTGATGACGCATCGATTATGAGTTTGCCCTTTCCTGATGCGGTAATTCCACTGAAAATGTATTTTGCTCCCCCTGCGGAACCGGTAAGGGTAACATCCTGATTAACAATGGTGAGCGTTGTTTCACCTGAATAATCCCCGGGCATAAGCATACCCTGGGAGAAAGTTCTTTTAACAAGATTTGTGGGCAAAACAACCTGCCCCAGAGTTTTTGTTCCGTTAAGAGTTTTCTGTTCGCCGGTGAGAGAGCAGTGTCCATGCAGAAGTATGGGTTGATCCGTAGCGAGGTTGGCTCCGTATCCGGCGTAGATACTGCCGTCAACATATACAGGCGTGCCATTCATTGTAACAGAACCTTTGGTTACGCCGTTTGTTCCCACATCAGCTCCGCCGGGGACACTCATCCCGGTTGCAGAATCTTTGGCAGTAACTGAAACATTACCTGAAATGTCTACGCTTTTATCTCCGAATATGCCAAAGTCGAAGAAAGAAGAACGGGTGATCATCACACCCACATCTTTTGAGCTGATAAGACCGGATTTGCCTTTTGAGATAACAAGGCATGCTCCGGGAGGAACAACAATACCGTTGTAGCCTTTAATTTCGGATGCTCCGCTGAAGTTGTTATATACTTTTACTGTGTATGTGTCATCGGAGTTGGGCATTCTGCTGTTGAGAAAAGTCAGCTTGCTTTCATTTCCCGATCCATCCACCGTACCATCCCATGTCCTGTTTTTCTTCAGCGAACTGATAGCCCGGGCGACGCCGGATTCAGCTGCATACAGGGCTTTTGTATCGTGCTTTTGTTTTCTCACAAATCCAAGATGCTGAATACCCATCGAATTGAGTATCAGTGCAACCACTACTATTATGACGAGAATAACAATTACAACTACTATCGCAAAGCCCGATTCGCTGTTTCTCTTTCTCATATCGGACATGTCCTCATCCTAATTCCTGATAAAAATTCCGGTTTCTCCCTCAATTTCACTCGGTTTGGTGGTATCAGTAGTATGCGTCAGTATAAGTTTGACAGTATAACCTCCTTTTATGCCGTCATTTTCAACCGTGAAGGATTTGGCTTCGGACGCAACAAGTCTTTCGTAAACAGGCTGCGTTGAAAATTCTGCCACGGTGGAAAAAGGCGGAGTTCCCGGGGTTAGAACAGGCGGATTTATGGGGATCTCTTTTCTGACGAGTTTTTTTACATCACCTGTGCCTGTCAGGTAGATACACACCCATTTTCTCATATAGAGCGAGCCGCCGGAGCCGAAGGAGAAGCTTCCGTTTTCATCAGCAGGGGAGGCAAAGATTATGCCGTCCTTTTCGATGATAAGACTTCCCAGGCTGGCTATACTCAGCTCTTTTGAAACAGTAGTGAGGCTGGTCATCAGTTTTTGCTGCAATGTGGTTTCGGTTTCGAGTAGTCGGTAGTATCTCAGACTGTTGATAACAAAAGACCCTGAGAAAATCATAATAATAAGAAACACAGACAGGTATGCAAGAAGCTCTGCCAGAGTGTAGCCCCGCTTACGGTTGGTTTTTTGCGGTAAATCGAACATCGGGCTCCCTCTCAATCTTCCCTGGCCACCATAACTTCCATATCAACCTTGTTATTTACATTTCCTGATGGATATGCTCCGTCCCAATAAACCGCAACTTTAATTAATTTTATGTTGTCGGGATCTTCTTCAAATGGAGCAACAGTATATACTGTTGTAAATTCGTTGATCGATTCGATTCCATTAATGCGTGTAGTCAGTCTGGTCTGGCGTGTCTGAAGATAGATATTGGCGGATGTGAGATCGTCCCATTTCAGGTGCTTTGCAAATTCTATTTCTTTTTTGGCAAGCTGGGTTGCAAGAATGATTTTTCTCCCCCTGTTGGCGGCTTTAACAGATAACGGGAAAATCTCCAGAACCAGAAGTATGCAGAAAATCAGAATAAAAAGTGAAACAAGGACTTCAAGGAGGCTGAATCCATGAGAGCGTACTGTTTTTCTCAGCATGAAGCATCACCTCTCCCCTCTGCTTATACAAAAACCCATTTTAATATTAATACCCCGCAGGCCCTGAGTCAATTGGATGAAAGTCTAATAAAAGGGTTTTTCCCATGATTTGATTAAAAGTGTCATAAGATATAATAAAAATTATCTGTCAGGAGTTCCTGATATTGTTTTTCCCATAAATACCGTGATCCGGAACATTTGAATACAGCAGAAAGGCTTAATATTGATGAAAAGAAACGACGGCAGGCAGATTTTTGATCTGCGCCCCGTAAAAATCACCCGTAATTACATAAAACATGCAGAAGGCTCAGTTTTGATAGAAGTCGGAGAAACCAAGGTAATCTGCACAGCTACAGTCGATGAAAAGACACCGGGCTGGATGAAAAACACCGGCAAAGGCTGGATTACAGCGGAATATGGACTTCTCCCCCGCTCCACAAAAGAAAGAAACTCCAGAGAAGCCACCAAAGGCAGACTCAGCGGCAGAACTCAGGAAATAATGAGGCTTATCGGCAGAGCGCTCAGATCAGTGGTGGATCTCAACATGATGGGAGAAAGAACAATACAAATCGACTGTGATGTTATTCAGGCAGACGGAGGAACAAGAACAGCTTCCATCACCGGAGCTTTTGTAGCCATAGTTGATGCTTTTGCACACCTGCAGCAGGCAGGAATCATTAAGGGAAGAGTGCTCAAAAGCTACCTTGCTGCTGTTTCGGTGGGAATAATCGACAACACCGAAATTCTCGATCTCAACTACGAAGAAGACTCAAGGGCGCAGGTGGATATGAATGTCATTATGACTTCAAGAGGCGAACTGGTAGAAGTTCAGGGGACTGCAGAAGGCAATCCTTTCTCCAAAAAGCAGCTGTACCGCCTTGTGGATGTCGCCCAAAAGGGAATCAACGAACTTATCGTTGTACAGAAAGAAGTGCTCAGCGATATCAAGGGATTAATCTGGCCCGACGATATTACACCGCCTCCGATGTAGGAATCAAACCAACATCACATTTTGTTAATATCCACACGATAAATATCATCGTTATTGTCATCATCATTCACGCCTGTTGCTCCGGAAACATCTTCAGGCGTGTTTTTATTATAGCTGCTTACACAGTTGAAAGCAGTGCTCGTTTCAAGAAGCTTGAATATTCTTTTCAGTTTCCTTTCATCATCGGAAAAAGCTACGCAAATCCGGCTTCCACCTTCACAGTTGAAAAAAATCCCATAATCCTCAACAGAAGAATTTTCCAAATAAAAATTGTAGAACTTTTCAATCCGGAGTTCACTGATTTCAGAACCGGAATAAGTGCTTTCCGATACCAAAGGTCCGCAATGGTCGGTTATTACAATGTAGTGGGGAATTAGTTTTACAACTCTCTTTCCGGAAACAAGAGATAAATTGTAGATAACCACCACAAAAAAAACCAATAGAAAAAAGCCTGTAACTTTCAGTTTCTCATCCAAATTATTTTCACCGCTCAGAAGCTGCAGAGAATAAGACAGAACCAATATAAGAATAAATATGCTAATCAAAGAGCCGGGAATATTACGCCGGGAAAGCATAGTAATCCGTGTTGAACACTCACGATGCTCAACGGAAGCTCCTGCAGGATCGGAATACAACTCTTTGGGGATAAGAAAGGGAGGCAGAATCACGAGCTTATAGTATCCCTCCCAAAACCTTATGGCACTGGGGGATGAGCCTTACATCCTGAAGAGTGCGCAGTGCTATATCCTGGAATGTGATGAATCTGGATGTGTTGATATGAAGTTTTGCGTCAGGATGGTTCATCGGCTGGAGAATCAGTGGTATGCGCGGTGAAACTGACGCTATTATCTGGCAGGCATATTTGAGTTCTGTCAGATCAAGATCCTCACTGGCTACGATTTTTACAAAAACTCTCTTCTGGGCTGCTATGCGGAGGAATTCCTCGTGTTCGGTCCAGACATCGCCGGCTCTTGATACTGACGGAGGTTTCATATCCATTGAAACTATATCGATAAAATCAAAAACGCTGGCAAGATGTCCGGGGAGAGTGCCGTTGGTTTCGAGATAAATATAGTGTCCCGCCGCTTTGAGCTGGGGCAGCACATTTGCGAGAAACTGTGCGTGCATAAGGGGTTCACCGCCTGTCAGGGCGATAGTGTGGTGGGGATAATCGTGAAAACGATCGATTATACCAATAAATCTGTCTATTGAAATGGGATTGATTTCTTCCTGAAAAGCCATTGTTCCGGGTTTCTTCTCAACCCGGCAGGTCTTGGAAATTGACCAGGCATCCTTTGCATCGCAATAGCAACAGGTCAGGTTGCATTGGGAAAAGCGGACGAAGAGCTGTCTTACGCCGCAATAAATCCCCTCTCCCTGAACTGAAGAAAAAATTTCGTTAATCTGAGCATACTGTGCGGGATCTTTAAATCCGGGTACCCGTGATGCAAACATGTCCATTGTGACTACCTCTATTTGTATCCATATTGTCTTGCTGCTTCTCTGATATATTTTATCCTTTCCGAGCAGCGGGGGTGTGTTCTGATATAAGCATTTTCCGTGCCGAGGATCTTCTCCAGTTTTTCTGCAAATTTAAGCCAGGTAACAAAACCTTCGACAGAGTATCCTGAGGCAAGAAGCCATCTTGTGGCTGTGGTGTCAGCTTCTTTTTCAAGTTCCTGATTGATTTTAGCCGACATATATTGGTTAACGGAGTTCTGAAAAACTCTGGGATCGTTCTGGGATGAAAGCTGCTGGTTGGACTGCGCCATTCTCTGAAGTTTAATCTTTATATGATCAAGCATACAATGGCTTCCCTCGTGGCACATCCATGATGCAAGCATTTCCTTAAACAGAACCGCCGCCTGCTGTTGCTGCTGAGCGGTAAGGGGTCCTACCGGCGGCAGATTGAAGGGGTTGGCGGTATCATAATAATTGGTGGTATCCTGTCCCATCTGGTGAGATCGGCTTGTCTTAGCCACATTGTATGCAAGCTGATCTATGTAGCGGTTGTCGAGGCCTCCGTAATAGACCTTACCCATTGCCAGATAACGCAGGCTGTCGAGAAGAAGTGAATCGAATATAATCAACCTGTAAAACGAAACAGCATTAAAACCAAGCCGGCTGGGACATACGAGAAAAACAATCTGTTTATCCTCGCCAAAAACCTGATAGATAGTGGAATTGATATTGCCTGCTATCTCGTTGAGATAACCGTTATAGCGGGAATCCTGGGAGTACATAGTGGAAAACTGGGCATACATCTGCTGATCGTAATATTGCAGCTGCTGTTCCAGAGACTGGGCTGCCACAGTAACAAATCCCGCCATAAAGCAGAAGAGCAGGATCAGGGCGATTACATTTTTGTTCAATTTTCTCATAAATAGCTCCCAATAAGGATAATCCACAGATATACAATTATAGTATTTTTAGCCGTTTCGATCAATGATTTTTGTTATCATCAATTATTTTGAGGTTTGAAACCCGGCTGAGTCAGGTTAGACGATGAGGGCTGGGACGGTTTATTCTCACCGGCTTTCCATATATAGATATTATAATAATCGGCTCCGGTTGATTTAAACCAGTAAAGGTAACTTTCGGTTGAAACTCCGGTTAATCCGTTTGAGGGCCAGGGGTTTTCAGGGGCTGAAGGCGCTCCTGTGGGGGAAGGCGATGGTGAAACAGTCGGAGAAGGGATAGGTTCTGTTCCATCGGGATAGGCATTTAGCACAGCCTGACTTACAACGCTGAAACCTTCGGGCATTCCGTCGGGAAGCACATACCATCCGTCGCTTCTGCCCGCCCAGCCGCAGGAAAGATGAAAAGTATTGTTTGATTCATCATAACCGTCGGTATTAAGGGCATGCCCCTTTGTCATATCCTCATCATTGATTCCGAGAAATACCGGAACCCCGGATTTAAGATTGGTGATTATATCTGTTGATGAAAAAGGCGTATTATAGAAAGATACGATATATGCGGAAGAATATCCGAGCCTGTCCTTTAATCTGTTCACAAGAGTCGCCATACTTGCACCAGATTCATCACTGGTGAAATCCATTTTTACAAGAACGGCGCAGGCATAACTCAACTGCGCTCTTGCTTCTGCAGAGGGGTTGCTGTTGTTGTAATTCAAACCTGAAAAACCGGCGTTTGCCGCTTCTACATAGATTTTTCGTGTTGCTGTGGTGTAGTTGTCGGAGGATGTAAAAGAAACAGATGTTGGAGTCTGCCAGTAGTTGAGATGCTGGGAAAGTGAAGTTGCAACGCACCCAACCACAGTCTGAAGCCCGGTTTCGGGATCCATGGGGCAGTCATAATTGTAAGGAGCTTCCTGACTCCAGGTTCCGAATGAAAACAGAGGTCCCCATATCGTTCCGTCTTTTGCCGTATTTTTTTCCGAGTTGAGAAGCTCCGCCCGTTTTGCCCTGTTTTCCGCAATTACGGATGCTGATATTCTGCCTTCTGCTTCAGCTTTCTTTCTCAGTGAAATATCTCTTCGAATCATATTGAGAAGAATATTGCCGCTGTTTTCCGACATATCAAAATCAGAATCGAATGAATAAGCCAGAACCGGAGGCAGACTGTTGCCGCAGGGGATTACTACATAACCGCAGGGTTCGAGATCCGCTACATAAGCTAAATCGGCGCTTTTATCCGCAGATTTTATCATTCGCATGGAAGAAGTTTTCACTGTTCTTGTTATGCTTTTTTCGGTACGGATTGAAGAATTTTTCCGCGCCTGCTGTCCAGAGATAAAATTAGAAGCAGTTTCGAGGGCTTCAGACATTGTTAAAGTCTGAGAGGACATCGCTTTGCTTTTCGAACCGGTTGTAAAGGACCATTGGGGTCCTGTTGTTACATAACCTGAGCTGCTACAGGCTTCAACCTGCCAGTAATATGCAGTATTGGCATCAAGTCCGGGAGAAGAAGAGGGAGTTGGCGTAACACTGCCGCCGCCGGAACCGCTGCTTCCTCCTCCGCATCCTGATAATAATGCGAGAACATAAATCACCGCAATACAAAAAGAGAATGCCCAAAGGTATTGGGATCTGTAACGGTATTTCATAGCATTTCTCCTTCGAAGCTTTAGCGGGTTTGTGAATGAAGCCTGATAAAATCATAACATTTTTTTACTTTTTCAAATCTATCTGTTCCCAAAGTCCCAACCTCCTTTTTTCTATGCATGAATATTTTCTGTAAACCTATAATATTTCCCTGTTTTTTGCAAATAAAAGCAAATTTACAATATGGCAGGGAATTTATATCACGCAAAGAAAGGAAACTTGGGTTTTTATTCAAATACGACGGAGGTTTTGGCATTGGATTTTATTGAAGATATTTTTGATGACATGTTTGACGGGAAAAAGAAGAAACATGGGCAGGGACATGGCGGCCATTATCACGACGATCACCACCGCCGCCGTACAAAAAATGATGACGACGACCACGACGATTATGAAAGCCGGCAGAGCCGCTATGGCTACGGCTACGATGACAACGACAACGGAGACTACAGACGCCGGGGCGGAGGCGGATACAGGGAAGAACCTCCGGCAAGAACCCGCGACTATCCCCCAAACCGTCCGGAATATCAGGAAGAAAGGGATTTCACCCCTCAGCGTCCCTCTCATGGCGGAGGTTTTACCGAGTGCCAGAGCTGCAGTGTTCCAATGAAGCCCGGAGACAGATACTGTCCCGGATGCGGATCGCCGGCTTCTGCAGGCAGGCACTGTGCAAGCTGCGGAGCAAAAATGGAGCCGGGAATGAAATTCTGCCCCGGATGCGGCAACAGAGCCTGATAATCAAATATTAGGGAGAACTTATATGAAGCTGAGAAAATATAGTCTTGCTTTAGTTTTACTATTTTTCCTTACACTGTTTTATCCGTGTCATGCGGATATACTTCAGGAAATCGGGCCAAAACCGGCTCCCCTGAAGGCAAAGTGGAAAGGATTAACCGGAAAATATAAAAGCGGTAAGGAAGAATACCTGCTTCTCGAAAAAAACTCGACTCTGTTCCTCTGGGAAAAGAATTCTGGTTATACTCAACTCAGGGAGAAAGGGAAAGATGTTTTTGAGACTCTCCCCCCTGATAAATACGGCATGGGAACACTCAGATTTGTCAGAGATAAAAAAGGTGAAGCTGTGTTAGTCAGCTGGGGTAAAGTGATGTTTCAGAGGGAGTTCTTCGGATCAGAAGGAGGAAAAACTTTCAAGATAAAGCCTCTTTATCCGGTGGAATCTCTGAGAGGGGATGCGATGAAAGCTATTCCCCCGGAAGAGAATGGAATTTTCAACAAACCGGAATTAACTGAAGTTGTTAAACTGGATCCGGCAATAAAACTGGAAATCCGTTATGCAACAACCAATAATTTTATGGGCGCTGCATTTTATTCGGAACCGAGGGCATTTCTTCAGAAGCCTGCTGCACAGGCGGTAGTCAGGGCTAAGGAGAAACTGGCGAAACTCGGTTACGGAATTCTCATATATGATGCTTACAGACCCTGGTATGTTACAAAAATGTTCTGGGAAGCAACTCCGGAAAAACAGAAGATGTTTGTTGCAAACCCTGAAAAAGGTTCACGCCACAACAGGGGATGCGCAGTGGATTTGACTCTCATTGATCTGAAAACGGGAAAACCGGTGGAAATGACCAGCGGATACGATGAATTTTCGGAAAGAGCTTATTCCGACTATGTGGGCGAAACTTCACAGGCAAGATGGCACAGGGAACTCCTCAGAAAAGTGATGGAAAGCGAAGGCTTCAAAATCAACCCTGAGGAATGGTGGCATTTCGACTATGACGGATGGCAGAGCTGGAAAATAATGAACATTCCCTTTGAGGATATTGGAAAATAAGCAAAAGAGCCGTTGAATAACGGCTCTTTTTATATTGATTAACTGATTTGACTGATTGATTACATTTTCTGTCCCTGCTGGAGAATCTGCTGAGGATTGACTCCGGCATTCTGGAGTGTGCCCTGAACGAGCTGTTCTGTCTGCTGGTTGAGCTGGGCATTGCCCTGTTTTGCCTGCTGATAGTCTGTAACCAGTTTCTGAACTGCCTGTCCGCCGCCCTGAATCTGCTGCATTCCACCCATCGGGTTCATACCGCCCATAGGATTCTGGTTCATTCCGCCCATCTGCTGAACGCCGCCCATCTGGTTGACTCCGCCCATTGCATTGACTCCACCCATCTGGTTCTGCTGGCCGCCCTGCTGAGCTGCCATTACTGCCTGACAGTCCTGAGTGAGAACCTGATTCCAGTCCTGCTGTGCCTGCTGGGGATTTGCAGCCTGCTGAGCCTGTTTGCCTTCGCCTGCTTTTTCTGCAGCTCCTTCTTCTCCGGCTTTGTCACATTTCTGTCCGTCTTTGGCTTTTTCCATTTCTTCCAGTTTTTTCTTCATCTCTTCGA
The DNA here is from genome assembly GCA_021287065.1 of Bacillota bacterium. GTDB lineage: Bacteria > Vulcanimicrobiota > JAJTBE01 > JAJTBE01 > JAJTBE01 > JAJTBE01. The sequence continues at coordinate 33,183 of JAJTBE010000018.1, forward strand.
GCTGATCTTTCAGATCTTTTACGGTGTCGTCTTTTTCAGCTTCTTTGCCTTCCTTGGCTTCCTTACCTTCTTTGCCCTCTTTGGCTTCTTTGCCATCTTTGTTTTTATCAGTTTCTTTGCCTTTTTCGGTTTCTTTGGTTTCTTTGGTTTTATCTACATCTTTAGCTTCTTTTGCTTCTTTGGAAACTTCTACCTTATCGGTAGTGTCAGTTTGTTTGGGCTCTTCGGCCTTTTTGGGGGCTTCCGCCTGCTTTGGTTCAGCTTTGGGGGCAGCTTGCTGAGTCTGCTGTACCTGACCGGCGTGGCCGCCGCCTTCATGGGATCCACCTATTTTTCTGATTGCATCTGACATACTGAAATCTCCTTTCGATTACTCAAAGTATCTTTGAGTTCACCGCCAAATTCTGGCAATTTTTGAATTTCACAAATTCTTACAATTCTATGACGACTGCATCCCTCATATCCCCTTTCGGTCATCATAACAATCATCTTCTTGATGAAATTATATCATGGGAAATCAATAACAACAATCGGCAATTTGTTAACGTAAAATTCATTTTGTTACAATCATGTAAAAAAAATGTTAAATAATTGGTAACATTTAACCAATTTTGCCATTTGATTAACATGTTCATCATTGTTATAATAAATTTGCCATGAAGCATATAAAACTACACATAAAGGGCATAGTGCAGGGTGTAGGGTTCAGACCCTTCGTCCACAACCTTGCCTTATCAATGAATCTTAAAGGATATATATTAAACGACAGCCGGGGAGTAACCATTGAGGCTGAAGGCCCGGAAGAGGTTCTGGGGTTGTTTGCAAATGCGATAGAAACCAATCCCCCCGCCCTTGCGGTTATACAGGAAATATCTCAGGAAATAAATAACAGCCTCGAAAATTATGAGAGTTTTTTTATAAAGAAAAGTTATGATAAAGGTGAAAAAACAGTTCTGATTTCACCGGATACCTCTGTCTGTACCGACTGTCTCAGGGAAATGAAGAATCCGGCTGATCCGAGATTTCATTACCCCTTCATCAACTGCACCAACTGCGGTCCCAGATTTACCATTATCACCGATGTTCCCTATGACAGACACAATACTTCAATGGCAGAATTTCCAATGTGCAGCCTGTGTAAAAGCCAATATGAAGATCCCGCGGACAGGCGTTTTCATGCCCAGCCCGTAGCCTGCCCCGTTTGCGGACCACATATTGTATTGAAAAACTCAAAGGGAGAAGACATCGAAACCGATTCTGAAAGCTGCATTGAAAAAACCGCAGATTTACTGAAAGAAGGGGCTGTTATAGCTGTAAAGGGAATCGGAGGATACCATCTGGCAGCGGACGCGCTCAACGAAGAAGCAGTGAAGAAAATCCGAAGCAGAAAATTCAGGGAGGATAAGCCTTTTGCCGTAATGATGAGATCTGTTGAAGAAGCTGAAAAATTCTGCTTTGCATCAGATACGGAAAAGCAGCTCATGAGTTCATTCCGCTCACCTGTGGTTCTTCTTGAAAAAAAACAGGAGTGCTTAATTGCGCCTTCAACTGCACCCGACAATAATTATCTTGGTGTTATGCTCCCTTACACCCCGCTTCACAACCTGATTATGGACAGATTCGGCTCTCCCCTTGTTATGACTTCCGGCAACATCAGCGAAGAACCTATCGCATACAAAGACGATGACGCTCTCGAAAGGTTGTCTTCCATTGCAGATTATTTTCTTATTCACAACAGACCCATACATATCAGATGCGATGATTCCGTAGTCAGAATATTCAACAACAGGGAATATCCTCTGAGAAGATCCCGTGGTTATGTCCCCTTCCCCGTTCTGCTGAAAGAAGAATCAAAAATCCCTGTTCTGGCAGTCGGCGGCGAGCTTAAAAACACATTCTGCATACTTCGCGCCAATCAGGCTTTTCTCTCCCACCATATAGGAGATCTGGAAAATGAGGAGACTTATGATTCTTTTACCAATGGAATCTCACATTTCAGGAAGCTTCTTGGAGTTGAACCGACAGCCATAGCTTACGATATGCACCCCCGTTATCTTTCAACTGCTTACGCCACGGAATCTGAGATCAAAACAAAAATCCCCGTTCAGCACCACCATGCGCATATTGTTTCGTGTATGGCAGACAATGAAATCAACGGGGAAGTTATCGGCATCGCCCTTGACGGCGTTGGATACGGAGATGATCACAGGCTCTGGGGGTGTGAATTTTTCCTCGCCGATGAAACATCTTACACAAGAAAAATACACCTCGACTATGTAAAACTGCCCGGAGGCGAAAAGGCAATTAGAGAACCCTGGCGGACAGCGGCAGCTTATCTTTTCGGACAAATGGGAGAAAAAGCTTTTGACTGCATACCCGGTTTAAGGAAATCCGTATCTGAGGACAAAATTTCGATAGTATCGGATATGATCGAAAATAACATCAACAGCCCTCTTATTTCCAGCACAGGCAGGCTTTTCGACGCTGCAGCGGCGATTGCAGGAGTCAACATTATCAGCAGGTTTGAGGGACAAGCTGCAATTACTCTTGAAATGATTGCAGATAAGCACGAAACAGGAGAATACCCCATTGAATTCATAACCGGCGGAGATATGAAAATTATAAACCCTTACCCCATTCTGTTTTCACTTTATGAAGACATAAAGAAAGGCGCTGAAAAATCTACGGCAGCAGGCAAATTCCATAATACTGCCGCTTCAATGGCGGCTGCCGGAGCAGAAATAATAAGAAATGAAACAGGAAATAACAGAGTGGTGCTTTCAGGGGGAGTTTTTCAGAATATGATACTCTTGGGCAAAGTAATAACTTTGCTTGAGAAAAAGGGGTTTGATGTATTCTTCCACAGGCGGGTTCCCTGCAACGACGGAGGAATCTCACTGGGACAAGCTGTTATTGCTGTAAACAGAATAAGGAAAATATAATAAAAACCAACGCTCAGATTCCGGTTTGGCACTTCTATTTTCCCTTTTTCAGCTGATCCGGAGCCTTTTTGTATGTAACTGTTACTTTTACCTTTTCCGGATTTACAAGGACTATATCCTTGGGCACATCAAGAGTGGTTTCCGATTCAAAATTCTTTCCGTCTTCAGGCAGCTTAATAAGAGTGGTTTTCAGCACCTGGGGAGGAGCCTGAATATCGTAGGGGTATCTGATAGTTGCCACCATAGGCTTAACGACTATTTTATCAAAAATCATACCCTTAGGCGGTGCTCCTTCCATTTCAGGAACAATAGGCACAACAGCATTGGATACTTCTGTTTTGATATGTATAGCTACCCTTACGAACTGGGGTTCCAGCGTGATAGAACTGACTTCAGCCCCCTGCTCATCCACCGCCTGAACCTGAATCTGCTGGATTCTGTCCATATCGGCTCCCTCGACATCACAAACAGCCTGAACATCCTTAACTTTATCAAGAACGCTCTGTGCACCTTTTACCGTAACACTTTCCGGCTTTGCGGAAGGTACGCCGAGGATAAATCCGGCAGCAAGGGTACCCTGGGTTTTCACTTTTACATTGAATACCCGCTTTTCTTCCGGATCCAGTCTCACAAGAAGAACATCCGGGCTTACTTCAACTGAATCAACTCCGGGAAGGGTGTTGACCTTAACCTTAACGCTGTATTGGCCCGCTTTTTTATCCTTCAGGTCGATATAAGCTTTGAAATGTCTGGGAGTGAGCTGATTGAGGTTATCTGAACTTTTTACCTGAATAGTAACTTCATCGGGTACATCAAGGGCAACAAGTTTGGGATCCTTGCCTTCGACAGTAAGGGGCACTTTCATTTTAACTTCTGAAATCGTTGAAGCATAAGGAGTCTGGGAATATTTAACATACGCCCAGAGGAACATTGCAAGGAAAATTGCGAGGATTTTAAGCCCCAGGTTTCTTCTTAAAATTGAAAAATCTAACAACGTCCGTTCCTCCTATGTTTCCGATGGACGAGAAGCGCTGTGCTTTAGATGCGTCTGTAGTGTATATGGAAACAAGAACTTTCTTTAATGTTTCCTCACCAATCTGCTTGGTAAGGTTTCCGTTTCTGGCTACTGAAATGGCGCCGCTTTCCTCCGACACAAGAACCACAACGGCATCAGTCTGTTCTGATATGCCAAGGGCTGCCCTGTGGCGGGTTCCCATAGCGGATTCCCTTGAAGAAGGGGCATTTTCTGAAAGGGGAAGATAACAGGATGCTGCAACCACTTTATTTCCCCTGAGGATAACTGCTCCATCGTGTAGGGGTGATTTCGGCATAAATATGGAAAGCAGAAGTTTTGATGAAATTTCACCGTTTACCTGTGTTCCTGTTTCGATAAACTCCTGTAAGCCGGTTTCACGCTCAATGACCATAAGTGCGCCGATTTTAGCCTGCGAAAGGATGGATGCCGTCCACGAAATTTCATCGGATATTTTCGAGATAGTCTCTTTATTCAGGGAAGTCATATGGGATGGAAAAACTCCGCCCCTGCCTATGGCTCCAAGCGCACGCCGCAATTCGGGCTGAAAGACGATGGGAATGGCAACGGCAAGGGTAATCAGAAAATATCTTAAAATCCAGTAAACCGTATCAAGTTTAAGCAGGTAGCTTATAAGAAGAATGAACAGAAGAACGCCTGTTCCCTGAATAATCTGGACTGCCCTTGTGCCTTTTATGAGGGAGAAGAAAAAATAAAGAAACACTGCAACCAGCATAATATCAAAGAAATCCTTAAAGGTGAACTGCGCTATGAGGTATTTGATAAAATGCATAATGTGCCTTGCCGTCCGACAAAATCAGTGTTTTAGACTGTAGCTGTATCCATCAATATGTATTATCGCATATTAAACAGAAAAATAAAGACCCTGTCAATATTTTCATTTGTTAATTATTCAATATTTCTTCCGAATCTGTACCAGGCGGCGCATGCACCCTCCGAAGAAACCATACATGCTCCGGCCGGATTGTCCGGAGTGCAGGCTTTTCCAAAACCGGGGCAGTCTGCAGGTGTTTTAACACCTGTCAGTATTTGTCCGCAAATACAGAATGAAGGTTCAACCGGAGCCGGAATATTAACATTAATCAAATTCAGGGCGTCAAAACGACTGTATTTTTCATTTAGAACGAGTCCGCTGGATGAAATATTGCCTATTCCCCGCCAGACAGAATCGGTTTCTCTGAAAACTTCACCAAGTATAGCCATAGCTTTGGGATTTCCCTCATCCCTGACAACCCTTGAATACCCATTTTCCACTTCTGCTCTTCCTTCTGAAATCTGAAGAAGAAGAAGCCTGATTGTTTCGAGAATGTCCAGAGCTTCAAACCCGGAGATTACACATGGTATTTTAAAAACTTCAGCCATCTCCCTGTAGATGGAAGTTCCTGTTACCACACTAAGATGACCGGGGCAAATCAAACCGTTCAGATTGAGATCAGGCATCTGAGCAAGTGCACGAAGAGCATTGGGCAGAGTTTTAAAGCCTGCCAGAACAAAGAAGTTACTGAGATTTTTTTCACCTGCATCAATAATGGCAGCGGCAACTCCCGGCGCTGTGGTTTCGAAGCCTACTCCCGCAAACACCACTTTTTTATCCGGGTTTTCCTCTGCGATTCTTACCGCATCATCGGGTGAATAGCAGATTCTGACATCGGCTCCCCTTCCCTTAGTTTCCTGAAGGGAGGAAAAAGAACCGGGAACCCTGACCATATCCCCGAATGTGGTGATGATAACCCCCGGCATTTCAGCAAGAACTGTTAGCTGATCTATAAACAGATTGGGGGTAACGCACACAGGGCAACCGGGACCGGAGAGAAGCCTGATGTTGGGGGGAAGCATATCACGGATTCCGTATTTTGCAATGGAATGGGTGTGGGTTCCGCAAACTTCCATCAGGTTTATATTCTCTGTAAGCCCTATGTCTTTTATTATGCGGGAAAACGCTTCAGCAAGGTCTTCCCTTGCAAACTCATCCCGATACTTCATCATTTATCAGAGCCCCTTTTTAGTGCGGACATTATCTTCGATCCAGTGAATCCATTCGCTGAATCCAGCTCCTGTTCTGGCGGAAAGGAATACCTTTTCAAGCTTCGGATTTATCTTTTCAACATTGCCTTTTATGGTATCAAGGTCGATTTCAAGAACTTCTGCGAGATCGATCTTATTAACCAGCGCAATGTGGCTTTTCTGGAAAATTGCAGGATATTTCAGGGGTTTTTCCGGACCTTCTGTGAGAGAGAGGACCACCACATCAGCATCGGCGCCAATCATAAAACCTGCGGGGCATATAAGATTTCCCACATTTTCAACTATTATGAGATCCAGTTCATCAAGGGGGAGATCATTAATTCTGTCAGCTATCATTTTTGCAGAAAGATGGCAGGAGCCGCCGAAGAGATCTGTTGTGATCTGAACAACGGGAATTTCAAATTTTTCGATTCTGGAGGCGTCGATTTCTGTTGCAACATCGCCTTCAATGACGCCGACCCGCATTTTACCCATCAGTTGAGGGATGGTTTTTTCAAGAATAGTCGTTTTTCCCGATCCGGGGGACGACATCATATTTATACAGAATATGCCTTTTTCATCAAGGATTTTCTTTGTTTCGAGTGCTATCTGATCGTTTTTTGAGAGAATTTTTTCTCCTACTTTAATTTCCATACGGTTCTCCTTCAGGGGTTATTCCAATGCTGCTGAATTAGTAAAATTTACTCCGATTCCAAACCTCATACTCTTGTTTTTCAGGGAGGGAGGTTCGGAGGACAACCTCGCTTTTTTAAAAAAGCGTGGTTCCCTCTGAGGGTCCCTTAACCCCACGGTCCCCGGTCGGTCCCCCCATTTAAAAGTTTTGGGAAGGAGGTCCGGAGGAAACTTTTTTCAATAAAGTTTTCTCCGGGAACTTGGCGTGTGGTTATAATTCTCGTGAGCGATCAGAGAAATCCTTTCCTTAATTCAGCGGCATTGGGGTTATTCAAACTCATTCCTGTCAGTTTCGATGATTCCTGCATCTTCATCTATTTCAAAAGTATCAACATAAAGTTCCCTGCCGGAAACCACTTCAACATTAAAACTTTCACATTTGCGGCAGAAAAGAAATGGTTCGTCAATAGCCATTTCCTCCTTGCAGTCCTGACAGGCGATTTTCATCGGGATTTCAACCAGTTCAAATTTTGCACCGTCAAAAATCGTCCCGCATCCTGCGGACTGAAAACAGAACTCAAGAGCTTCCGGAACCACTGTGGACATTTTTCCGACCACAACCCGGACTTTTTTTACCGGATAATAGCCGCTATACATTTCTTTCAGTTTTTCACGAATAATTCTGAATATATTTACAGCAATGGACATTTCATGCATGCTTCATTCCCTCAGCAGCGATTTCTTCAAAAAGTTTCAGTGTTTTCTGAGCTTCTTCAGGGTCTATTTTTTCGAGGGCATATCCGGCATGTATTATGAGATAATCACCGACTTGAGGTTCGTCGATGAATGCAAGGCCTATTTCGGCAACAACTCCGCCGGTTTCAACCTTTCCCTTTTTTCCGTCTATTTCCACAAGTTTCACGGGGACAGCAAGACACATAATAATTTCACTCCCTGTATTTATAATTCCGATTTACTACGAATAATCAATAAAGCCTTCATAATGGAATTATAAACCATAAAAAAGATCACTCAAAGAACTTTTATCATCAGAATAAATCATGGGAATAATTTGTTAACAAATTATTAACAGCAACAACCTTTACTTTATAGAAAAAATATTAAATAATATTAACATACATATGGAGTGGGATCAGCCTTATGCGCTGGATAGATTATAAAAAACAAACCAGTGCAGGATTTTGTCCCTCAGAATAACAGGGAAAATGAGGTATTGAGATGTTAGATATAAGGCAGACAGGAAGCTTTCAGCAGAGAGATCTTTTTCCTGCTGTAAAGGCGAAAAGCGGAGAGAAACAGCCGGAGATTCACACAGACAGAATTGCTCTGTCCGGAAATAGTGAAGAACAATATCCTGAACTGGCGCAGACGATCAGACCTTCATACAAATACAGACAGAAAGTAAACATCAAAAATTCTACAGGATTTGATATGAGAGATTTCAGAATCAAACTGAAAAGCTCCACCGCAATCGGGGCTATACTCAGCAGCGTTTTGTGCGGCACAATGGGAGGCGGTTCCCTGGGAGGAGCCATAGGCGGCGCAGTGGGAATGTGCACGGATTAAACCTGATATTCCCGGGATAAAACACGCAGAGTTTGTCTGAAGCCAATTCTCCTATTCATCATCATCCTGAACTTGTTTCAGGAGCCTGTCTTCAAAGCATTCCGGATACCGTGGCAAATTCAACCTGACGATGAAAAAAACAAAATCAGACAGCCTCTGTTTTTTATTGCAACCGAAAAACAAAGCTTCATTTTCCAGCTTAACAAAAAAAACATCCAACCGGTTAGTCTGAAAAACCGGAAACTTCCATAGAACCTATGCTTTGCTTACTTATAACAAATAAGGAGATAATCATATTGTATCAGAGAATTCAAAAATGACATTACAGTGATTATGCCGCAAAACAGATATTATGTTTACATTATTTTAATATTCCGCATGTTTACTTTCACAGGAAAAGACAATATAATATTATTAAATACAGATATAATCTTTAGAAACTATAACGGAGGAAACATAAAATGAACGAGATAGGCCAGAGGATTACCACCACACCTCACATCTCCACAAATACCACATTACCGGCGGCAAAACCACAGACAGATGCAACAACACCACCTCAGGATAAAGTTAGTCTGGATAATACACCTGGTCAGGCAGACATTATTGCAGGTAAGGTAATACGACTGGTGGCAGGCACTGCGTTCGGCGCACTTAATGTAATACCCCATGCTATGGGTGGAGCTTTATCGGGTCCCGAAATGGCAACTGGATTTGACCACTGCTATTTAGAGAGAGAACCTGAGACCGGTTATCTTGCCACAACCAATCTTGCACACATTGTTCAGGGAGCATCGATAGGCGCTCTCCTTGGGGGAATCCCCGGAGCTATCATCGGCGGAATCGCTGAATTTGGTTATGCACTTCTTTCAGCAAACCAAGGATGCGGACCTGCAGCAGAAGCAGCTCATATTGCAACAGGAAAAGTCGAGAACGAAATGCAGGACAAGAGTTATAGAAAAACCGTAGGCGGAGAACTCGAAGGAATGGCCCGGGGTGCCTACCACGGAGCAGTCGAAGGCTTTACAATGTTTCTCGGCAATAAAGACTGAATTTGAATACATAACAAATTGAAAACACAACTAAAAAGAGTCTTCAGGCTCTTTTTTAGTTCCAATTGTTAACAAATCGTTTACATCCCTGACTTTACAGGTAATTTCATGCATGATAGAATAACAGAAGGAAAATAGGTAATGTTTATCTTTATGTATATCCGCCAAGGAGGAGCTTAAATGAACATCAACCCAGCGGTTTACCAGGCAGATAACTTTCAGGCTGCTAACTTGTTTACAAATGCAGCTCAGAGAAATGTTCAGACACAGATGGCAACACTAAGAAGCAAAGGTGAGATGGAAGAATCCTCAGGAGAAAAACCCTCTCACGAAGCTGACAGCTTCAGCGCTTCTGCAGGCTTTGACGCCGGCCAGGCTCAGGAAAAATTCGAATGCGCAGCAACATCAGGCGGTCTGACATCTCTGATGGAACAGATGGAAACCGATGATGAAAAGAAAGCCAAAGATTCCGACACCAAGACAGGCAAAGCAACAATGTTCGGAAAGGGCAGCAAAAAGCTCTATGGACCCGGCGCAAACTTTGACTACCGCACTGTGGAGCAATCCGAATCATCAGAAGACATCAATCAGAAACCGGCTGTTGATACAGTATCCAACAAAAGCCCCAGAGATATTCAGGGTGATGTTCCCGATGGGCTTTATGCAGCAGCAAAAGCTATGGTGGAAGGCAAAATCCAGAAGGGACAGCCTTCAAGCGAACTGCTCCAGCTTAAGGCAGTTGAAACCGCACCTCTCCAGCTGAAACCTGCAAACAATGTTGATATAGCTCCTATCCACGATTCAAATAACAAACCCATGCTTCTTGATATGGAAGAGCAGCTCAGCGCATAAAAGTAATTCATATAAATTTTAAAACGACAGGCAGAGTAAAATCTGTCTTTTGTTTTTTCAGGAGAATTTTTCAGAAGAACCGAATCCCTGCCCTGGAACCGGCAAAATAAAAAAGGGCGGGTTTTGCTCCGTCCTTTATTGGTTCTACCGATTCTTTCAGTTAGTCTTTATCTGTTAACCACCACAGGGTTTGTTGTTGGGTGGTTTCTCTGTAAGCCCAGATTGATAACATCCTTTGGCGCTTTATTCTTATCGAGTTCCAGTTCAAAAGTCAGAGAATTTCCCGATGTTGTAAAGTCGAATCCATTTTCCAGCTTTTCCGTTGTCATTCTGAACTTTATGGTTTTCTCATTGAGAAGATATACATAATCTCCTGCACCCAGAGGTATTGTGTATTTAAGATTCAGTTTTTTATCGCCTTTAACTATACCGCTGAACACATGGACACCCTTCTTCGAAGTAGATCTCACATGCCAGGATTTATCAAGGTGCCAGATATAATAACCAAAGTTTTTTCCCGGTTTATATGCAGGCTTGCCGTTGACCTGCCGGGGCCATGCAAACGCCGGATTGCAGAAGAAGGCTGCTGCAGCAAGCAGCAGAGCCAGTATGGCAATATTCCTTTTCATAAATGTCCCCCTCTTGCTATTTTGGTGGAGCTTTGCCATCCTGAACATCCACTGACAGAGTCAGTGCCTCCAGTCCGGCAACCCTTGCCCTGTCCATTACCTCCATAACCGTGCCGTAATCTATATCTCCGTCAGCTTTGATAACGACTTTATTAGTGTGTTTGTCAGAGGCAAGTTTTTTAAGCTGCATTTCGATGTTATTTTTGTTAAGTTTCTGATTTCCAACATAGATGGTGCCGTCTTTAACAATGGAAACTTCGATTTCCGCAGGATTTGCCTTTTCCTGAGTCTGTACCGAAGGCAGTTTTATACCGATGGTTGAACGCACGACGCCTGATGCTGAAATCATAAACACAATCAGAATTACAAAAAGAATGTCAATCAACGATGTAATGTTGATATCGGACATTTCCGGATCAGTATTTCTGCGGGGTTTTATCATTCCTTTACTCCTTAAAGGCCTGTGGCGAGGGATATGTTTTCGTATCCCGCCCGTTTGGCATCGTCCATTATTCCCACTATATCATTGTATTTAAGCTTTTTGTCAGCTTTGATTACAACGATTTTGTATCCATATTCCTTGCGGAGTCTTGCGATTTCTGCTTTCAGTGCGTCTTTCTGCAGAAGTTTGTCTCCTTCGGCAGATGTTGTAACAAAAAGTTTCTTTTCTGCCGACATGCTTATCAGCACTGTAGGATCCTTGGGTTTTTCAACGGCAACCACTGTTGGGAGTTTCATATTGAATCCCCAGTTGCTGGCTCCTGAAGTTTCCATCATAAGAAACATAATGATCAGAACCATCAGAATATCAACCAGTGATGTGAGGTTGATTGCCGATATGCTTTCCATATCAGGTTTGGGAGGTCTCAGCATAGCGCTCTCCTGTTATCTTCTTCTTTTTCCCTGTGTGGGCTGAGGGTCGGCGGGAAGCAGATCTTCGGGGAATGGCTCGCCACGGCGGGACAGAAGGATCATTTCAACCAGTTTGTTTCCGCTGACTTCCATTTCGGTAATCATATTTTTAACTCTGCCCTTGAAGTAGTTGTAGAAAATAACAGCGGGGATTGCGATTATAAGGCCTGCTGCCGTTGTATAAAGAGCTTCATATACGCCCTGTGCAATAACTGCGGGGCCTGTTGTGCCTACTGCGGCGATTTTGTGGAATGAATTGATAATACCGAGAATGGTTCCAAGCAGTCCGAGGAAGGGGCAGATAACCGCCATTGTTCCGAGGATGTTGACGAACCTCTCGATTACAGGTGTCTGTTCGGTGATCGAATTCATAAGAGCTGTTTCGATCTCTTCTTTGTCCTTGTCGTAACGAATCATACCAGCTTCGAGGACTCTGGGAAGAACGCCGGGGATGGCTCTGAGGTATTCCACTGTTTCTGAAATCTTACGGTCTCTGAGGAAGAGTGCGAGCTGCTGAATAAGCCATTCGGCATCAAGCGACATTTTCCAGAATGTGTAAAGCCTCTCCCCAATGACTGCAAAAGTGAGAACTGAACAGAGCACCAGAACATACATGGTTGTTCCGCCCTTGTTCATAAAGTCCATTATTACTTCTACTGGGTTTGACACGGCCTTTTCTCCTTGTTTTTTTATAATATTTCAAAATATTAGCACATAATCCGCGTTTTTTCACCCATGATGCGAATTATGTGCAAATTTTTACAATTATTTTACTCTTCTGTACCGCCAGATTCCAATCTCGTTGGTATCCAGAGTTATGGCTGTTTTCATGTATTTTACATTGATGGAAGGTCCCATAATCTTTTCAAAAGAGTATTTGTTGTTGTCGTATGAACCGTCGGGAAGGTGAACGCCGTCCACATTGATTTCCTGCTTTTTGCCTTTGTTTACCGCTGTGAGAACTACATTTTTGCCTTCTCTTCTTTCAAATACCCAGACATCATCGCTTACAAACAGAGTTGTCTGCGCTCCCTTGCTGACTGCCTTGTCTTCTCTTCTGAGATCGGAAAGGGTGCGGATGTTTTTGAAAAATTCACCATCGGTGTTCCAGCCTGACATCATCTGACGATTATAAGGCTCGCCGCCGAATCCCCAGGTTGAGGGTCTTCCCTCGTGGAGAAACTGCTCTGTGCCGTAATAAATGCAGGGAATTCCCCTCGACATCATCAGAAGATACATAGCAAGCTCGGTTCTCTTTTTAGCTGTAGGCATGTCTGCGCCGTTGCCTACTGCCGTTGAGATGAACCGGGGCATATCGTGGTTGTCGATACAGGTAACAACCAGATCAGGATTGCGGAGATTGCCATCGTGTTTGAAATGATCCGCAAGAGCTTTGAACGACTGATTTTTGCAAAGAACATCGGTCAGTTTGAATGTAAGGGTGAAATCAATCATATGGATTCCGGTTTCCCTTGTAAAATCAACTGCGCCGGGGACATCAACGCCGCCCATGGACCATTCGCCGAAGATAAAGATTTTGGAATTGTGTTTTTTCATCGCCTCTGAAAAACGGGCTGCAAATTTAACGGGGATGTGTCTTACAGTATCAAGTCTGAATGAATCGATACCCATATCCATCCACATTTTTGCCGCATCAAAGAGGTATTTTTCAACTTCGGGATTTTCCGAGTTAAGATCTGACAGGTCAAACAGGTTTTTGTTCTGCCAGTCTGCAGGATCCGCAGATCTGAAATCGATTGAACCGTTGTGGTGGAACCACTTGTTGGGATCTTTCGAATAGTCGGCAATAAATTTGCCGTCCTTATAAATGGCTCCGTTTATGCCCTGTCCTGCGGGGCTTGTATGGTTAAGGACATAGTCAAAAATGATCTTGATATTCATAGCATGAGCTTTATCGATAAGCTCTTTGAACTTTGCCTTGGTTCCGAAGTGGGGGTTCAGGCGGTAATAATCGCTTCCCCAGTAACCGTGGTATGCAGTAATCTTTTCGTCCTTTTTCTCGCCATATACATAAAGGGATTCCGTATTTTCTACAATGGGGGTTATCCAGATAGCTGTGCATCCAAGGCTTTTGATATAGGGCAGGGAGTCGATTATGCCCTGAAGATCGCCGCCCCAGTAATGCTTCCACTCGCTTTTGTCAGGCGAATAGATGTTTGTAGTGGGGTTATTGGCAGGATCGCCGTCTTTAAACCGATCCACCACGATAAAATAGATTGTGTCCTTCGAAAAGTCATTCGCAGCTGTTGCACTCGAAACATTGAACGCTGACATAATAACCATGAAAACAATGAGTAAGCTGATTGCTCTCAATGCCCTGCTCCTTCCGTATATTTTTTATCCCTCAGGCAACAGGGTAAACAGGTGCACGCCTTCGGGACAAATTTATAATCATGTGTAATTTAGATAAGACAAGGCGTTTTTCCTTGTTGAAAGTATTGATTATGTTGTTGAAATAAGGTCAAAAATAGGTTTTAAATTTTTTTCCAAACCCCGAATCCTTTTTCACCCTCCTGCATCTATATTATAGGAATAAGAAATACTGATATAAAAAATATCAGAAAACCTGATCCTTTTAACTAAAGTTTTTAAACCATCTACGGAGGTGTTATATATGTTTACAATGGTACCTTTCAGAAAAAGAGAGGAAAAGCCCAGGCTTTTCTACAGTCCCTTCAGGGAAATGGAAGATATGGCAAACAGAATGTTCGGGGATTTCTTTCAGATGCCCGATGTTCAAAAAACGGAAGCTCCGGCGATGAATATTTACAAAGAAGAGGGAAACATCGTCGTGGAAGCACAGCTCCCGGGATTTGATAAAAACAATATCACCGTTGAGCTGGAAAATGATATGCTCACTATTAAGGGCGAGCATAAAGAAGAAAATGTTAAGGAAGAAGAAAACTACTACCACAGGGAGTTCAGCCGGAGCTCGTTCTCACGCTCGGTAAAACTTCCGGGAAAACTCAATCCTGAAGAACTTAAAGCAAAATATGCAGACGGAGTTCTGAAAATTTCAATCCCCTCCGCTGAGGCGGTTGAAACCAAAAAGCAGATCGTCATCGAATAACCCAAAACCACTGATTGCCGCTCCAAAAAGGAGCGGTTTTTTTTATTTTCAGGTGAAAAACAAAAAGATTTTTGGTTTGACTGACGAATAAGGTTCTGAGCGGGGAATTTACAAAAATCAGAGCTTACGCTTTTTTAAAAAGATACTGGGAAATATTGTTCTTTTAGAAGAAAAAAGGGGTTTTGAAAGAAAAAGCCTGCTGCCTTTCCGGCAAACAATAAGGCTTTACATTGTGTAAATTCTGAAAATATATAACGGAGTAAGGATCATGCCATTATTCAGGGATTTTTTCAAAAAGCCCGGCAAGGTGGAGGAGATTCTTGCGGGCAATGGATGCGATTTAAAGAGAATTAAGAAAGTTCTGTCGCCGGAAAACTATTCGTACATAATCAGTTATCTGGAAAAACTACAGGACTTCAGATGCGTCAAATCACCGGTTCAGATAGTCAGCCCGGTGGGAGTTTTTGAAATTCCGCTTATTGTGGAAAGCTCCGAAGG
The DNA here is from genome assembly GCA_021287065.1 of Bacillota bacterium. Classification (GTDB taxonomy): domain Bacteria; phylum Vulcanimicrobiota; class JAJTBE01; order JAJTBE01; family JAJTBE01; genus JAJTBE01. The sequence goes on from JAJTBE010000018.1 coordinate 48,437, forward strand.
CTTTATTGTTTTTTTTCCTGCCGAAAAAGACTATAACGAGGATGCAATAAACCAAACCCTTCTTTTGATAGGCCTTGTCAAACGCTCATTCTATTTCGACAGCAAAATTGTTATAACCACTGATAAACCTATCCCCCCCGTTCTTCGTTTTTTCTGTGAAAAGAACCCCCTTGCAGCTTTTGTAATGGTTTTATATGTCAATTCCACAGTTGTAAAAAAAGAAAAAGATCCAAATGTAATCCTTCTCGAGGATTTTCAGGATGCATTCAGGGTAAAGCTTGATTTTAAAAGCGACTCCCTCATCGAACTGGATAAAAAACTCAAATATACTAAAGGCATTGCAATCAGGGAAGTTCTTGAATCGGAACCACTCAATGTTGCTCTTGACATTATCCACGGCTTTATTGAGCAGATTTTCAGAAATGCACTTCAGGCCGCAGTTGTGGAGTCGGGAAAAATCAAAAACGGCAGAACCCATCTTCTTCTGAAGGTATTTGTCCTTGAACTGGATTTTAAAGGCAAAGCACTTTTTGATCTCAAGAAGGCAGGCCATTTCAATTTTTACGGATTTTTCGAAGATACTGTGGCAATGGCAGAAGATCCCAAAAAACTGCCCAGAACGGAAAATATGCCCTTTATCGAATGGAGGGTTATGCCGGATCAGATCCGCCATATCGCAAGGCCTGTTCAGATGATAACCACCCTTGAGGAAATGGACAGACTCAGACAACGCACCCTTGATAAGTTTGGAAATACGGTTTTCTGCGGCTGGAACGATCTTTTTTACTGCCGGAAATGCAACAATGTGGAAATGCGCAGAAAATACTACAGAAATAAGATGTTCAACACTATCGAAGAGATGAAGGGGTTCCTCCTTGAACATATTATCTACAGAAGAATCCTGGGCGACGACGAGGGAATGTGCATAAAATGCGGAGATTCCCTCAACTGGGAAAACCTTGTTTACTCACAGGTTCAGAATTATCTCCCCGACAAAAAAGCTGACCTCCAGTTGTCTTTTGACCGACTCGGTTCAGGACAGTTCTTTTATATGTGGCAGATGAACAAGCAGGATCAGGGGATTAGGCGGCTCGGCGTGGATTTCGCCAATAAGGAATTTTTTGCCAACTTTGCAAGATTTATGTCCATTGCAGCTATTTTTGAGACTTTGCTGCGGAAGTGTTTCAGAACAAATAAGGCAGAAATCAAAACTATTGAAGAAGGATGCCATGCTCTTGTTATTCCGCCTTCTGACGAAAACAACCCCTATGTTTTTGCGGCGTTCAGGGAACTGATGAAACCTCTTGAAGAAACAGGTAGAAAGTTCCGCACCTATGTTCTCAATGTTGATAAAGGCAAAAAATTAATCCACAAAGACGGTTTCAACAAATGGGCGGCGGAATTCAGAAAACCTCTGACTTATGAAGGCTACCAGCTTATTATGCTTCTGGATATTGATGATTTGAAGGTTCAGCTGGAAAAAACCCTAATCAACCACGGCATCATTTTCCACAGCGAGGGCCTCTCAGGTTTTATGGATGACGGCAAATACAGACTTCCTTTCAATTACGAATACGAAGCATGGAAAATGGTTCAGACCGTCCGTTATCCCTCGGAATTTCTTGCCTACACCGTAGCCGATTTTATGGGCAGATTTTCAAGAATCAGCGATCTTCACACCTGGCTTGCCAACAATTTTGAAAACGAAGCCCACCTGTTTATTGACAGGGATACAGGAATAATTACCATTACCCCCGCCGACGGCAGGGCTCCTGTCCGCATCAATATTTATGAATTTGCGGAAAGATACATGGCAGGGGGACCGGAAATCACAGAAATTGCAAAAACCGTCATAACCAACGGCAAACCAAGCCCGGGAATCTGCGCCTGCGGTGATCCCACAAGTTTCTTCATCAGGCTCATTTCACAAAAGAAGCTGGATGAAGTTGCTGCTTCGGGAAATGGAGCAAAACCCTATGTTCTTAATCAGGGTGATAAAAATTATGTTTTTCTGTGGGGATGTAAAAAACATCTGAGATATCTGACAGAAGAAGATCTTAACAGCTTTGAAATGACAAGGCAGATGCTTCTCAGCCAGGTCCTTGAAGATATGAAGCATGACTGTTTCGAGCTGGAAATCTGTATCGAACAGTATAACAACAGGGAATATATCAGCATTGTCGGAAAAGATGCCGCTTCTGCCGGCTCTGAGGCTCATCTGGTGAAAGCTATCCTGAATCAGTGCTATTCAACACTTATCACCGAACAGGCTCTGGTTATTTCGGATTGTCAGGATGGGCTTCTTATAGCTTATGCCGATGCTCCGGCGGATGATCTTGTGGAAATAGGAAAACGACTCCGTCAGAGGGTTAAGCAGAAATTTGAAGTTCTTTATCCCGTATCTCTGGTTCACAAAATCACTTTGCCTTCGGAAGGCTGGGGAAATATCGAAATATCCGGATTTGAAATTCTCTGAATTTAAGGAGGTAGCTGAAAATGACCCGAATTAGCAGAGGCCTTTTTGTAATCCTCTTTATTATGCTCCTTTTGTCTGTTTTCGTGCAGGCACAGGCAAAGGAAAAGAATGTTTTGTACACCATGACCAAAGAAGTGGTCAAAGACAATGATATGGGTGCATCCAGCAGTGTTGAATATCCGGTTCTCGGCGGCAGCGTGGGGATTGAAACCAAAAGAGCCTTTAATATCAGAGCCAACAACATTATCGGTTCATATCTGAGAGATTATAAAAGAGCGGCCGTTAGTCAGGCTAAGGATGGAAAAGTTGAAGGCGTCTGGATTCTTGAAGTCCGCAACCGCATTATGATTCAGACCCCCGCACTTCTGAGCGTAATTATTCAGGGCACATCAAACACAGGTGGCGCTCAACCTGCCAGTCTTTATGAAACATTGCTCTTTGATGTGAAAAACGGGACATTCCTTGAACTGGATGATCTTTTTAAGCCTTCTTCAAACTATATCCAGGTGATAGCAAATTATTGCACCAGAGTAATCAGAAAACAGGGAAATGTGGATGAAAGCCTGATTAAGAAAAATCTTGCGCCTATGAAAGATAATTTCAAGCTGTTTTATGTATCCCCTGAAGGGCTAGGGTTTATTTTTCCTCCGGGCAGCGTGGGCGGAACTGCTTCAGCCACAAAAGAAGTGGTGATTCCCTATGTATATCTGAAAAAGGTAATCAACAAAAGCGGTTATCTCGGAGATTTTCTGAAACAGTGAAATTAATCAGTATTCTATTCCTTCTCTGGCATCGAGATTTATTGTGTTGTAGTAGTGTCTGACTTCTTCCATTTTGGTAACGAGGTTTGCCATATCTATGATTTCCTGAGGCACATTTCTTCCGGTCAGAATGATTTCCATTTTTTCAGGTTTTGATTTGAGAAATTCAATCACATCTTCAAGCCTGAGAAGGTTGAAATAGAGTGCAACATTGACTTCATCAAGAATAAGTATATCCGGTTTATCTTCTCTTACGATTTTTTCTGCCATTTCGAGGGCTGCTTTTGCCTCGTCGTAATCTACCTGCTGTTCCTGTCCCTTATAAACAAAGTCGGGAGTTCCGAACTGATAGAGAATTATTTCGGGAAAACGGCTGAGAGCCTGAAGTTCTCCGTAGTTGGTGTTGCCCTTCATAAACTGAATAATCCGCACTTTCATTCCGTGGCCTGCGGCGCGTATGGCGAGGCCCAGGGAAGCGGTGGTTTTGCCTTTGCCGTTTCCTGTGTAAACCTGAATATATCCCCTGTCAAGCATTCTTTTTCTCCCTGATAAGCCTTTCGAATAAACTTTCGAGCCTTTCCGAAGTGGTGTCTATGGAGTAGATTTCCGCTGTTCTTCTTGCACCTGCGCTAAGTTTGTCCCGTTCCCCCGGATCTTTGAGGATCCGCAGGAGAGCTTCGGTGAAATGGTCCATATTGTGATCCGTAAGAATTCCATCTTCACCCTGATTCACAGTATCTGATGATCCTGCAGCGGAAATAGCCACAACGGGGAGTCCTGCTGCCATAGCTTCGAGAATGGCGAGAGGTTTTACCTCTGTGGTGGAAGTCATAATAAAAGCGTATCCTGCGCCGTAAAATGCGGGTATTTCGCTATATTCCACCCTTCCGGGGAATACAACACTTTTTTCAATACCAAGGTTCCCGGCAAACTCTCTCATAAACTCCAGTTCAGGCCCATCTCCCACAATCATAAGCTTTGCTTCCGGCACTTCTGCCTGCGCTCTCTTGAAGGATTTAAGCATAAATCCGAGGTTCTTTTCCAGTCCGATTCTGCCCACATATACAAGAACCTTATCGCTGGGTGAAATTCCGTATTTTTCATAAACAGGCCGGGGATCGGTATGGCGGAATGTATCAAGATTGATGGCATTGGGAATCATCTCTATGGGAGCGGTTATTCCATAATTGTCGAGAAGTGTGAGTATGGTCGTTGATGGGCATATAATCAGGTCGCATTTCTGGGCGTAATTAATAACCGAATGCCTTGTAACTTTTTTTACAATATCCTGATTGAAGGGAATGTAGTGGGAATACTGCTCGAACTGGGTATGGAAGGTATAAACAAGGGGAATGCCGAGTTTTCTTGCAAATGCCCCCCCTACCTCTCCGAGAAGAAAGGGGTGGTGGGTATGGATTATGTCCAGATCCAGTTCGGGTATCATCTTGAAGATTTTGTAGTGGTAAGGGATTGCAAGGGGAAAATCAACTCTGACTGTGAGATTGACGGAATAAAACCGGTTGACATCACTTTCGCAATCTCTGTATCCCTTGTATTTGGGTGCAAAAACATAAACCCGGTGCCCTCTGGCTTCCATGCCGGATTTAATCAAATCTATTGAGTTTACAACGCCTGAAATCAGAGGCTTGTAAGCATTGGTAAATATGCCTATATTCATGCTTGGTTTTTTAGATTTAAAAAGTTATATTCCTTCAAGAAAAAAACAAAAACTTACTGTGCGAGTTTTTTTAATTCTTCTTCAAGGACATTTTTGGGCTGGCTGCCCGTCATAGTTTTAACCACATTGCCCTTTTTATCAATAAACTGAAGAGTGGGGACAACGGATAAATTGGCTTTGACCGCATAATCCCTTACTTCTGACTGCCTGACATCAAAAGTAACAAAGACTATCTTGTCGCTGTATGAAGATTTCAGCTCCTGTACGACTGGCTCCAGTCGTTTGCAGGCTCCTCAACCAGGTGAGTAGAAATCGACAAAGATTGGTCTACCGTCTTTAAGGGCTTGCTGGTATGCTGCAACTGCGTCCGCAGCGGACTGTTTGCTGCCGGATCCTCCGCAGGAGGCTGCAAAAAGCACCATACCGGCTAAAAGAAGACACAATGCCGCTTTTGCCAGATTTTTCATGGTTACCTCCGGAATTTCTCTATATCTGTATTTTACCCACAAATACATTTTTGGTGATAACCTTAATTAAATTCATGTTTAACCGATATATGATGTGTAAGGTTGTACCTTTTTTTTGTGTATAAGAGGCGAAGCCGGTGAGACTCATTCCACTGCCTTCTCAACGGCAATCGCCTCTTTTTATTCCTGCCGAAAGTTAAATCAGATAACTCCGCCGTGGCATTTTTTATACTTCTTGCCGGAACCGCAAGGACAGGCGTCGTTTCTTCCGATTTTAAGATTGATATAAGGATTAATCATACTGATGACCTTTTTGAGGTCTTCGTTTGAAGGATCATAGGGAAGCGCTCTCTGGAAATACTCAACAGCTCTCTTGTCTTCGCCTTTGTTGATGTAGAACCAGCCCGCAGCTTCATAAAGATAAGGTCTTTCCTTATCCATTGTAAGGGCTTCCGAGAGGAGCTTTTCAGCTTCTGCCATCTTGCCCAGCATTCCCAATGAAGCAGCCTGATTGAGCATAAGGCTTACCTTTGTATCCACATCCTGGAATACCTGGAATTCACAGAATTTAACTCCCTGATATTCAGGTTTAATGAAAACGCCGTACTGTATGGTGCGGTCATCTTCGGGATCTCTCTTATCAGCTTCCACGCCTTTTTTGAAGGTTTCAGCTGCCTGTTCGTAATTGCCGAGAATGAACTCGATTACGCCAAGGTTGTTGTATGAAAGGTGAACTTCCGAATTGTCAGAGCTTTCTCTCAGCTTAACCGATTCGACAAGGTGGGTTTTTGCTTCTTCGTATTCGCCTTCATCAATAAGGATGAATCCGAGATTGTTTGAGATTTCTGCATTTTTGCAGCCGATTTCGATGGCTGATCTGTATTCGGCAACAGCTTCATCAACATTGTTTTTGAAATAGTGGAGTTTTGCCAGTTTGTCTGCAACAATGGCATAATCCTCAAGGTTGTTCATCTGCTGGAAAACACCCTTGGACTCGTTGTAAGCGCTGATAGCTTCTTTGTATTTCTGAAGCTGCTCAAGGCAGAAACCCATTCTGTAGTGCATTCTGCCCATCGACTGCCGGTCGCCGGCTTTGCGGTAGCACTGGAATGCTGAGCGAAAACCCTCGAGGGCTTCCTGGAAGCGGTTTCTGTCTGCTCCAGCTTCTGCCATTCTCTCAAGGGCTACGCCTTCTCTGCGATAGGTTTCCTGATTTTCCGAAAACTCAGGGGTTGTTTCGCCGTTTGAGGCTGCAACTGTCTGTTCTTCGGTTTTTACGGTTTCTTCCGTAATTGTATCGGTTTTGGACATACCGGGACATCTCTCTTTCGTCTTAAATTAAGTCTGGATAATTAAGTTAAATATAATATTAACCTTAATGGATTTTTCCTTTTTTGTCCATCATATTTTACCTGATCTGTACCTGATTTTAAAGACTACTGACCATTTTCGTCAATGGCATTTTTATCAAGAACACATCTGAACCCCCATGAAGGATCATAACAGTCGGGAGCAGCGTGCTTTCTGCCGGAAATTCGGAACACTATGGGATTAGCTTCAGTGCCGCCTCCCTTGAGAAGCTTCTCCTGACCGGACGGAGGACCAGTCGGATTTACAGCATCAGGCGGAATCTGATAATCACGGGAATACCAGTCGGAAACCCATTCCCATGCATTGCCGATCATATCCTCCACCTGAAATGGAGATCTGCCGTCCTGCATTCTGCCTGTTTCAACCAATCCATGACCTGAAGCGCCTCTGGGTCTTACTCTCGACCATTTTTCAAAATCCATAAGCTCGCTATTGAAAAAATTCTTCTCAAAAGTGTCGCCCCAGGGGTATTTTCTTGCATCATCCATCCCTCTGGCAGCTTTTTCCCATTCCGCTTCCGTAGGAAGCCTTCCACCGGCCCATTTGCAGTATGCCTGCGCATCATCATAACTTACGCAGACTGCCGGCATCATTCCCGAACGCCGCATCTGCCTCCACACCACAGGAGAACCGGCTTTTTCAGCAGTTGTGTAATAACGGGTTGCTTCCACAAATTTCTGAAACTGATAAACAGTTACTTCCCTTGTGTAAATATAATAACCATCGGTAGAAACATCCCGCAGCGGCAGCTCATCAGACATTGCCTCGGTATCACCGGGAGAAACACCCATTTTGAATTTTCCCGCAGGAATAAAAACCATATTGGCATCATCAACCTTATTCCTGTAAAACCTTGTCCCCATAGGCTGAGGTGGAATATCCCCATGATTGCCGGGCGGATTGGGCGGCGGCGGATTACCCCCAGGCTGCCCCGGCTGATTAGGCGGCGGCGGATTGCCACCGGGTTGATCAGGCGGATGCCCCTGATTGTTGCCGGGATTGCTGTTGAGATTTCCGGGCTGATTTGGGGGAATTCCCTGAGGATCACCGGGATTCTCCTGTCCGTTTCCCGGCTGTGGCGGAGCGGAATTATCAACGCTCCCCACAGGAGAAGGTGTCTCCTGTATTCCCGTATTCTCAGGCTTTTTTGCTGAACAGGCAGAAAATGAAACAAAGGCAAGTGCAAATATTATTGCCAGAAAAACAGTAATTATATTTGAAATTCTCTTCATAATTCTTCCCCGATATCTGCTGCAGGTTAATGTTAATTCACCGTAATTTTTCCACAATGGTTTTATGGATTGTGTAAAAACTACTACTACCACAACTCTAAACCTGCTTATAGTCTTTCCAATAAATCAACCACCAGAAACACTCTGTCCGGAAACTTTCCTGATGCCGGATTTCATAACTGATTTAATGAGATTTCCATAAACCCCGGATTTGGTCGTTTTACATTGAATCCGATTCCCCCTGGAACCCAATGCCGCTGAATTAGTAAAAATCCACTCAAATCCCCCGGCCCAATACTCCTGTTTTTCAAGGAGAGAGGTTCGGAGGAAACTTTTTTCAAAAAGTTTTCTCTGGGAACTGGGCATACGGTTATGATTCTTTTTTTTGGGAAACCCGCTTTTTGAAAAAAGCTCGTTTCCCAAACCCTTCCGGCAAAAACTTTCAGTGCATCATTTTTCCGATCTTTTTTATTTTGCTTTCTGCATACCGACTTTATTGCTGTTTGCTTATTCTCACTTTTTTGAAATCTGCTTCGCAGTTTTCAAAAAGGTTGGCAAACGGGGGAAGTATCCCCCAAACCCCCACGGCGCTGAAATAACCGCAAATTCTCCGAATCGCAGGCACAGCCTGCTCCTGGGTTATATCCAATGTCATTGTATTAGTAAAAAAAACACTCCAATTTCCAGCCTGAATACTCCTGTTTTTCAAGGAGGGAGGTTCGGAGGGTAACCTCGCTTTTCCAAAAAAGCGTGGTTACCTTTGACGGTCCCCAAATCCCCGTCGGTCTAAATCCCCACGGTCCCCGGTCGGTCCCCCGATTCAAAAGTTTTGGGAAGGCGGGTGCCCGCCCGCAGGGTGGGCGCGAGGAAACTTTTTTCAAAAAGTTTTCTCTGGGAGCTGGGCGAATGGTTATGATTCTTTTTTTTGGGAAACCCGCTTTTTGAAAAAAGCTCGTTTCCCAAACCCTTCCGGCAAAAACTTTCGGTGCATCATTTTTCCGCTCTTTCTAATTTCGTTTTCTGCATATCGACTATATTGCTGTTTGCTTATTCTCACTTTTTTGAAATCTGCTTCGCAGTTTTCAAAAAGGTTGGCAAACGGGGGAAGAATCCCCCAAACCCCCTCGGCGCTGAAATAACCGCAAATTCCCCGAATCGCAGGCGCCGCCTGCTCCTGGGTTATACCACAATGCCACTGAATTAGTAAAATTCACTCAAATCCCCAAGCTCGAATACTCCTGTTTTTCAAGGAGGGAGGTTCGGAGGGAAACTCGCTTTTCCAAAAAAGCGTGGTTCCCTCTGACGATCCCCAAATCCCCACGGTCCCCTGGTCGGTCCCTGATTCCAAAAGTTTTGGGATGGCGGGTGCCTGCCCGCAGGGTGGGCGCGAGGAAACTTTTTTCAAAAAGTTTTCTCTGGGAGCTGGGCAAACCACTCTAATACTCGTGATCGATCAGGTGAATCCATGCCTTAATTCATTGGCATCCCTGCTTGCCCCAGGTCCCAAAATCAAACCTTAACCGCCAGTAAACTCCATAATCACAAGCTTACACTGTTTTATGGTTTCATTTAATGGAAAAAATAAACCGTGAGGAATAGCCGGAGGACTGTCGGTTTCAGCGATGTAAAGTCCCCCTGTGCCTCACGGTAATATAAAATTCGGCAAAATCCGGTTTTCACCTTCAGAAAAACCTGCTTATTCCCGTTCCTTTATGCGGAAAGCTGAGGTGTTCCAGTAAATGAATTTGGGGGAGAATGGTGGTATAAGCTTGTGTTTTGTGCGGACCCTGCGGGTCCGCGTCGGGATTGCAAACCCCTGCTGCGATCGCTGGTCATGCCTGTGGTTATTAGTTTACTGGCGGTTGGCAGTGGGTTTTGGGACCCGGGGGACAGGCGGGGACGCCTGCGATCCGGCAGGTGTTGGCGAAATCTTATGGTTATGAGGTTTGCTGCCGGTTGGCGAAACTGGTTGTGTGCGGGTGTATTGGTTCGTTGCTACAGGAATTCTGATGCCGATCCATAATTATATCAGAATAGCCTTTTTAGCAATTTATGAATTTGAAACCGCAATCAATGTCACTGGATTAACGGGAAAAATCCATCTGATTTCCGGCAAAACAAGAGCGGTTTGCCAGATTCCGGAGAAAACTCTGGGAATCAGGGACCGAACGCAATGCCCATTAATTAAGGTATGGATTTTTCTGATCGCTCACGAGAATTATAACCGCATGCCCAGTTCCCAGAGAAAACTTTTTGAAAAAAGTTTCCTCCGGACCTCCATCCCAAAACTTTTGAATTGGGGGACCGACCAGGGGATTTGGACCGACGGGGGTTTGGGGACCGACCGGGGTTTGGGGACCGACCGGGGTTTTAGGGACCCTCAGAGGGAACCACGCTTTTTTGGAAAAGCGAGGTTGCCCTCCGAACCTCCCTCCTTGAAAAACAAGAGTATTGGACTGTGGATTTGAGTGAATTTTACTAATTCAGTGGAATTGGGACCGACCGGGGACCGGGGGAGTAAGGGCAATGCCCATGAATTAAGGCATGGATTTATCTGATCGCTCACGAGAATTATAACCGCATGCCCAGCTCCCAGAGAAAACTTTTTGAAAAAAGTTTCCTCCGGACCTCCATCCCAAAACTTTTGAATTGGGGGACCGACCAGGGGGACCGTGGGGTTTGGGGACCGTCAGAGGGAACCACGCTTTTTTGGAAAAGCGAGGTTACCCTCCGAACCTCCCTCCTTGAAAAACAGGAGTATTGGACTGTGGATTTGAGTAAATTTTACTAATTCAGTGGAATTGGGACCGACCGGGGACCGACGGGGGTTTGGGGACCCTCAGAGGGAACCATGCTTTTTTGAAAAAGCGAGGTTACCCTCCGAACCTCCTTCCTTGAAAAACAAGAGTATGAGGTTGGAGATTTGACTGAATTTTGCTAAATAATTATCATTGGGTTTATACCTGCGGGAATTCACATACCAGCGTGGCTGTTTCGCCAAAACATTATCGTTTTCCGGTTTTGTTCATTTTTTCCGGTATTTCAATGGTTTGCCGAGTTAAATATAAATAAATGGAGGATGTTTATGGTAAAAAAATTAATCGTCTGCATTCTTGTTTTGTTTGTTTTTCTTGCCGGATGCGGAAGCTCCTCAGACAACGGAAGCGGTTCGCAGGCTCAGGAACTTTACAATCAGGCTGCAGCTCAGGACAAGACGGGCAACTATTACACCGCTTACAACTATTATCAGATGGCACAGCAGCAGTTTATTAACGAAAAAAACAGCACTATGGCTTCACAAAGCAGAGCCGATAAATTCAGGGTTCAGAAGATTACAATGTCATACCCCTATGATTCATCCCAGATGGAAGCTCTGCTGGCTGAAAAATACACTTTTCTTTCCATGGCTGTCAAACAGGGGTGGATGGATGATAATCTTCTCGATTGTATGTTTATGGACGGAAAAAATATGTATTTCTCAGGGGCTATTGATAATATGTTGTTCCGTTACACAAATTATTTCCCTGAAGACGCCCCTATATGGCCGAGCCTCAATGAACTGAGAACACCCATTCTGGCAATGATCAACAACGCCCCTCCCTATGATGATAAACCCTATATCAACCCTATCCGCTATCTTGGCACTTTTACGGTTAATGTAAGCCGACGGAGCTTCCCACAGAAAGGAACCCTCAGATTGTGGATGCCTTTCCCCATAAATACGGACTGCCAGAAAGATATCGAAATTGTAGCTATCGAACCCGCAGAATTCCATGTGAGCGGACCCGATATAAATGCTGATCTGGGAAATGTCTATTTCGAAATTCCCCTTGAAAAACTCAAAGGGGATCTGGATGTAAAAGTTCAGTTCAAATACACAAGCTATCAGCAGAATTTCACCGTTGATCCCTCAAAGGTGGGCGAATACGACAAAACAAGTTCCCTTTACACCACCAACACAGCTTCAGAGGGAAATTACACAATTACACCTGAAATTATGGCAAAGGCGAAAGAGATTGTGGGAAGTGAAACCAACCCCTACCTTCAGGCTCAGCTTCTCTACAACTATGTCATTACCAACATCAAATACAGCTATATGCCCCATCTGGCAATCGAACAACTTGGCATACCCGAATCGGTTTATGTCCACACTCATGGTTACGGCGATTGCGGATCCCAGTCCATGTATCTTTCAGCCCTCTGCAGAGCTGTGGGCATACCTGCAAGAGCCACCGGAGGTTATCAGGTTCTGTCCGAAGGCGGAGCAGGCCACTTCTGGGGAGAAATCTATCTTCCCAACTACGGATGGGTTCCCAATGACACAACCATAGCGGAATCATTGACCATAAGCCCATATAATAACAAACAGGATGATGAAAACATCAGGAATTTCTACTTTGGACGTCTTGACGCCAAAAGGTATGTCATTCAGAAATCTGTGGATCTGCCTCTGAATCCACCTGCCAGTGAACCCAGATCCATGACGGCTACCCTCCAGTCCCCAAATGCGGAATGTCCGGAGATGTTCAATGATCCCAACTGGGTTATAGAAGACGGTTTTAAGTCAAGTATCGTCCCTGTGGAATAAAAAGTAAACCTGAAAAACAAAATATAAAGAGCAGATGCGATGCGTCTGCTCTTTTGTGTGATGATTGGGTTTTGTCGGTTATGGAATTTCTCTGCTGCAGCGGTAAAGGTTGAGTTTTACATCTCCGTCGTTTGTTTCTTTTGCAGCAATGAAGCCTGCTTTTTCGTAAAAGCTGCAGTTTTTCTTATTTTTTATGGGTGTAACAAGCTCCCATACTGAAACATTGGGGTATTGTTCAAACAGAAACCGCAGTGCCGCTGTGCCTGCTCCTTTGCCCTGATATTGGGGGAGGATTGAGAGAACCCGGATGTAGTATTGATTTTCTGAATCGGGCCTCACTATTATGTCGCCTGCAGTAACTCCATCTATGATTATTTTATAGCAGATGCGGGTTTCAATCTGATTTGCCATGTGTTCCGGTGTTTCGTTGTAAGCTGGGCATTTGCCGAATTTTGTGTAATCGTCATAAAAGCAGATATTCTGGATTTCTATTAATTTCCCCACATCTGCCTTTGTTGCTCTTTCAAAAGTGATATTCATTCTGACCACCTGAAAATATATGGGATTGGATTTGTCTGAAACGGTATTTTTACAAATAAAAAGAGCTGCCTTGCGGCAGCTCTGTGTTAAACGGGTTAACTATATTAAGCCGGGGAAGAAGGTTTTTGCCGAGTCGCCCGGTCTGCCTGCTGTGGCAAGGGCGTTGCCGCATGTGCAGGTGAAGTTGTCGGGAGTATTTTCGATAACGCCGAGAATCATCTTCTTGACATTTTCGTTGTTCTGGTTGAAGGCTTTAACTACTTCCTCGTGGCTGACGGGTTCCGAAAGTCCTTCCACTCCCACATCATAGTCGGTGATGAGTGAAATATTGACATAGCACATTTCCAGTTCTCTTGCCAGATAGCCTTCGGGATAGCCTGTCATGTTGATAACTGACCAGCCCATGGAGGCGAACCATTTTGATTCTGCTCTGGTTGAGAATCTGGGTCCTTCGATGACCACCATTGTGCCTGTTTTATGGAGTGTGATTCCCTGTTTGGTTCCGATTTCGTAAGCGATGTCCCTCATTTGTGAGCAGTAGGGATCTGCCGCGCTTACATGGGTTGTAACCTGTCCGTCATAGAATGTGTGGGGTCTGCCGGATGTTCTGTCCACAAACTGATCACAAAGCACGAAGTGTCCGAGCTGGACATCTTTCTGCAGTGAACCTGCGGCGCAGGGTCCGATAATTCTTTTGACGCCGAGGGCTTTCATCGCCCAGAGGTTTGCCCGGTAGGGTATTTTGTGGGGCGGCAGGCTGTGGTTTTTGCCGTGGCGGGGCAGAAATGCCACTGTTTTTCCTGCGTATGTTCCTATGGCGATTTTATCCGAAGGAGAGCCGTAGGGTGTATCGATCTGGACTTCTTTTATATCATCCAGAAAATGATAGAAACCGGACCCGCCGAATACTCCTATATCAACTTTATAACTCATTGTTCCTCCTTATTTTTTGAACAATCTGTATGTGTAATGGAATCCATCGGGAGTTACGGACAGTGCTGTCCATGATTCCCTGTAGTTCTGAAGGTATGTAGCATAATCCGCAAATTCGGGCAGGAAGAGAAGGTAGAATCCTTTTGCAAGGGTCACAGCCCATTCGGCATCCTGCATCATAATAAGAACGGGTCTGCCGGTGATGTTCTTTTTGAAATCACGGAATTTGCTGGTTTCGCCGAAGAGAGGTGAACCTGACTTCAGGCCGTCGATGAATTCCTTTACCTTGACTGTGCTGGGATATGTATGAAGAATCAGTTTATCTCCAACTATACAATAGACAAGTTCCTTCGATTTGTAAATAGTTACATCCTTATATTTTTCCTCTGAGAAAGTCATTTTTGTCTTCAGAAGATCGAGGAGTTTGCCAATCTTAGGCTGATCTTTCACTGTTACAAAGAAGGTGATGGGGAATCTGTTGAATCCCTTCATAAACTTGCCTGCGGGAGTGGGCATTTCGTTGCCGGGGTTGCCGACGGGTGATTTCATTGCCTGAACTTCCTGAAGTGTGGAAATTATTGTGCCGATGAAAACATCCCTGAGAAGATATGTTATGCCGATTTCCCCTGTGGTTGATGCAAGCAGGTCTTTTTCAGGATCCATTCCGATTGCCTGAGCTGCTTCCTGTTTGAATTTGTCGAATGATGAACCGAATGCAGGGATTTCCTGGGATACTGCATTGAGGAAGTTTACCAGTTCGCCTGCATTATATACAGCGACAAGGGGAAGCCCTGAGGGAAGGGTTTCCATCATATTGTTTTCATAGGGTTTTGTGGCAAAATACTTCTTCATTATGCCGATGTTGGCATCAGCTTTGAAGTGAAGCTGGAATTCGCCGGAAAGTTCGTTGTCGCCCCAGTTGGTGTAGCCTGCCAGATATGAAAGGCCCTTAATTGTCTGGTCGAGAGCTGTGTAGTCGGTGTTGTCTTTTGAACCTTCCTCACAGGAGCACAGTCCGTCTCCGTGATAGTGCATTCCCAGCTTTTTGGTTGCATCGTGGAAATATTTGGTTTCGATATTGATCTTTTCCAGATTGATGAAATAGATCTCATTATGTTTAGCTGCCTGAGGGCAAGCTTTCATAAAGTTCTTGTAAACTTTGCCGTTGTATATGCTTTTTTCCTGATTTTCAGCAGTGGCTACCGCTTTTTTAAGCATAGAAACCGAGTCGGCGATAACGAGCTGGTTGGCTGCAAAAGTATAGCAGAAGGGTCCGTTGTGGAATACATACTTACCCTGAGCTTCTGTTGCAAAAGCTTCGTCTTTGCCGGCTATTTTGCTGTTGATGACTTTTTCGATTCTTGCCAGTGCAGGGACTGCTTTTTCCATATCCCTTACTTCAAAGGCAAACATATAGTTGTGGAATTTGAATGTTTTTTCAGGTGCTGAGGGGATATTGCCTGAAATGCCGTCTTTCGAGGAAAACTGGAGTTTGTCTCCTGTTATTCCGAGATCCTTGAACATGTCGGCGGGAGCTTTTACGATGAATGCTGTTTTCTTTTTGTTGACCCAGTATCTGAATTCGCCGCCTCTTGCGGGCTTAGGTATGGTTTTAAGATAGTTGGGGGCGAGTTTTGCCAGTTTCTCGGGGTATTTTCCGTTGTAGTCGGTGGAATACATTTCGAGAGCAGTTCCGATATTTTTCATATTTGAAACTGTTGCAGTAAGTTCGCCTTTTGCTTTGGCGGTGCCGAACATATACTCCATACCGTCGTGGAGCACTGACGAATTATCTTCGCCTACGATTCCGGCGCTGGCTGTGTTGCCAATCCATGAGAACACATCATTTTCCAGTGAAATTCCGAGCTGGTCATTGATCATTTTGAATACAGGCTCAAGAACTTCGACTTTCTGCAGTCTTGCAAATGAATCGGTAAGAAGGTTCTTTGTATTAAACCATTCGTATCTTACTTCATAAAAAACCTCGGTGTTCTGATCAAAAACCGTGATGGATGGTGCGGGTGCAGCCGGTTCGGGTGCTTTTGCTTTTTCTTTTGCGGCAAAAACGCTTCCGGCGGTTACAAGCAGCATTACAACCAGTAAAACTGCTATTATGGGTAACCCTCTTCTCATGTTTTTTTCTCCTTTTCTGATTGTTTATAAAATTTTGGATTGAATTGACCAATCCCCTATAAATAACTAAGGGGAAACCATCAGTTGTGCTAAACTGGTTTCCCCGTTGACATACACTATTTTATTTGCTTTTTGTCATACCGGCAGCCTGCCTATATCCCTGTGAGATTGTCCTTGTCATCGTCATCATCATCGGGAAATTCTTCCTTTTTCCATTCTTCGCTGCTCTCTGTAGCAGTGGGGAAGCTTTCCTTGAAGAAATCGGAAGGTTTAAGGTTGTCTATATATTTTTTGAATTTCTGCAGATCGCTGTCCTCTGCTCTTGGTTCAACAACAGTTTCTTCAAGTATGATGCGCTCGGATACAAAAATCGGAGCATTTGTGCGCAGAGCCAGAGCTATGCTGTCTGAAGGACGGGCGTCTATTTCAAGATTTTTGCCGTTAGCTTCAAGAACAATTTTTGCATAGAAAGTATTCTCGTGAATGTCATGAATGACAATTCGCAATACCTTAGCTTTTAATGCCTCGATTATTGATTTCATAAGATCGTGGGAAAGGGGTCTGGGTATAGGTGTTCCCTCAAGAGCGAGAGCAATGGCTGTCGCTTCAAAAGGTCCTATGAGAATAGGCAGAAAACGCTTGCCTTCAACATCTTTTAATATAACAACGGGGTCATGAGACAGAAGGTCGATCCCCAGTTTGTCAACTTTCATCTTGCGCATGTTTTTATCACTCTTTCAGGAAGTCATATTCAACAGAAAAAATAAATACCGGAATTAGTTCGGTAAGTCAAAACAAAATCCTCCTGTAAAGGGATGGGAGTTTTGAAATGCAGTGTGGCGTGGGGGGGGTGATGTGCTGCTGTGCTACAGGGATGTGTTTCAGGGATGTATTGTTTTGAAGAACTGCCGGATCGCAGGCGTCCCCGCCTGCCCCCGGGTCCCAGAACCAACCGCCAACCGCCAACCGCCAGTAATCCTCACAACCACAAGCTTGGCAAAGGATCGTAGGAGCGGTTTTCAACCGCGACGCGGACCCGCAGGTCCGCCCACACCGTAAAATCAAGCCGAAAATCTTTCGCAAGTGCGGCAACTAAACGCCAACGACTGCCGGATCGCAGGCGTCCCCGCCTGTCCCCGGGTCCCCAAACCAACCGCCAACCGCCAGCAAACCTCACAACCACAAGCTTGGCAAAGGATCGTAGGAGCGGTTTCCAACCGCGACGCGGACCCGCAGGTCCGCCCGCTACGCAAACCCAAGCCGAAAATCTTTCGCAAGTGCGGCAACAAAACGCCAATAAATGCCGGATCGCAGGCGTCCCGCCTGTCCCCGGGTCCCCAAACTAACCGCCAACCGCCAGCAAACCTCACAACCACAAGCTTGGCAAAGGATCGTAGGAGCGGTTTCCAACCGCGACGCGGACCCGCAGGTCCGCCCACAACGCAAACCCAAGCCGAAAATCTTTCGCAAGTGCGTAATTCATGCCGATAGCTTCACATTACCATAATTCGATTTGTATTGGAGACAGGTTTGATTTCGGGGCGAATCATTGGCACCGACCCTATAGTTGGAGTTATTTTTCCATTCCGTCGATTCTATAGAGGATGCAGGATTGTTTACCCGGCGGGATAGCCGGGACGCCTGCGATCCGGCAGGTTGGCGAGGCATGTGGCTATGGGGTTTGATGAGTGGAGCAGGTTTGCAGTCCCTTTTCAAGATCGTGATTATGAGGTTTTCTGGCGGTTGGCGAGAGGTTGTTGCAGGAGAGCACATTGGCTCTCCCCTACAGGATTTCCGATATCGATTGAAGTTTATGTCGGTATGCAGAAAACAGAATTAAAGAGGGTAGAAAAATGGTGCACTGAAAGTTTTTGCCGGAAGGGTTTGGGAAACGAGCTTTTTTCAAAAAGCGGGTTTCCCAAAAAATAGATTCATACCCATTCGCCTAGTTCCCGGAGAAAACTTTTTTGAAAAAAGTTTCCTCCGGACCTCCATCCCAAAACTTTTGGAATTGGGGACCGACCAGGGACCGTGGGGTTCAGGGACCGTCAGAGGGAACCACGCTTTTTTAGAAAAAGCAAGGTTACCCTCCGAACCTCCCTCCTTGAAAAACAGGAGTATTGGGCTGGGGGATTTGAGTGGATTTTGGCTAATTCATTGAAACATACATAAAATATAGTTAAAAACAATAAAAATTGATATGCAAAAAACAGAATTACAGATAGCAGAAAAATGATGCACTGAAAGTTTTTGCCGGAAGGGTTTGGGAAACGAGCTTTTTTCAAAAAGCGGGTTTCCCAAAAAA
>JAJTBE010000032.1 GCA_021287065.1 Bacillota bacterium
CATTCAATCCACCGACCTCAGTCGGCTTCCCGCCAGACCACTCGGACCGTTCAGCCCTTGTCCCCGGCGCTTGAGTATAATATCACATGCCTTTGAGAGTGTCAATACCATGAACAAGGTTTTTTTGATAAGTTTTGGGAACAAGGAAAAGCTAATGATACCAAGGGGTTGAGAGGTGTTTACGCTATCATGTAACGAAAAAAATCAAAAAAAACTTTTCTAAAAATACATGTATTTCAGAAATCCCACTTTCCCCTATCGGGTTCCGGATGGAGAATCAAACTCCATATTGTCCGCCAGAGACAGGTTTCATCAGGACTTTTCAAACACCAGAACAATAGTCCGGCTGGAGTATTCGGGAAGTAAGACTTCAGGACTTAACCGTTCAGGAGTTGAAATGCATTGGTAAATCAGGATGAGCTTTAACTTTGTCTAACAAAGAATGACAACAGCAGTGAAGAATGGCCATTAATGATTAAACGCTTGTCCGGATGTTCGGATATTCGGAGCAAGCACAAAACAAAGGTAATCAGGCGGGGCACAATGCCCAAGAACCAGGGTATGAATTTATCCTAACGTCTGGGAGAAGAATGCCGGTTTGCCAGGTTTCCGGATGAAGTTTGGGAATCAGAACCCCGGAGGAGCAGGTGCCCCTCAGAGGAATCACTTTTTTGAAAAGGCGAGGTTTTCCCAGAACTACCTTCCCTGATAACAGAAGTATCCGGCCGGGAATAAGAGTTACATCTACCAATTCATCGGCGGTGGGGGGTTGAGAGGTTTTCGATATATATAATGATAGAAATTTACACTTACCAAATGTTATCCACACCTTATAAACTCTTATTGCACGATTTCTGCCGGACAAAGAAAAGCCGATCTGATTCTTCATTATATATAGACAAATTTATCAGTCAGCTCCGGAAATTGCCGAATGTATTCCGATGACTACATACAACTGCACAGTAAGGAGTATCGCAGAGCATCTGAAGCTCCCCGCCAACCCGGAAACAGGTAGTGGTTTCTCAGTCATTAATGAAGCTTGGAGATAATGATTTAAAGAGATAACCGTCCGCCTTACACTCAAAACACCAGATAATTTAAGGTCTGGAAGACCATTTAAGATAAGCTGGGGGATTCATCCTGTGACAATGTGCAATTCAGGCTCTGCCTTTACAGCCCTTTCAGTAGCTTTAAGTTACTATTACCTGAAAATGGCTGGAAGCTGCTGAAGCAGCTTTAAAGCAGAGTTCAGGTTGCATATAACCACGGGATAAATCCTGTGGCTGTTCTCATTGTTTCTCAGTGTGTCAGGTATGAAAAGATTATGTCATTTTAGATTTTTTTACAGGGGTTGAATAGTTGCCAAAAACCTGACGCCGCTCGATTTTATCAGGCGCAACGCCGCTCAGAGCCGAGCTGCAGCCAGAGCAGATTTCAACAGGATGCTCAGGGTTTTTCAGAAAACTTCAGAGTCATCCCCTTGCGCCCAGGCTGACCGCCGGGATTCCTGCTGCTTTGTCCCCGCAAACCCCGCTGTACCGGAGGTTTCTTAAAACCGTCGCTTGACGGAGGCTTGCTGCAATTGCTATTCTCGTTGTTCAGACGAATCTCCAGTTCTTCAACCCTATCCTTCAGCATGGCATTCTCAGCCCGCAAAGCCTCATTCTCCCGGCGAAGCTCAGCGTTTTCCTTCCGCAGCTCAACAATCTCCTCAAGCAAAGCAAAAACAATGCCCGTAAGAGCCAAAACAGCAGGCGAAGAATCCTTCATGATTTCCTCAGAAGCCAAGACCTCTTTAACTTTTTCAATATCTAATGGTTTTCTCATAAGATAATGATTCGACGCATCTTTTGTTATCCGTATTTTTTAATGAAAATTTTTTACTTTTTTTTGGGTGTGGTGAATAGTTACGAACATCGTATTTAAGCCAATACCGAGCTATATTGGAATTTCTTTCATTTATCTATTTTTTTCAATATAAATGGTGTTTATTTGAATAAAATAAATTTTTATATGAATTATTATTTTAGTTAAGCCAATGTAATAATTGGCTGAATTTTAGTTGATTTTATTGTGAAGGATTTCACTTTTTATGTGAGAAAACTTTATTAGCGTATAAAAAATATAAATAATATAACATACAAATAAAGAATAATTTTCAAACAGGGGGTTAGAAATGAGTAAGCTGGAAATACCAGGTGTAGACAAAATTCTGTTGTTCAATGATGTCAAACAGTCATACAATTTCAGCATCGAAGGCAGTAACGACTACTATGCGTTAAGAGGTCCTTATAAGCATTATGAAGATTGCAGGCAATATCTTAAAAAGCATTTAGATGCTTTGACCTATATCAGAGATCATAGCAACAGTGATTCACCGATAGCTGTGTTAGGGCTGGAGCCGGAGGAAAAGGGCAGGCCGTTTGAGTACATACTCAACAATCTCGATATTATAACAAATCTTGCCAAAAGTATTAATCAATTACAGGAAAACAACAAGTTCAGGGTTGTCATCAGATTTGCATCAGAGATGAACTGCGGAGGCAACAACTGGGGACCTTCATCTGAAAGACCTGACTGGTCGGGGCTTTACAAAAAAGCAATCGGAGTAATGAGAAATATATTCAGAAAAGAAGCTCCCAAAGTACCTTTCTGCTTTTCTCCAACAATATTGTCCGTTCTTGATGAAAATGGAACCGGCATGAACAGAATTAAAAAATTCTGGCCTGAAGATGCAAACAACACCAATATAATTGATATAATTTCCTGCACATGGTATATCAACGGGACAGAACAGGAGGCTGGGGCAACTGATTTCCTTGACAAATATATAAACTGGGCTGTTGGTTTAAACAAAAAACTAGCGATAGACGAGATTTGCGGCAGAACCAACAAATGGGTAGAAGAAGACCCAAAAAGGGAAAAGAGCAGCAAAATGCTGGTTCGTATGTTTGATCATATAGGTAAAAGAATGGCCCAGACAGGTAAATCTCTCGAATATGCAACAATCTTCATTGCAGATCCAAAACAAAATCAAAAATGGAATATAGATCTTTCTGATCTCGAAGCTGCATATTTACCAGGGCAGAAACCAAATATCAATTCAAAGCCAATTATAAGGGGCATTGTTAACAGGTATAATCTTACCATAAGCCACCAATATGCACTGGAAATACTCGAACTGCTCAGTGTTTCACAACTGAACCGGATAAAGGGAAAATTGCAGCTCGGATGCCCAGGTGTTATTGGAACACAAACACTTGACAGTTTTGCCCTTCATTGTGCAAAAAAAGGAATAATACTGGACAAAAACGGCATTGCCGACTTTAAGACGAATAATAATCTTGACAATACCGGCTTAAATAAAGGTAAAATCGGTATTAATACAGCTTTGGCTGTTTACGATATGGTTATTTAAAAGATATAAATGCTTCAATACAGGGGGGTGGTCGAATTGCGTAATGATGGTTGAAAAACTCAATTACTATAAATTATAAATCGGGGGAATTGAATCATGGCAATAAAAGGGATAGTATTTCACTGGACAGCAGGAAGATATGATCAGACTTTTTCTGATTATCACTACAATGTCACATTTGAACCTCAATCAGGAAGAGCAAATATCGTAAAGACCTGTTCTTCAGATGATGACAAAAAGCATCATACCTGGAACAGAAACAATGAGAGAATAGGGATTTCTCTCTGCTGTGCTTATCAGGCAACTTCTGCCAATTTGGGAAATTATCCGCCAACAGATGCACAAATTGAAGCTGCTGCAGCTCTTGCAGGAAAGCTGGCTCATATTTACAGCATAAAGGAAGATGAAATTAAAACCCATGCAGAATGGGCATTTGTTGACGGTTACGGCCCAGGCTCCGGTGATCCGGAAACACGTTGGGATTTATGGATCCCTAACTGGAAAGGGAAAGGGAAAAACCTCTCACAGGTGATTCGTGATAAATCATTGTGGTACAAGGAGCAATTTAAAGGACACACTGAAGATCACAATGAGTTATTTGCTCCTAAAACAATAAACCTTGCCAATCATGGAGAAGTATATCTTCCATCAATTGTTAAAACTGTAATGGAAGCTCATCTTGTTACTTCAGACGAACCAGGCATGAATGGAAGCTGGCCTACAAGTTTTGAGGATAGAATAACTTCACACTATAACCATTCTGAAGCGGCAACCGGGCATAAAATGCGCAGAGCCGAACCCTGGTGCCCATCCAATGAAGGCGGTTCCAATGAATTCGGGCAAGGCAGCAGCGTAAAACCTCCTGCTGTAGCTGAAGCATGGTATATGTGTATGTACTGGAAAAATCCCCCTCTACCGGGAACAAAGATGATCATGAGAAACCCAGCCAACGGTAAAACTGTGGTTGCAGCCGCCGGTTATGAAATCGGTCCCGGTTCGCCACAAGACTGCCTCGCCGGAGCATGTGAAGAAATACATCACTATCTCGGCACAAAGCACACAGGCAAAATCGAAATCGGTTTTGCAAAAGACCAGAGTCTGCCTTATGGGCCTCTGGAAATCAAGAACTAAACCAACAGCTAAAATGAAAGCAAAAAATGCAGCTTTACTTAGATATTGCAATTTTTTAAGCAACGTAAAAACAACTAATTATCTACCGGACCTTAACTATCAGATGCTGGTTTGACAATACAATAAACCAGCTATATTTAATAATCTAAATTCTCGGAGGTTAACAATGTCGTTCGAAAATTCAGGAATGGGTTGGGTACCAGATTACCCGGATTTCAGGGACTTTAATTTTGATACATTGATTGAAAATGATAGCAAACGGCCATCAGTAACAAATTTAGCTATTTTAAAAAAAGTAACGGAAGATACGGTTTCGGATGCTCCAACAATGACGCTGCCAGAATCAGTGGACCTTCGCTATTGGTGTTCTCCTATAGAGAATCAGGAAAGTATCGGCTCGTGTACTGCACATGCAGGCATAGCGCTGCTTGAGTATTTTGAGAGGAAAGCAAGCGGTAATCATATAGATGCTTCCAGACTTTTTGTATACAAAACCACAAGAAATCTTCTTAAATGGACAGGCGACAGAGGAGCTTTCACCAGAAAAACAATGGCTGCCCTCACTCTTTTCGGTGCTCCACCTGAGGAATACTGGCCTTATGACGTATCAAAATTTGATGAAGAACCACCAGCTTTCTGTTATGCTTTTGCACAGAACTACAAAGCTCTTGAATACTATAAGCTTGATTCTCCCGGTCAGGATCCTGATGAATTACTAAACCTGATAAAAACAAACCTTGCTTCCGGAATACCTTCAATGTTCGGTTTTTCAGTCTATCAGTCAATCCGTTCAAAAGAGACTGAATTAACAGGAAAAATTCCATTCCCTGATATAAGGGATTCAAGAATCGGAGGGCATGCAGTAGCTGCAGTCGGATATAATGATAATATGGTGATTAAAAATCCTAAAACCGGAAATCCTGAATATAAAGGAGCAATCCTTATCAGAAACTCCTGGGGTTCAGGATGGGGTGACAGCGGTTATGGATGGTTGCCTTACGAATATATTTTAAGAGGTCTTGCTGTTGATTGGTGGATCATAATGAATTTTAACTGGATCGATACCAATAAATTCGGCGAGGGTATGATTAGCAAGTTATCGGTTGTCCTCCCGACAGAAGATTCTCTTACAGCAGAAGCAGAAACTGACAGAAAGATTAAAATCAATGTTCCCGGCATAGGTAATGTGACCGGAACTTTAATTGATTGTCCACATTGCCACATAAAGAAGAAATGTGTTACAGCATATATCAAAAAATCAATTTTGATTGGAGTAATCACAGTCAAGTTAGAATACTGCCCTTGTTGCGGTTATCTGAAACTTTACTCACCTTTCAGTCTGAATACAGCCAATATGCTTTCCACTCAAACATTCTCGGACGAGAACGAGTTAACACAGTATGCTTTGGCAGCAGGCATAAGTGATATTCAGGAGATCATTATTCCGGGAATTGAATTCCTTAAGGATATAATAAAAGCACAAGGTGGAAAGCTTGGTCCATTCAGCTTCAACCACCAAGGAATTCAATTTGCCGGCGAGTTGGATCTTTGCTCAAAATGCAAAGAAATCAGAGTAAATATTTCAGCAACGATTGCCGGGTTCGGTGCAAAGATCCACTATTGCCCCTGGTGTAACAGCTTCAGCATAGAATTTCTCAGTATTTTCAGCGGTAATGCACTTCCGCAATCTTAGTAAACCTTCAAACAATCCCTCCCTTAACAAATAAGGGAGGGATAAAAAATATATTGATGAGGAAACACATTATGGAACACCCGACAAAATATCCAGTCCAGCGTGGTGAAGTAGGTTATAATGTAAAATTGGTTCAGGAGTGGCTCTGTCTGGAGGCAGATGCTCCGACGGTTGTAGTTGACGGAGATTTTGGTCCTGCTACCGAAGCAGCTGTAAAAGAGTATCAAAAATCTTCAGGACTTAAAGTTGACGGGATTGTAACCGAAGAGGTTTTCAACCGTTTATCAAAACCAATGACTGATGCATTAAAGCAACTCCCTCAAGCTTCATCCCTGAAGCAAATGGTTCTTGATTATGCATTACAGCATGTAAAAAGCCACCCCAGAGAACTCAGAAAAAGAAACGAAGGTCCCTGGGTAAGGCTTTATTGCAGAGGTATGGACGGGGATCCCTATGCATGGTGCTGCGGTTTTGTTTCTTTTATACTCAAGCAGGCTTGCGAAACAATGGGAGTTACACCTCCACTGAAATACACACTCGATTGTGACGATCTTAAAAATCAGGCTACCATTAAAGGAGTATTTAAAAAATTCTCCGATGGCGGGTCAGGTAAACCCGGTGATATCTTTGTTATCTGGTATCCTCAAAAACAATACTGGGGACATACCGGAATTGCCCTCGAACCTGAATCAGATCATATGTTGACCATCGAAGGAAACACTAATGACGTGGGCAGCCCGGAAGGATACGAAGCCTGCAAAAGATCGAGATCTTACGGTAATATCGGCTTTATTAGTGTTTAGGCAGGTCTTGATACAAGTCTGCCTGAACACTTCAATGGCAGGCAGGCTTGTTTATTTGCTTACCAACATAAAGGAGGAAAAAATGGCTAAAACATTTCTCTGTACAGTAGATACATTTGCAAAAAAAACGACTGATAATTCTTCTGCTCTTGCAGACAATCAGAAAGTGTTTTTTCCCGCAGGGAAAATCGTTCCGTACATCAGTATAGCAGATGCTGATAAGAACCATGCTCAAGTCGTTATGGATTATGGCGCAGGCACCTGGTTTTTCTACAAACCTCATACGGATATTGAGCTTGATCCGGATGTTCATATTGCAAGCCAACATACCTGGACAAAAGACGAGCTGCTGCAACAACTTAGAAGTGAAGCAGCTAAACAAGGGTTGACCCTGAAAAAACAAATTGCCTATATGATGGCGACTATTCAATGGGAAACAGATGCTACTTTCCAGCCTGTCAGGGAAGCATACTGGCGTAGTGAAGAATGGAGAAAAAATAAACTCAGATATTATCCTTATTATGGCAGGGGATATGTCCAACTGACCTGGGAAAGCAACTATAGAAAATATTCAAAAATTCTCGGCATAGATTTGATCGCAGAGCCGGATCTGGCAATGAAACAGGAAAATGCATTGTTTATTCTTGTTCATGGGTTTAAAAACGGGGTATTTACCGGTTATTGCATCGAAGATTTTATAAATAGCACTGAAACCGATTATGCCGGTTGCCGCAAATGCATAAACGGTGTTGACCGAAAAGATGAGATAGCAAATCTTGCTGTTGATTGGGAATCAAAAATTTAAGATTAGCTTTATTAATACTTCAATAGCTCTTCCACCTGCCTTAGTATAGATTAGTTTATGCTTAGATGAGCGGAGAGATATCATATCAAACAATCCAAATCCACAAAATTGATCATTTAGAAAGAATCAGATTTTATGCCTACATTTCTTTATCCTCAGAACGGGGCGGTGTTGGATATCAATGATGTTGTTGAATTCAACGGGACGGCGGATGCCGGGGTAGTTAAGGTTGAGCTTTTTGCTGATGAAAAGTTCAGTATTGGTGTTGGTGAGGTCAAAGATGGTAAGTGGAGTGTTAAAAGGCGGTTTTCGGTATCAGGCACTCGTCAGATAATTGCCTATGATATTGATTCGGCAGGTAGGAAAACGAGAAGTGCCGGTATCGGAATCAAGCTGAACAGAGGGAAAACCGAAGCTATACTTGCTATTGCGGAAGTTGAATACAAAAGACATATTTTTGAGGGAAGTGATAGAGTTGCTTCATATCTGGCTGCTGCCGGCGTTAATGACCCAACCGGTACAACGGCATGGTGTGCTTCTTTTGTTTACTGGTGCATAAAAAAAGCTTGTGGCGGTAGCACCATTTATGGAGCTGAAGTCCCTAACTTAGCTTATGTTCCCAGCATATACGGATGGGCTAAAAGCAAGGGTATTTTAACTGTCAAACCAGAAAGAGGCCATCTTTTTATCTCTATGGATGGGACTTCGGAGCCCTGGCATCATATTGGGTTTGTTGCCGGTGTGGATGAAAATGAGTTTTACACCATCGAAGGCAATTCCGGTTATGGAGGCAGCACGGATCATGTTGCCGAAGTTCCCCGCAACATCAGCGGAGATGGTAATGATACCTATATTTTTGTTGATATTTCAACGGTTGTTTAAACCCGGAAGTAAAATGATATAAAACACACCCTCAAGCAGTAAAGCGCCCCTTCTTTGGCAAATTAGTATTTTGGATTTTGTGTAAATTGATTTTGTGTAAATATGAATCTGCTGATATTTTAAATCTGTTGATTCGTTACAAATTTCAGGTTATCATAAATCTACTGATTTACAGACGGGGTGTTTTTTTATGGGGCTTTTTCGATCGGATTTTCATTGTTTTGAGGTTAATGGTGATACTCTGCTGGCTTTAGCTTCCGGGGAGATTTTTGTTCTGGACGGGTTGGCTAAGGTTGTGCTTGATGAGGTTTTACGTTCGGACGGTTTGGATGAGAAGGCGGAGTTGACGGGGTTTGGCGCGGATTGCGGGATAGATTGTAATGCGGATAGTTTGGCAGTCGGTAGTGTGGATTGCGGGGCAGCAAACCTGAAGGTTTGCGCTACGGATTTCGCTATGGGCGGGGATGCAAGATGCGATAAAAGTTGTAAGTCGGATTATGATGGGGATTGCGGTTCGGGTGGCAATAGTGATTGTGATGGCAGCGGGGGAGCAAACCTGAAGGTTTGCGCTACGGATTTCGCTATGGGCGGAGATACAAGATTCGATAACAGTTGCAAGTCGGATCATGATGGGGATTGCGGTTCGGGTGGCAATAGCGATTGTGATGGCAGCGGGGGAGATACGGAGCGCTGTGCGGAGTGTGGGGGAGCAAACCTGAAGGTTTGCGCTACGGGTGGCGCTACGGGTGGCGCTACGGATGGTGATACTGGTGGTGCAAGTACTGCAGGAGATGCGGTCAACACTGTATATACTTCTGAGGAGATTGCTGAGGCACGGGGGGAGTTGGAGAGGATTCTTTGCCGTAAGATAAAGGATCACAGCGGTGATACGCCTCCGAGGCAGCTCAGGGCGATTTGTCTTAATGTTACCCATCGTTGTAATCTTGCCTGCGAATACTGTTTTGCGGGAAAAGTTGTGGACAAATGCGCGCCTTCCATGGATTCTGCCATTGTGCGTCAGTCCATTGATTTTCTTATCAGGGAGTCTGGCGATGTGCCCAGACTTCAGGTGGATTTTTTCGGAGGGGAGCCTCTGCTGGTTTTTCCGCTTGTAAAAGAAGGCATTATTTACGGAGAGCAAAGGGCCGCGGAGACGGGAAAGCGTATCGGTTTCACCCTTACCACCAATGCGGTTCTTTTGAATGACGAAGTTATAGATTTTGTAAAAGAGCACAATGTCAGTTTGATTCTTAGTCTTGACGGCGACAGGGATGCTAACGACGCTCACCGCAAAACCCACAACGGCGACGGAAGTTTTGATGTGGTGTTTAAAAATATAAGCAAAGTTAAGGAAAAGCTCAATAAAAACCAGTATTATGTAAGAGGCACATTCACTTCGAAGACGCCGGAAATCCATAGCGCTCTTGAGTTTTATGATAAACAGGGGTTCTACAATGTTTCACTGGAGCCTGTGACATCGGAAGACGGCACGGGATATGCACTGCGGGAGCAGGATATGCCCACTCTGCTGGATTCATACAACAAAGCTGCCCAATGGATGCTGGATCGGGATATGCAGTTCTTCCATTTTAATCTGGAAATGGACAACCCACTCTGTCTTACCCGCAGAATCACAGGCTGCGGCGCCGGTGTGGAATATATGGCTGTCGATCCGGGGGGTAATCTTTATCCATGCCATCAGTTCATCGAAATGCAGGGTTATTCCATCGGTGATGTTTTTAACGGAATCAGCAATGATAAACTAATCGAAACTTTCAGACAGTCCACCATATACCAAAAAGAAGGCTGCTCCGACTGCTGGGCAAGATTCTACTGCGGCGGAGGCTGTCATTTCAGACATTTCAGCGAAAACGGTGATATAAACAGACCTTCATCCCTGTCATGCCGGCTCTTCACGAAAAGGCTCGAAACCGCACTCTGGTATAATGTTAAGAAGAGGGAGAAGGCAGGAACAGAATAGGAATTGTTTGTAGAAAACCGGAATTAAAATAGCTATTGAATTAAAAAGCATGGGGACCTTCAGAGGGAACCATGCTTTTTTAAAAAGTGGGATTATCTCAGAAGCTTTGTTCTTGAGAAGCAAGAGTGTTGGGCGGGGAATCGGAGGAAATTTTGCCAATTCAGCGGCATTGGGGGGAGGGTGGGATGGACAGGCGGGACGCCTGCGATCCGGTGGTTGTTGGCGTTTTGTTGCCGCGCTTTCGGGAGGTTTGCGGTTTGAGTTTGCGATGAGGGCGGACCTGCGGGTCCGCGTCGGGGTTGCAAACCCCTCCTACGATCGCTGGCGAAGCTTGTGGTTATGGGGTTTACTGGCGGTTGGCGATTTTTTGGGGGCGGGAGGACACTCCAGGCATGAAATATTAATAAAAGCTCGTTTGTGGCAAAGCGAAAAAATTCCTTGAAAAATGTATATAAAGATCAGCACATTGGCCCTCCCCTACAGGATTTCCTATATTTGCGGGATGGTGGAGATTAGGCCTAATGCCCATGAATTAAGGCATGAATTGATCTGATCGATCACGAGGGTCGTATCGGTTTGCCCAGCTCCCGGAGAAAACTTTTTTGGAAAAAGTTTCCTCGCGCCCACCCTGCGGGCAGGCACCCGCCTTCCCAAAACTTCTGGAATTGGGGACCGACCGGAGGGGTTAGGACCGACGGGGATTTGGGGACCGTCAGAAGGAACCACGCTTTTTTGGAAAAGCGAGGTTGCCCTCCGAACCTCCTTCCTTGAAAAACAGGAGTATTGGGCATGGGAATTAGAGTAAATTTTGCTAATTCAGTGGCATTGGGAGACCGGGGAGGTTAGAGAACCGGGGGATTTGGGACCTTCAGAAGGAACCGTGTTTTTTTGAAAAGCGAGGTTTTCCTCCGAACCTCCTTCTTTGAAAAACAGGAGTATTTGGGCTGGGAAATTGAGGGAATTTTATTAATTCAGCGGCATTGGGTTTCAGGGGCATCGGGTTTAGCGAAAAACTACCAAATTCGAGGTTTAAATAGGTTTAGAATTATGGTAAGAGTAGTTTTTGCACAGTCTATTCCAGATATTTTTCTATTCTGCAAAAATCCTGAAAACTGATTCATACTATTATGCCAAAATATTTACTATATCGACGGGATTGCTTCACCCTTCCACGATGGGTTGCAATGGCAATATGCTGCCAATATGTTGGAAAGTTGGTTTCAGGCATTGGCTTATTCTGCTAAAAAACAAAGGGAAATGTTGATGAAAGAATAATCTTTACAGTATGCATGTTTTTACAATGCATAAAGAATTTTTTACAAGGAGCGCTTTATGAATCGAATTTTCGGTTTAGGAAAGATATGTCTGATCTTTCTGATTGGGCTGCTGACTTTCGCTTATGCCGGTTGCTCTAACAGTAATGACAACAGTCAGGAAAATCAGGCAGTGACCTCTTATCCTATTGATCCCGACGATGCAAAAACCACAGCAGAGAGGACTATTGTTCTCAGCACAGAGTTTTCAGAAGTCATTCCTCCTGAAAACCTGAAAGACACTCAGTTATATGATAAGTACGGTTACGGTGTATGGTCTTACGGTCCGGGGCTTGCTCCTGAAGTCCGCACCGATATTATGCCGGAAGGTTACAACACTTCCGGAGTTACACAGAAAACAAAGCTTCTGAACTTCTTTACAATATCGGATATTCACATTACCGATAAGGAAGCTCCCAATCAGCTGATTTACCTTCAGCAGATTAATCCCACAATCGGTACAGGCACATCAGTATATTCCCCTATTATGCCTTATACCACCCATGTGCTTGATGCTGCAATTCAGACGGTTAATGCGCTTCATAAGAAAAACAAATTTGACTTTGGTTTGTCTCTTGGTGATGCCGCCAACAGCACTCAGTATAACGAACTGAGATGGTATATGGATGTAATTGACGGCAAGGTAATAACCCCCAGTTCAGGCGCTCATGCAGGCGCTGATTCTGTAGATTTTCAGAAGCCTTATAAGGCGGCGGGACTGGATAAGTCAATTCCGTTTTATCAGGCTCTGGGAAACCACGATCACTTTTTTATCGGTTCAATTCCCGTTGATGCAGCCGGTTTGAGAAATACTTATATCAGCGACACCATCTTTGCTGCCGGAAATGTGCTCATCAACCCTCTGAGCCTCAGCGATCCTATATATTATATGGGAACCCTCGACTGTTCAACAGAGAATGCGGAAATTGTCAAAGCGGGGCCTGTCGGCGATTTTTCAAGCCCGCCTAAAGTGGTAGCGGATTCGAATCGTCGTTCGCTTTTAAAAACCGAGTGGATAAATGAATTTTTCGATACAACATCATATCCGGTGGGCCACGGTTTCAGCAAAAGCAATGTTAAGAACGATTTTGCCTGTTACAGTTTTGTTCCCAACCCGGATGTTCCCCTTAAAGTTATTGTTCTTGACGATACTCAGATTGAAAATGACGGTTCAAAAGACATTCACGGACATGGATATCTCACGGAAGAAAGATGGGTTTGGCTTAAAAACGAGCTGGCAGCAGGAGATGCAGCAGGTCAGCTTATGATCATCGCCGCTCACATACCTATTGGAGTTGAAAATGAACAATCGGAAACAGGCTGGTGGATAAATCCCAATCCCAACACTCCGCCCAATGCCTGCACTCTGAAGGAGCTTGTAACCGAGCTTCAGAAACATCCCAACCTTCTTATGTGGATTGCCGGACATCGTCATGTTAACACTGTGAAGGCATTTATATCTACTGATTCCACCCGTCCGGAAAATGGATTCTGGCAGGTGGAAACACCTTCACTGAGGGATTTCCCCCGCAATCTCCGGACATTTGAGATCTTTGCCAACAACGACAATACGATTTCAATAGTTGCGCTGGATGTTGATCCTGCGGTAGCAAAAGGTTCACCTGCGGAAAAATCCCGGAAATATGCAGTAGCCACAGAGCAGATTTACAAAAACAACATGGCCCCCAACAATCCCGGAGCAGATCCCAATCTTCCGGCAGACATAGAAGACCCCACAATCAAACCAATGAACCCTCAGACTTATATTTACAATGCAGAGCTTCTCAAACAGCTTAGCCCCGATATGCAGAAAAAAATAGCTGCACTGCGGAAAGCTGGAAAAATATAGGAATCTGAGCGGTATCAGACGGAGGGTTTTACATAATTCAGTATTAGGTAATCCGGAAAACCGGCTTTTCAATGAGCCGGTTTTTTGTTTTCGGAGATTGTTTTTGGTAAAGGTTGTTGTGATTGGGTTTGCTGGCTGTTGGTGGGAGGTGCCGTGTTTTTTGGGGATTTTCCGGAATAGGTTGGCGGATGGGCGGACCTGTGGGTCCGCGTCGGGGTTGCAAACCCCTCCTACGATCCTTTGTAAAGCTTGTGGTTATCGAGTTTGCTGGCGGTTGGCGGGAGGTGCCGTGTTTTTTGGGGATTTTCCGGAATAGGTTGGCGGGTGGGCGGACCTGCGGGTCCGCGTCGCGGTTGGAAACCCCTCCTACGATCCTTTGTAAAGCTTGTGGTTATCGAGTTTGCTGGTGGTTGGCGGGAGGTGCCGTGTTTTTGGGGGATTTTCCGGTATAGGTTGGCGGGTGGGCGGACCTGCGGGTCCGCGTCGGGGTTGCAGAGATTGTGTAAAAAGTTAAAGTGTCATTTTCTGTTTTTCGGATTTTTGATTTTTTGTCCGTTTCGGGTTTGTTAGATGCAAGATTCGTTCTGGGTTTGTTTTTGGGGA
>JAJTBE010000021.1 GCA_021287065.1 Bacillota bacterium
CGCCGCAATAAATCGAATTATGGAAATGTGTTGCTATGAGGAGAATTTCCGCGTATTCGGGGTGGGTGGTTTTTGTTTGCTGCATGGGCGGACCTGCGGGTCCGCGTCGCGGTTGAAAACCGCTCCTACGATCCTTTGCCAGGCTTGTGGTTATTGGGTTTTGCTGGCGGTTAGCCATTGTTTTCGGGGACCCGGGGGACAGGCGGGACGCCTGCGATCCGGCAATCATTGGCATTTTATTTCCACACATTCGGGGGGGTGTGGCATAGGTTTGCTGCATGGGCGGACCTGCGGGTCCGCGTCGCGGTTGAAAACCGCTCCTACGATCCTTTGCCAAGCTTGTGGTTATGGAGTTTGCTTGCGGTTGGCTGTTGTTTTCGGGGACCCGGGGGACAGGCGGGGACGCCTGCGATCCGGCAATTGTTGGCATTTTATTTCCACACATTCGGAGGTTTTGTGGCATAGGTTTGCTGCGTGGGCGGACCTGCGGGTCCGCGTCGCGGTTGAAAACCGCTCCTACGATCCTTTGCCAAGCTTGTGGTTATGGGGGGGGCTGGCGTTTTGCCAATGATTTTGGGACCGGGGGACTCCTCCTTCGGTGTTACAACCTCAAACAATCGGCAAACCTTATAATATAAACATCCAAAAGTCATCTTTATTATATAAACAATCTAATCAAGCTATCTCTACGGAAAAAGAAATTTTTTATAATAATACTTAAAAGCAGGTTCAATTTCATATTTTTTCATAATGTCCTCTAGCTTTTCACGATCATACACTTCAAACGGTGAATCAATATATAATTCAAAATCGTTAAGAGATTCGTAAAGATATTTCGATTTAAGCATTCTATCAGAAATATTCCGAAACTTTGTTTGATTTATATTAATGAACCCTGTACTCATTGAATCAATAAAACTTTGTCTTGCCTGTTTTGAATTCTTCGGGATTTCCAATAATAATTTATAAATACAACTATTAAAAAGTAATTTGTCATCTATTCTCTTTTTTAAATACATTTTAAGATTCTTTTCGTCAAAATCATTTGAGAAACTCATTCTTTCAATATATTTCCTTAAATAGTACATTTTTGTGTTAGATGACAAAATTTGGTTTAATAATTCAGCTTTATTACGATAACCCAATTCAAACATCGATATTTCACCAGTATTAAAAAAGAGACCGTGTGTGGAATCAACAAATACAATAAGTGAAACAACTTTCATAATATCAATTTTCTCTTTAGTCACTTTTTTCCGAATCGCAAAAGTGTAAGTAGGGACCCCGCACCAATAAGCATTAACAAAAATAATGGTTTGCTTTGTTTTTATCTGCACATTTTTAGTTTTATATTTAAAACAATCTTTATCAGCAAAAGCCAAAGTTGATTGAGAGAATAAATAGCATATCAAAACAAACAATAGAACTCTTAAAATCTCATATTTTCTTTTTCTCATATACTCTTACCGGCTTTGACGTTTAATCCCCACAGACCTTTACTTTCAGTTCATGAAAATCCTACCCCTTATCCCCATTCTCCGCTGTCACCCTATCAATAAACTCCCTGATTTTCTTTATACTCAGTTCGATTTCATAGGACACGCTGTACGCAGGCTCGGCAGGCAGAGCGTTTTCGAGATTTTTCAATATTAACTTAATTGTCTTCAAATCAGAGTAATCTGACATATAATCAAGGAAAATTGCAGCATGTTTTCTGACCTGCCAAAACCTTTTACCTTTTTTTCTCAAAGAAGACAACACTTTTTTCAGTTTATCCCTGTCGCCGAACACATACAGAGCATAGGAAAAACATAATTTTTCAAAAGCCGACCGCGCCTTTCTGTATTTTCTGCACAGAAACCTGTAAATTCTCCTGCCATTCCGGGTTGTCAGGTAATAGCAGCTCTCGGCGGCAATCTCCTCACAATCATCATCCGCTGCTTTCACAAAAAACTCAGTGAGGTTTAAATCCTCCATTTTTAAAAGCTGCCGCACAGCAATCAAACGGACCAGATCATCTTCATCATTTTCAAATGCTGCAATCATCCTGCCTGCTGCCTTTGAACCGGCAGTTCGCAATATACTTTCCAGAGCTTCGCATCTCACAATACAATCGTTGTCAGCCGCCAGCTTTTCCAAAAGTGTCAAATCGTCCCCAGCAACAAAACCAAGACACTTGGCAACTGCTGCACGCAGGCTTTCATCTTCATCATCCATATACTTTGTGAGAATATTTTTCACATTCTGCTTGTCCTCCGGAGATGAAATATCTTCCCTGTTTTCCATATAGCTTATGATCGGCGAATCCTTAACATAATCAAAGCGATCATCCCAGTTAAACATGATCAGATCCAGAAAATCAGCAGTATCAAGTTCAGCGGCGTTTTTATCAAAAAACTCTTTAACTTCTCCAACTTCTTCGAAAAATAGCTTTTCCATAATCCACCCGCCTCTTTGCTTCTATTTCTTTGAATCCCTCAGTCGAACCCACTTTTCAGTATGATCCCCCCACAGTTTTTCAACAGTGCTTTCCGACATGCCGAACTTCTGTGATGCATTCTGCAATGTTTTTTTGTAGTATTCCTCATTGTCAAACGCCCATTCCCGGTCGTTAAGATAATGAATTACCTGCCTGTCTCCTTCTTTCTCATCCTTTAGTGATTCATCGTAACTGCCGTTCTCTTTCTGAAGTCCGTTGATCAGAAGCGCAGTTTCATTTACCGGATAAAAATTTACATCGCCATATGTTTCATTAACACACCAAATAAACGCCAGAAAATCACCGGGATGGGACCTGACCACATAGCACACATACTTTTCGTTATTGTGTATATGATACTCCCAGCCCCTGCATCGTCCGGGCACCGAGGAAAATGATTTTTCCAGCTCCCCGCCTACGGTCGTGCCTTTTTTTATCTTTTCGCTCTTCAGGAGATTAATATATTTGTCTGCCTCCCCCTTGCCGACCTGCATACCATCCTGGCTGATTTGCATATAAAGGGAGTTCTTGTTCAGTTCTTTGACAATGTTGTGATTTTGCTTTTTAAAATAAGAGAAACCCATAGGTATTAAAAGCACCGGAAAAATAATAAACACCCATAACAACAACTTCTGCCCGGATTTTTTTTTGGATACAATCTCCATACTCCATCTACCTCACCTTATGCCAAGAATCATCTCTGTTGCTTCAATCTGTTTCTTTTCAAAGGGATTATCCCTGTTCAGCCGCTGCTGCACCACAAAGCCTTTGTATTCAGGTTTTCCATCAGCATTAGCGGTTTCAGCCAGCACAATATGTTCGACGGGAATTTCAGGATTTTCTTTCATCCAGCGCCTTACTTTCTTTATAAAAGCATCCCGGTTTGCCATTTTTCCGAATTTATGGACAAACCTGTTCGCTGAGCGGATATATGTCAGAATCAAGTCAAGATAATCCTCAAAGGCTCCTCCGGGAGCATCAGGATGCCTGCTTCTCAAATGTTCCACGATCCGCCTCTCTTCAACCCCTGTTTCCGATGCACAATACCAACCGAAAGGAATCAGGCAGGACATTCCGGGAAAAAAATCCTCTTCGTAGGCAGTCTGCACAGCCTGATTAAAACCTCTCCAGTAAGATGTCAATGCTTCAATATTTTTATGCCCGATATACAAGCAAGGGTTTTCTTTCATCAGAAAATAAAACCGTTCATAATACCTGTCCATCCCAAATGGTCCGTCCACGCTTACTCCTCCCGATCTTTTATAAGATATCCCAAACCTATGTTTTTTAAAGTTTCAGCAGTATAAAAAACATAGGAGGATTCTCTCGGATTCCCGGGATTTACCGGACATTTCCGCACATAACCGGAGTAATACCAAATTTTACTGCTGCCGCCCGATTCAATTCCTCCCGGTTCAAGGCGCAATTGATCTGTTTTTACATCAGGGTTCATTTTAAGAAAATTCATAACCTCTTTTGCAAATTGTTTCTTCGAAAATGTAGGTTTAAAACGATGGATAACCTTATGTTTTTCTCTGAATTTTCTTATATATCTGTCAAAACAATCCAGATAGGTAAAATATGCTTTTTCAGGTTCATCGGGATATTTTAACATAAGCTTCAGACTATGCATCCTGAACCCGTCAATCTTCTTCTCTTCGGAATAATGGCTGAAATCGGTAAAAACACCTTCGCCTGTGTCCCCATACTCCCGAATAAGAGTGCCAAACCCTTCAGACAAACCATCAAAATAATGCATAAAAAGCCTTGTATCATAATCTTCCGTATAATCCCCTGGGTTTTCCCTCCACAAAGGAAGAAGATTCTGATGTATAAAACCCTCAATCTGCTCAATATTTTTTTTCATAAAGCTCCCTTACTTCCTGATACCCCTCAGCCTGTCTATCGCTTCGCCGAGGCATTCGATCACTCCGCTGTAATCAGCAGCATTCAGGCTTTCCCTGTATTTTTCCAGTTCGTCCCGTAGTTCCGCCCTCTCGTGTTCAGGAAAATCCAATCCGATATACCCTATCATCTGGGCTGCCGGTGCAGCCCATTCACCTTCAAAAAGATGCTTGCGGATATTATCATATTGAGTTTTGTCACCCAACAGATATAAGGTATTTGAAAGGTGAAGATTCAACCAGTCGTTATCTGTCATGGATTTCATATCGTTCAGTCTGTCTTTCACCGAGGTTTCGCCAATCCAGCCTAACGCATCAACTGCAAGGCCCTGAACTATAAAATCCGAATCATCAAGAACTTCCAGAAGATGAGGCACAGATTCCTTACATCCTATGCGTCCAAGGCTTTCAGCCACATTCGCCCTTACCATATTCCTTTTATCTTTCAGCAAAAGGGTAAGTTTTTCAACGGCATTTTCAGCCCGTAAAAGTCCAAGAAGCTCCGCGCAAATTTCTATTATTTTCGGATTTGAACTTTCAAGTTTTTTTATCAACACCGGCACAGCTTCAGGCCCGGCAAGCTTTTCCAATGCTTCCCCGGCGGCAAGCCACCCTTCGGGTTGTTTATACTTTAATGCAGAAATCAGGCTTTCAATAATTTCCGTATTTCGCATATCTCCAGCCACAGCTTCATTAATAGCCTGAAGTCTGGTTTGAAGATCCCTGCTTCTGATTCCTGATGAGATTTTTTTCAAAGTACACCTCCCATTGCAGAAATTCAAATATTGTTTTTGATGACAATTTATTCCGATTTTCCTCTTATCTCAACTTCTTTTGAAAACCCATTGTCCTTCAGTGATTTTCGGATGTTTTCCAATGCGGGATTAATAAGGGAATAATCGCAGTGTTTCATATCATTTAAGACAATAATCACATGCCCGGGATATATCCTTATGTGAGAAACATCCCTGAAGTTGCAGACTGTGTTAAACACCTGACTGTAACCGGCTTTATCAATTCTTATTCCGTTCAGAATATTGTCAGAACTCAAATCCGGGTGTGCAGTATGGTTGTAATGATCTTTTTTGTCAAATTCACACTGCAGTTCAAAATTTTTACCTTCTTCTGTCTGACGGTAAACAAATTGCTTTTTTGTTGACACACAGACTGAGGAAGGCGCGCCTCCCGAATAATCGGGCAGTTCATTCAGGCTGGCGGGAAAGCGTTTATTTTGCCTTTTGAACTGGTAAAGCTGATAAATTACACGCCATTGATTATCCGTACAGTCATTCCTGTTCATTGCCTTTTCCCTTCGCCCTTCTCAAACAGCGCCCAACAGTAAAAAACAGCAAAAAACAGCACAACAACTGCAAGCATAACCGAGATTACAACAATAAATCTGTTCATACAATCCCACAACCATTCACCTTTTGTTTTCTGACCTGCAGCTTATCTCCCGGAATCATCGCCGGGAAGCTGCCTGAAACGACTTTTAAAGGAGAGTTCAGGTTCATACTACCACAGGATAAATCCTGTGGCTGTTCTCATTTCCCAATGCCGCTGAATTAGGAGGATTGACTCAAATCCCCAAGCCCAATCTCCTGTTTTTCAATGGAGGAGGTTCGGAGGAGACCTCACTTTTCAAAAAAAGCGTGGTTTCCTCTGATGGTCCCTGAACCCCGGTCGGTCCCCCAATTTAAAAGTTTTGGGAAGGCGGGTGCCCGCCCGCTGGGTGGGCGCGGGGAAACTTTTTTCAAAAAGTTTATCCGGGAGCTGGGCAAACCGCCATGATCCTTGTGAGTGATAATATAAATCCATTCTTTAATTCAGCAGCATTACCTCACTCTCCATCAATTCCGATGTAATAATAAGACATTTTGTCAGAGGGAATGAATAAATCACTTTTTCAACCCCTTCTTCTCCAAATCAATCCTGTATAACTTCCCTTTATCAGTAAAAACCACAAATTTTCCTGAAGGGGACATGCAAAAAGGGTTTTCATCAGGAAGCTTTATCGGTGGCAGGATAAGTTCAAGAGTATCTGATGAAAAAATAAAAATATAGAAATCATAGAACACTATCCCGTTTACGATTTCATTTCCCATTGTGCAAAATTTACTTCTAAGATTATCAGAAGATACATCGCTCGTAATATTATATCTTTTTGATATTATTTTACGCTGGATTACCTTGTTATTATAAATATCAACTTTTTTTAGCTTATACCGGCGAACCAGAACCATATGATTTTTGTTCAAACAAATGAGCTTATGTGAATTTTGTCTAATAACAGACTTATTTGAACGGAAATCCGCCTTAAACAAAACCCTGCCTGTTGATTTATCATATTTATAGAACACATCCCTGAATAAGCCTATAAAAGTTTTATCCGTGCTCCTGTCGGAAAAAATCACATCAGTACATATAT